>CALKIF010000158.1:0-21867 GCA_937988715.1 uncultured Alphaproteobacteria bacterium | reverse complement strand
TCACTTTTTTGTGGGCTCAACATTTAACTGGAACAAAATATCCCTGGCGCGTGAGCGGATATGAGGCGCTGCCGTCTCGTCAGCCAAGGCCCGGTTGGCCATTTGCGCGGCCCTTGGCTTATCACCTGCCAGAAGAGCTTCCTCAGCTAAGGTCAGATCAGCTTCAGCGACCTGCCCGTTTCTGCCATAAGCAATGGCAAGCTGGCGTTTCACAAAGCCCCAGTTCGGCTCGCCTTCATTTGCTGACTTCAGGGCCTGAATAGCTTCAGGCAGATAAGCATTGTCATTAATGGCGATCAATGCCCTGCCCAGGCTAAGGCTGATTTGTGGGCTGTCCGGCTGCAAGCTTAGAGCCTGTCTGTAATGGACAGCCGCCCGATCCGGTCTGGCAGCAGACATATCCAGATCACCGGCAAATTCCTGTAGCCAGGCATCATCAGAAGAACGGGTGAGAAGATCTGTCATCACCTTATCTGACGCTTCTATATCGCCGCGCCTGAACAAAGCGATCGCTTCAGCATAAAGCAAGCTCGTATCTGCTGGTGCAACTTTGGACGGGTCTGATGATGCGCGGGTCCAGTCAAGACGGAACGGTGTGCTGCGGGCCCGGCCGGGGGGCTGAATATAGGCCGCCAGCTTCAGCACAATCCGGGCAAGGCGCTGAATATCAGCATCACTCAGCCGTCTGTTTTCATTTGCCGTCTGGTTGGTGTGGTCGGTAAAGGTGGACAAGCGTTCTTTGGCCCCTGGATGAGTGGTGTAATATTCGCTTTGCCGGCTTTCAGGCAGAATGCGCTGGCTGGCCTGCCGCCGCATGAAATCAGTCAGGCCATGGCTGGAAATACCTGCAGAATCCAACAGTGATAAAGCCCATTCATCAGCAACAGATTCATCTTTTCTGGATAAGGACAGATACCGCCGTTTGGCTCTGTCAGACCCGCCAATAGCAACACCAAGCGCGGCATCCGCAGACCCGCTGGCCGCAACGGCAGCTGCCGCAATCGCGGTCAGCGCGGTTGCCAGGCTGGCTTCTCTTGCGGCCTCTTCTCGCAAAGGTGCATGACCCGCTGCCAGATGGCCAATTTCATGCGCAATCACGCCCAGAATTTCTTCTGCTGAACGGGCAGTCAGCAACAGGCCGCTGTGAATAAACACGGTCTCGCCGCCAACAACAAATGCATTGTAAGCCGGGTCTATGATGATCCTGATTTTAATGCCTTCTGGAAATCCGGCCTCACGCGCCATATTCAGGACAGAATCCTGCAGCACAAGCTCAATCTCGCTGTCTCTGATCAGACTGCCAGAAAAAGCTGGCATGATCTGAAATGACAGCAAAAAAGCCATAATATAGGCAAATTTTCGACAGAATGCTGCCATCTGGTCTGTTTACCTTTACAAAAATGGAATTTTATTCTGTTAAAAATTAAAAATTTTCAAATTTGTTGCGTTTTAAGAAATTGACTTCAGGGGCCGCTAGTGTTTTGTTGCGTGTACAGGGTGGGGTGACAAACAATCGGGTCCGCATAAGGCGGGCCTATTTTTGTTCTCCACGCAGAAGGTTAGCCTATGCTAGCAGGAAATTACAGAGTTAAATGGCGGGGTGAGCAAAACAACACTCCGGCGCAAAAATTGAAAAACGACAGAGCTGAAACATGCAAACAAGATTAAAAACATCAAAGCGGTCAGAATTTCCAGCGTTTTTGGCATTGGATGTAATGCGTCAATCAACTGAATTGGCAGCACAAGGGGCAGATATTATTCATCTTGAGGTGGGGCAGCCGTCCAGCTCAGCCCCGGACGCCGTGAATCAGGCGATGTTGGCCGCTTTGCGTGAACCTTCAGCACATGGCTATTCACTGGCGTTTGGCCAAATGCCTCTGCGTCAGCGTATTGCCCGGTTTTATGATGAATGGTACGGCACGCAGCCACATACAGATAATGTAGCGATTACTGTCGGTTCTTCTACAGCTTTTGCTCTGGCTTTTTTATCTGCTTTTGATGAGGGCGACCGCATTGCGATCCCAAACCCTGGCTATCCGGCTTACCGTAACCTGATGTTGGGCCTGGGTCTTGAGCCGGTCCTGTTATCTGCTGGGGCTGAGCAGGGCTGGAAACCTGTATTGGCAGAGATGGAAAGCTGGGACAGCCTGCCGGACGGGCTGATGATCGCCAGCCCGGCAAACCCGACCGGCGCGGTGCTCAGCGATTCTGAGCTCGCGGACATCTGCAGATGGTGTGATGAAAAGGGGGTTCGCCTGATCTCAGATGAGATTTATCACGGTCTTGTCTATGGCCACAGATGTGATACCGCCCTTAATTACACCAAAAATGCGATTATCATTAACAGCCTGTCGAAATATTTCTCTATGACCGGCTGGCGGATTGGCTGGATGATCCTTCCCGATGACCTGCTCGGGCCGGTCGAAAAGCTGGCGCAGAATCTGTTTATTTCAGCACCGACACCAAATCAGCTCGCTGCGGTTTCTGCATTTGATTGTGAAGCTGAGCTGGACAGGCATGTGGCCCGTTACGCAGCAAACAGAGATATTCTGCTTCAAGGCTTGCCAAGCGCCATTACGGAAACAGCAGCGCCATGTCAGGGAGCATTTTATTTGTTTGCCGATATCGCTCAGTTCAGTGACAGCTCACTTGATTTTGCTGCACGTCTGCTGGCAGAGCAGGGCGTTGCAACCACACCAGGCGTTGATTTTGATCCGGTCAATGGTCACCGCTATTTACGCTTATCCTTTGCCGGCAGCACAGCTGACATGCATCAGGCCGTCAGCCGGTTCAATAATTTTATCACCAGCCTGAAGGTTGATGCTGCCTGAAAGGGGCACACTTCCTGCGCTGAAAAGAAGGAGTGAGTGGGGCCCGCGATTAGCGTGACCACCACCCTTTTTTCTTCTTCTCCGCAGACGGGGCTTCATCAATATTGATGACCGTCATTTCAACCGAACTTTTCGGGCTGCGGTCTTGCGCATTATCTTCTGAATCATCGCTCTGGCCTGCCGCCTTCTGTTCAGCCGGCTTCTCATCTTGTGAAGCTGTCTGCTCAGATGTGCTTGCTTTTGCCTTTGCTTTCTTGGCTCCGGCCTTTGTGGCTGTCTTCTTGGCCTTGGTTTTCTTGGCTGCGCCTGTGCCCGCTTTTTTCTTGGCTTTGGTCTGTTTTTTAGCCGGAGCTGCTTCATCTGCAGGGCTTTGCGCCTCAACATTATCAGTTGTCTCAGCTGGATTATCGTCCTGCGGCGCGGTTTCAGCTTTGGCCGCTTTTGCCTTAGTGCGTCTGCGCGGCTTTTTTGCTTTCTGCTCGCTTGCCTCAGCTTCCGGGCTGTCTTGTGGCGTGGCATCAGATTCAGACTTTGCGTCTGTATCTGCGGTTTCTGCCTCTGATGGGCTTTGTGTAGTTAACTCTGTGCTTTCTTCATTACCGCGTTTCTTGCGCCGTCTGCCGCCACGCCGGCCTCTGCGCTTCCGCTTAGGCTGTTCATCTTCATCTTCTGGCCGTTCGCTCTCTGCGTCAGGCTGTGCCGGTCTCTGGCTGCCGGCCTCATTCTGGTTACGGGCTGATTTATTGTTTCTGCCGCCTCTGGACCGGCCGCCATTATTGCCGTTATTGCCAGCACGGGAGGAGGGTTCTGCCTGCTCACCGCCCAGCCTGTAATCAGGCGGGATCAGTGCCGGATCAGCTTCAATAAGAATAGAGATGCCAAATTGCTGTTCCAAGCTCGCCAGGCTGGCCCGTTTCTGGTTCAGAATATACAGCGCCACATCGGGGTGAACAAAAATGGAAATATCCTGTCCCGGCCGGTTACCCGCCTCATCCTCAACAACACGCAGGATTTGCAAAGCTGCTGAATTGATAGATCTGATCCGGCCTGTCCCTGCACAATGCGGGCAGGCTTGTGAGACTGATTCAGCCAGTGATGGACGCAACCTCTGGCGAGACATTTCCAACAGTCCAAAATGGCTGATTGACCCGACCTGTATCCGCGCCCGATCATGCCGTAACGCATCTTTCAGCTTTCGTTCAATAGCAGATTTGTTGCGGTTCTCTTCCATATCGATGAAATCGATAACAATCAGACCAGACAAATCTCTTAACTTCAGCTGCCGCCCAACTTCCTCAGCGGCTTCCAGATTTGTTTTCAGCGCGGTTTCTTCAATATTTCGCTCACGCGTGGCCTTGCCGGAGTTCACATCAATCGCAACCAAAGCTTCGGTCTGGTTAATGACCAGATATCCGCCTGATTTTAAGGTGACCTCGCCTTGATGAATGGTATCCAGCTGTGGTTCGATCCCATAATTCTGAAACAGATGTTCTGTTCCTTCGTACTTTATGACCCGCTTCGCGTGGCTTGGGATCAGCATTTTCATCTGCGCCTTGGCCACCTTGTAGCTGTCATCGCCTTCGATAAGGACCTCTTCCACATCATTTGTGTACATATCGCGGACGGCACGTTTGACCAATGAGCCCTCTTCGTGAATCAGGGCAGGGGCTTCAGACTGCAGTGTCTTTGAGCGGATTTCATTCCACAATTTTGACAGATAGGCATAATCACGCTTGATTTCTGTTTTTGTGCGTTTTGAACCTGCGGTCCTGACGATAACCGCCATACCCTTTGGAATATCCAAATCACTGACCACTGACTTCAGGCGTTTGCGGTCAGCAACATTGGTGATTTTCCGGGACACACCGCCGCCTCTGTTGCTGTTTGGCATCAGCACACAATAGCGTCCTGCCAAAGACAGATAGGTGGTCAGCGCAGCGCCTTTGTTGCCGCGCTCTTCTTTTACAACCTGAACAAGCAGAATTTGTTTACGGGTGATGACTTCTTGAATCTTGTACCGCCGCATCATTGATTCAGAAGATTGAGAGCGATCATCATGCTCGTCATCGCCTCCAAGTTCTTCAGGGGCGTTATTTGATGAGCTTGTGTCTTCATTCTCCTCAGACGGCTCAGCATCTGCTGCCGCACTTTCCTGAGCCTCAGCAGAAGATGACTCTTCAGAGTCTGCTTCTAAAGCTTCTCTGTCTTCGACAGGGATACGATAATAATCGGGATGGATTTCGCTGAACGCCAAAAACCCTTGGCGGTTACCGCCATACTCAACAAATGCCGCCTGCAAAGATGGTTCAACCCGGGTTACCCGGGCCAGATAGACATTTCCTTTTAGTTGAGCAAGGCTGTTATTCTCGTAATCAAACTCTTCGATCTTGTTTCCGTTGAGCAAAACAACCCGTGTTTCTTCGGGCTGATGTGCATCGATCAGCATTTTTTTTGTCATTGGTGAAACTTTCTGTCGCCTGTTGCTGTCGAGAGAGCAGACAGGACATGATTTTCTCAGACATCTGGGTGTCAGATATCTGGTTTAACTGAACAGCAGATGCCGAGAACGCAGAAAAGCCGGACAGTATAACCGGCCGCTGGCTTGTGCCAATGCGTTCATTTGTCAGGATAAGACAGCTCATCTGTGGTCAACTCGATTTCGTTGTTTTGCCAGGAACCATACAGATAAGCAGCGGTTGGCTGGTTTCTGTTCGCTTCTGACAGCGTCGTTTGTAATTGGTCTGGCCCGCCATATCTGAGCAGCGCGTTATCAAATTTGCCCTGCAATAAGTGGGGGTGCAGTACCAAGTTCAAAATTCTGACATCACTATACAGTAAATTTCGGAAAAACAAAGTCTTTTTAAAAAGGGGAAATGGCCTACAGCCCGGCAGAAATTCAAGCCGTTTGACAAAGTTCAGCACAAATTTGGTGCTGGTCAGCGCGAAAAGCTTGCTCTAATCTGGCGTCACGAAATCTGCAGTCATCGGGGCAAAATGACGAATATGATAAACGCGTTAAGCCGGAGATTAGCTGTTTTATTCATACTTATGCTGGGAGCTGTGGGTGTCGGGCAAATGGCCATGGCGGCAGATAATCAGCTTACCGGCATGCGTCTGGGTATGATTGAGCTGAATGGCGCACCAGCACTGCGCATTGTGATTGAAACCAGACAGCCTGCCACAGCAAAGCTGCTTTTGCTTGATGAGCCGTGGCGGCTGGTTGTTGACAGTCCCGGGCTGAACTGGGATATCGCTGAGCTTCAGTCTGCCGGCGCTCTGTCAAGCGGGCCAGCTTCTGCTTACCGGTTTGGTCATCCTGAGCCTGGAACCGGGCGTCTGGTCATAGAGATGACTGCGCCGGCTTCACCAGAACGCGCCTTCACCCTGCCACCGCGAGACAAGGGTGGTTATCGTCTGGTGATCGATTTGGTTGATAAAGGGCCGACCAGATTTAAATTGGCTCAACGCTCACTGCAAAAAGATGGGTATACCCTTACATCAGCAGGCCACAGGCCGCCCAAAGACGCACCTGCTGATCAGGCAGAAGTGCGCCAACCCTCCAGCCAGCAAGTGTCAGTGGCCAGCCCAGTTCCACGGCCCGCCCAGCTGGACCGGAAATGGATTATTGCCATTGATGCCGGACATGGGGGCAAAGACCCCGGGGCGTTGGGACAAAGAGGGACAAAAGAAAAGGACATTACCCTGGCGGCTGCCAAACAGCTGGCGTCAGATTTAAATAAAACCGGCAAGGTATCTGCGCGACTGATCCGCTCTTCTGATAAATTTTTAAAACTGCGGCAACGCATAGCAATTGCCCGAGATATGGGCGCTGATATGTTTATCTCTCTGCATGCTGACTCCGCCCCCCGAAAGTCAGCCAGAGGCATATCTGTTTTCACCCTTTCAGATACCGCATCAGACAAGGAAGCAGCTTATATCGCCAGACAAGAGAATAAGGCTGACCTGATTGGTGGTCCGGATTTGGCGGGCGAGGATCCGGCAGCAGCAAATGCTCTTCTGAGCATGTTTCAACGGGAGACCATGAATGAATCTTCTCGCCTTGCCGCTGCTATTTTGAACCAGATCAAAGATATGCCAGGCGGGGACAAGAGGGGGCATCGCTTTGCAGGTTTTGCGGTTTTAAAATCACCTGATGTGCCGTCTGTTCTTGTTGAGATGGGATTTTTGAGCAATGTAGAGGATGAAAAAAACCTGAATTCAGAACGATATCGCCGTAAACTGACTCAAAGACTGGCGAAAGCTATCGTTACTTATCTTACTACGCCATTATCCTGATGCCACAAGACGGCCTCAATTCTGCCTAATATAGAACCTGTCATGAAGTATCTTATCGGTTTGTTCATATTCTCGTTGCTGTCTGCTGTGGCTGCTCTCGGCGGATTGTTATGGGTGTTCTGGACCTGGGGTCAGGATTTGCCCGATTATTCACAGCTCGCCAAATATGAGCCGCCTGTTGCCACCCGTATCTATGCTGGCAACGGGGCATTGCTGGCCGAATTTGCCACACAAAAACGCCTGTTTGTGCCAGTCAAAGCCATGCCACCTCAGCTTATTGAGGCGTTTCTGTCAGCTGAGGATAAATCTTTTTATTCTCACCCAGGTGTGGATCCGGTGGCCCTTGTACGGGCCAGTGTGACCAATCTGGCCGCACTTGGGTCTGGGCGGCGGCCGATAGGGGCCTCAACCATCACCCAGCAGGTGGCAAAGAATTTTCTGCTCAGCAATGAGTTGTCTTTGGACAGAAAAATCAAAGAAGCCATTTTGGCGATTCGAATGGAACGGGCCTTTACCAAACACCAGATTTTGGCCTTGTATCTGAATGAAATTTATCTTGGTTACGGCAGTTACGGTGTTGCGGCAGCGGCGCTGAATTATTTTGACAAAGCGCTGGACCAGCTTGAATTGCATGAAATGGCGTATCTGGCGGCGCTGCCGAAAGCCCCATCAAACTATCACCCTGTGCGGCGGACGAAAGCAGCCATCGGGCGGCGGAATTGGGTTCTGGAGCAGATGAGGGAAAATGGCTATGTTTCCGCTGAACAGGCAGAACTGGCCAAATCCCAGCCCTTGGATGTTCAGCAAACGTCTGGTTCAGATAATGCAAACGCGCCTTATTTCACAGAAGAAGTCCGCCGCCATCTTGCTGATATTTATGGCAGTACGACCCTTTATGAGGGCGGCTTGTCGGTGCGCACAACCTTAAACCCCACTTTACAGATGAAAGCAGAACGGGCCTTGCGTGAAGGGCTGGAGGCATTGGACAGACGCCAGGGGTGGCGCGGACCATTGACAAGGCTGGACCCGACTAAGCCTGTGGATGAGCAGCTTCAGACCTTGACAGAACAGTTGCCAGCAATGCGGTTCGCCGCGCTGGTGACACAGGTCGATGACGAACAAGCGCAGATTTATGTGCAAGGGAAAAGCGCTGTTATCCCCTTTTCACTGGCGGCATGGGCCTATCCGCCGCGCCGCCCTGACGGGGTAAGGCCACCAAAGATCACCTCGCTCAAGCAGGCTTTGGCTGTTGATGATATTGTGATTGTCCAGCCACCTGAAGAAGCCCCTGATTTGATAAAAGATGGTGTTGTTCCGGCTGAGGGGAATATCTATGCGCTGGGCCAGCGTCCACTGGTTGAAGGGGCCATTGTTGCGCTTGATCCGCATACGGGACGTCTGTTGGCCCTGTCAGGCGGGTATGATTTCAGGGTGTCTGAGTTTAACCGTGCCACCCAAGCCAGACGGCAGCCAGGGTCTGCGTTTAAACCTTTTGTCTATCTTGCGGCCCTTGATCAGGGTTATACCCCCACCACACGTATTCTTGATGCGCCGTTGGTGGTGGATCAAGGCCCGGGCAAGCCAAAATGGAAACCGGCGAATTACACAAAAAGATTTTATGGCCCGTCGATTATGCGGGTGGGGATTGAAAAATCGCGCAATCTGATGACCGCCCGTCTTGCTATGGCGGTCGGCATGCCAATGGTTCAGGATTATGCGCGCAAATTCGGGATCAATACAGACCTGCCGCCCTTTTTATCGATGTCTTTAGGGGCCGGAGAAACAACCTTGCTGAAACTGACCGCCGCCTATGGCCAGCTGGTGAATGGAGGGCGAAAAATTGATGTCAGCCTGATTGACCGGATTCAGGACCGGTTTGGCCAGACCATCATGCGTCATGACAAGCGCGATTGTTCAGCCTGTGATGCACCAGCAGGCTGGGATAACCAGAATGTGCCTGCTCTTAATGATTTGCGCGAACAGCTGACCGACCCCGCTTCAGCCTATCAGATGGTTTCTATGCTGGAAGGGGTGATCACCAGAGGTACTGGCCGGCGTATCGCTGATGCTGGTTTGGTTGTCGCCGGAAAAACAGGCACGACAAATGATAACACAAATGCATGGTTTGTCGGGTTTTCACCTGATCTGGTGGCTGGTGTATATGTCGGCTATGACACCCCGCGTCCTTTGGGTAAACGCGAGACCGGCTCTACCGCGGCGGTGCCGATTTTCAAACAGTTTATGGTCGATGCGCTTGCCGGACAGCCGCTGATCCCGTTCCGGCGCCCAGGTGGCATCACCCTTGTGCCTGTGCATGCCGAAACCGGTGAGCGGGTGCTGCCTGATCATGAGATGGCTGTCTTAGAGGTGTTTAAACCCGGGCAACGCCCAAAATCGACAGTGCTGATCGATATGCCGTCATCACCCAGCCGGTCCTCAACGGTTGACGCTCCTGCTTTGTATTGATACCTCCATCTGAACAGATGTTAAGACTATGAAGGGCTGATATCATTATGCAGGCTGAAACTCTGGCCGCTGCGGAAGCGATCAAGACCGCAGTTGAGCTGCTGCGCAAACATGTAGGTTGGGACACGGCTCTTGATCGGGCTGCTGCCTTTGAAGCTCAGATATCTGCGCCTGACTTCTGGGACAATCAGGAAACCGCCCAAAGTGTGATGCGCGAAAAAACCCACCTTGATCAGCAAATCGCAAGCATTACAGATCTGGAGACCAGATTGCAGGATCAACTTGATCTGATTGAGCTGGCTGATGAAGAAGGGGATACAGACCTTGTTGCTGAGGCGAATGCTGAATTGGCGCGCCTGGCTGAAATAGCTGGTAAAAAACAGCTTGAAAGCCTGTTATCGGGTGAGGCTGATGCCAATAATTGTTTCCTTGAAATCCATCCCGGCGCTGGCGGCACAGAAGCACAGGACTGGGCCGCGATGTTGCTGCGGATGTATTCCAGATGGGCTGAGGCCAGAGGGTTCAAGCTGGAGGTCATCGAAGAAAGTGATGGTGAGGAAGCGGGAATAAAATCAGCAACTTTGCGGGTTATGGGCGTAAATGCCTATGGCTGGATGAAAACGGAATCCGGCGTTCATCGGCTGGTCAGAATTTCGCCTTATGACAGTTCAGCCCGGCGGCACACCAGCTTTGCGTCTGTCTGGATTTATCCGGAGGTCGATGACAATATCGATATTCAATTAGAAGAAAAAGATCTGCGGGTAGATACCTACCGGGCGTCAGGGGCAGGCGGCCAGCATGTGAACACCACCGATTCTGCCATACGGATCACCCATATTCCAACCAATATCGTGGTGCAATGCCAGTCAGACCGCAGTCAGCACCGCAACAGAGCAACCGCTCTGAACATGTTGAAAGCCCGTATTTATGAACTGGAGTTGCAAAAACGTGAACAGGCAGCTATGGATGATAATGCCACCAAATCAGATATTGGCTGGGGCAGTCAGATCCGGTCTTATGTGCTGCATCCCTATCAGATGGTCAAAGATTTGCGCACCAATGTTGAAACCGGAAACAGCCAGGCGGTTCTTGACGGTTCGCTGGATGATTTTATTGAGGCCAGTCTGGCAGCAAGGGTTGGCTCAACCCGTGATTAATCAGGCACATTGTCCGCTGGTTCCAGTGACGGGCGTCCTGCGGCCAGAGGGCCGTAAAAAGCGGCTGAGAATTTGGCCGCGGTGCGCGCCTCAAGATTAAATGGTGGTTTCAAATCACCTCTGAAATACTGCCTGACAAGGCCCTGCCAGCTGCTGATGGGGTCCCGCCGCTCGCACCCGCAGACAAAATCAAACCACTTTTTACCTGTGGCCACATGGCCCACCTCATCTTCCATGATAATCTGCAGGATATCTGCACTTTGCTGGTCACCGACAGCTGTTACTTTGCTGATCAGCTGCGGGGTCACATCCAGGCCGCGGGCCTCAAGCACAAGCGGAGCAATCGCCAGCCTGCCGGCCAGATCGTCTCGTGTTGCCAGCGCGGCTTCCCACAGGCCGTCATGAGCAGGCAAATCACCATAAAAGCTGCCCAGGCTTTCCAGACGATCGCTCAGCAACATGAAATGTTTGGCTTCATCATTAGCGACAGATAACCAGTCACGCACAAAGTCAAACGGCAGGCCATAAGCAGCATAACGTCCGGCCATATCAAGGGCCAGGTCAATGGCATTCAGCTCAATATGAGCAATGGCGTGAAGAAGGGCGATACGGCCCGTTTTGCCCGCTGTAATGCGCCGTCTGGGCACAAACCGAGGGGCGAGTAACGCTGGCGCTTCAGGGCGGCCTGGGCGGTCTGGGAAGGTGCATGGGGCCACATGGGTATAAGACCCGGCCTGTATATCGCTGAACAGGTCTCTGGATTTTGCGGCTTTTTGTTTGGTGTCTGCACACCTAAAGGCATCAAGCAGGTGCGGGCCAATATCTGTCATCACAGCAGCCTGAAACAGAGCGGCATCAACCGCCAGCCCGCAGATGGTCAAGCACATCCTCTGCATGACCAGCCACTTTCACTTTTGGCCAGACAGTTCCGATCTTGCCATCAGCATTAATGATGAATGTTGCCCGTTGAATGCCCATATAGGTCCGGCCGTACATGGATTTTTCAACCCACACACCAAACTGTTCACATACATCACTGTTGAAATCTGCCCCAAGCAGGCAGGTCAGATCATGTTTCGCCCGAAACTTTGCTTGCTTTTCAGGTGTGTCCTTTGAGATGCCGATCACAAGAGAATTGGCCGCTTCAAATTCCGGCTTCAGTACTGAAAACGCAACCGCTTCTTTGGTGCAGCCTGAGGTATCTGCCTTTGGGAAAAAAAACACAATCACATTTTTGCCATGATGGTCTGCCAGATTAAAGGCTCCGGTATCCGTCGGTAGCGAAAAAAGCGGGGCGGTTTGGCCGGTCGTCAACATGCTTTTGTCTCCATTTTTCATCAGTACAGGAACTCTCCTGTGAATTCATATAGTATGATAGCCAAAAAAGTCATATAAATTTGCAGGAAATTATGGGTAGTCTGTACCTTGATAATCAGTTACGTCAACCGGGGAAACGTTTGTATCATTTAGCTTCCATGACCAGAGTACGGCACAGTGGCTGAACAGGGTCACGCAACCGGGCAACCCAGCCCAGAGACAGCGCGCAAGTCAGCCCTGTTTATTTGGGCGAGACGTGTTCTGCTCAGCCTTGCTGTGCTTTCTGGCCTGATGGCTGTTGCGGTGGCTGCTGTCATTTATGTGATAGACCGGCGGGGCGGCATAGAAAAAGTTGTCGCTGATCAATTATCAGCCACTGTGCCAGGATTGCAGACCCGCATATCTGCGCTGTCTTTCAGCTATGATCTGGACCGGTTCCGGCTGATCTTAAGTGGGCATGAAACTGACCTCAGTTTTGAAGGCCAGCATGTCAGCCTAGAGACTGTTGATTTCATTTTTGGTCTGCCCTCTTTGCGCACCGCGCTGCCAGAAGAAATCGCTGTGCAGGCCCGCAGCATCACAATAACAGGGCAGGGAAAGCACTGGGAATTTTCAGATGAATTTAGCTGGCTGAACCAGATTGTCGGTTTGCTGAAGTCAGAAGAAGCAAGCGAAACAGAAAGTTCGTCTGCAGAGGCCGGCAGCCTGGCCTGGCCGTCTGGTTTAGGCCGGTTAACCCTGATAGCAGATGAGCTTACTGTGCTGTCAGCAGCGGGCAGGCCAGATCAAAATGGCTATTTCAGCGATCTCAGCCTGTCAGTCTGGCCAGAACGAACTAACGGGCTGGCGGACAAGATAAATGCTTCCCTGCGGCTGTCCCAGCCAGTAGAGGCCGGTCAGATCAAACCGCAGATCACTGTTTTTGTGAATATCAATTTACTCTCTGAGCTGAGCGTATTTGACGTGCAAACCAAACATGTTGATGCAACCAGCGTGCTGAAGATGCTTGGTCAACACAACCCCCTAAGCCAGCAGGCGATCAGCGATGTTGAGGCCCGTTTATCCGGAACATTTGACAGATTTGAGCTGAGCCTGCTCAGCGGTGAGGTTGAAGCGTCTGCCGGAACCCTAACAGTGGGTTCGCCAGATGCCGGCTTAACAACCGCTTATTCTGATCTGGTGGCGGAGATAGATTACAGCGCTGATGATCAGATTGTCATGATCCATAACCTGTCTGCAAACTTGCCGGATGGTCAGGCGGTCAGTTTTGCGGGGCGGCTTACTCATGTCCATTCTGCGCAGATCGGCTATTCCGGTACCATGCTGGGTGAGGATATTGCTCTTCCCGGACTGCTGCAGGTGTGGCCGGACCAGCAGGCAGCAGACCTTCGTGCTCTTGTCTCGCAGAATATGGCAGGCGGGCGGTTTAAGACCGTGGCGGTCGAATTTGAAGGTATGTTCTTGCAGCAGCAGGACATACTGAATTTCTCACAGCTGAATTTGTCAGGCGAATATGCCAATATCCGGCTGTCCTACAGAGATGAGCAGTATGAGACTGTGGTTGGTACCTTGAACGGGTCTGTTGATGTAACAGTTGGGCCAGATGGTGAGGTGCAGTCTGCCTCGACCATTATGTCGGTACGCAACGGGTTTCTGCGCGTTTCAGGATATGGTCCGACTATTCGCGTACCTTCAGTTGACATGGTTCTCAGGCAGCAGGGCAGCGAGACTGTGCTGCAGAATCTGTTTGTCGATCTTGACCAGTTGGGAGAATTCACCCTGAATGCGGTCCGCCGCAAATCAGAACAAATATTTACCTCAGAGCTTAAGCTGGAAGCTGATTTTCTAGATGCTGAATTGTTTCAGCATTTATGGCCAAAACAATTGGCGCCCAGAACCATGTCGTGGATGCGCCGTCATATCTCTGGCGGGGTTTTTGGCAAAAGCCGCCTCAACCTCAGCTTTTCCGAACAAGATAATGTGCCCAGGCTTGTGTCTGTCACAGGTGATGTGCTGTTTGGTGAGGCGCGCTTCGGTTTATATCAGGATTTGCATGCGGCAACAGGCCTGTCAGGCCGGATGAAGTTTGAAGATAATCAGCTGGTGGTGAATATTGAAGAAGGCGATATTGACCAGCTTTCTGTGCCGCAAGCGCAAGTTGAGTTTGGCCCGTTGCTGCCCGCAGGGCAGGCGCGCGATCTGCAGCTAAAGCTGAATGCGGCGGGGAATGTTGAAACGGTTCTGGACATCCTCGCCCACCAGAAAGTGAATCAGCTTCAGAAGCTGCAATTAGATGACAAAGTCATTGAAGGGGATATTGAATTTTCGTTTGATCTGGCCGCCGGGATTCAGTCGGGAAATCCGCCGAAAGTAACAAGCGTCGCGTTTGACGGCAGCATGACAAATACATCGGTACAGAATTTGCCGATGCGCCATAATCTGGAGCAAGCGGATACCGTGCTGACATATCAGGAAGGTGAGGTGCATATATCCGGCTCAGGCGTTCTGGACGGTGTGCAGACAGATTTTGCCTATCAGCGGTCTCAAGACGGCACGATGTCTCTTAACTTGAAAACCGCCAACGAACAGGCTGTTGTCTCTTATTTGCAGGACCGGTTCAATTTGCCTGTGGACGGGGCGATGCGCCTGAAGGTGTCGGTCAGCGGTCAGCCACAACAGGCTAAGTTCAGAGTTGGCATCAGTGCAGACGCAAAGGAAACCTCTGTGTCCTTCCCCGCTCTTGACTGGGCAAAGCTGCCTGGTGAGGCGGCGACAGCGAATATGCAGCTGAATTTAGAACAGGGTCAGCTGCGTCATATTGAGGCGATTGATATCAGCGCCTCCAGTTTGCAAGCAAAAGGTCGCCTGGCCTTTGAGCCTGGTTTGTCGATCAATCACGGCTATCTTGAACAGGTGGTGTTACCAGGCCACCGTATAGACACAATTCTTCTGGAGCGTGATGAAAACGGCATTATGCAAATCACAGCTGAAGGAGAGCAGATCAATCTGGTGCCGCTGCGCCGCAATGAAGGAATGGCAAAGGGGCGTGATTTAAAATTTGATGTGACATCTGAGAACCTGATTTTAGGTACCGATATCTCTTTCAACGGTCATCTGGAAGGTCAGACAACAAAAGATGGCGGGGGTGAAGCCCGTCTGCAAGGCAGTCTGATTGTAAAAGGCAAGCCGCTGTTGAGCGAAGGAACAGTAAACACATTATTTGGCGCACAAGGTGAGTTTTTGTCGGCCACAGGTGTGATTGGCGGCGCCGAAGCAGAATTAAGCTACAGCCCTTCTGACAGTGGCGAGATGATTCTGCTGATTACTTCGGAAAATGGTGGGCGGACGCTGGATGGCCTCAATGTGACTGACACCATAAGAGGCGGAAAGCTCCGGCTCGCCACAACATTTTCTGCAGATAGCTTATCAGCTTACCGGACGGAAATTGAGCTTGTCGATTTTCATGTTGTTGAGGCGCCGAGAGCTGTCCGGGCCTTTTCTGTGCTGTCTGTTGCAGGGCTGTCTTCTCTTGTTGAAGGAGAGGGTACACATTTTTCAAAGGGGCAAGCGATCATTGAAGCAGACGGGCCCTTTTTCAGGCTGGAAAAAGTCAGGGCCGTTGGCGAGGCAGTCGGTGTCCATCTGTTGGGCACCTATGACAGGCAGTCCCGGCAAATTGACATCAGCGGCGATCTGATCCCCCTAAAGCAGCTCAGTAAACTGATTGGCTATGTGCCGTTCTTTGGTGAGCTGTTAACAGGAATTGATAAAACCGGCATATTTTCCACCCAGTTCACATTAAAAGGCGATGCAGACGACCCGGATGTTGGTGTCAATCTGTTTGCATTGGCCCCTGGCCTGTTGAGGGATATCCTCAGCCCAGACTGGCTGGGTGGCGAGCGACGCCGGATATTGGGTGTGGATGAACAGGCTGAGAAGTGACAGCGCAGAACAGCGGCAGCCTTGAGCGGGTTGTCTGATTTAGCGGCTGAGATGAAGGACCGCGCGGCGCTTTTTGCCTGCCGCTATAAGAGCTTTGCCCTCTTCATCAAAATCAGCAGCATCAACGGTTTTGTCTTCCTCGGTCAAGGCCTGATTATTCAACCGTGCGCCACCACCTCTGATCAGGCGTCTGACTTCCCCTTTTGAACTGGCCAGACCGATCTGGATAAAGGCGTCAATCAGGCTCAATGTCCCCAGATCGCCCTCAGCTATTTCCAAGGTTGGCAGACCATCTGCAATCGCGCCTTCTGAAAAGCTTTGTCTGGCTGTGGTCTCAGCAGCTTGTGCCGCCTCTTCACCATGACATAACGTGGTTACCGCATTGGCCAGCGCGATTTTGGCTGTGTTGATATCTGCGCCTTCCAGGGCTTCAAGCTGTTTAATGTCGTCTTCTGGTAACTCAGTAAATAAGCGCAAGAACCGGCCAACATCTGCATCTTCAGTGTTACGCCAGAATTGCCAGAAATCAAAAGCTGACAGCTTGTCTTCATTCAGCCACACAGCCCCGGCGGCTGATTTGCCCATTTTTGCGCCAGACGCTGTTGTGATCAAAGGGGAGGTTAATCCAAACACTTCCTGGCCATCAACACGCCGGGTGAGGTCAATGCCGGTAACAATATTGCCCCACTGGTCAGACCCGCCCATCTGCAGCGCACAACCATAACGGCGGCGCAATTCGCGGAAATCATAAGCCTGAAGAATAGCATAGTTAAATTCAAGGAAAGACAGGTTCTGTTCGCGCTCAAGCCTGATCTTGACCGATTCCATGCCCATCATCCGGTTAATCGAGAAATGGCTGCCAAAATCGCGCAGGAATTTGATATAGGCCAGACCATCAAGCCAGTCAGCATTATCCACCATAACCGCATCTGATGGCCCGTCACCAAAGGTCAGATATTTTTCAAATATGCGGCGGATACCGGCCTTGTTCTCTTCAATATCCTGGTCAGACAGCAACGGGCGGGCTTCATCTTTGCCAGAAGGGTCACCAACCTTTGTTGTTCCTCCCCCCATCAGCACAATCGGCTTATGGCCATGTTTCTGCAGCAGGCGCAACATCATGATCTGAATCAGCGAACCAACATGAAGGCTGTCTGCGGTGCAGTCAAACCCGATATAAGCTGAAATCGGCTGCTGGCTGGCCAGGCTGTCCAGCCCGTCCAGATTGGTTGCCTGATGCATAAAACCGCGACTGATCAGCTCAGTCAAAAAAGCAGATTTTGTGGTCATGATGTTGTCTGTCATTCATTCATCGTTAAGGGCGGAATTTGGCATATTCCGGCCGTCATCAGTTCTGTCCAAATAAGCCGAGATACAGCTCATAGCCTCATCAAGGTGTGTGCTGAAGAAATGGTTGGCACCGTCGATTGTATCAATATCAATCGTCACGCCTTTCTGCTTGGAAATTTTATCAACCAGGGCCTCTACCCGCACCGCCGGAACCAGCTCATTATCTCCGCCCTGAATAATAAGGCCACTGGCCGGGCATGGTGCCAGAAACGTGAAATCATGGGTGGAAGCTGGTGGGGATAAAGAGATAAATCCTGTGATCTCAGGCCGCCTCATCATCAGCTGCATGGCAATCCATGACCCGAATGAAAATCCAGAAATCCAGCAGACACTTGATGAGGGGAACTGGGCCTGTAGCCAGTCGATCGCTGTTGCGGCATCTGATAGTTCGCCTTCGCCCTGCTCATAGCTGCCTTGTGATCTGCCCACACCGCGGAAATTAAATCGCATCACGGCGAAACCACGGGCCTGGAACAGCTTGTAAGTCGCGAAGGTTACGCGGTTGTTCATAGTGCCGTTTTTGTCAGGCTCTGGGTGAAGAACAAGGGCTGTTGGCGAATCTGGTGTTGCGCCGGGCATGTAGCGGCATTCCAGCCGGCCAGCCGGACCATTGATGATGACTTCAGGCATTCAGCGTTGGCTCCCTTGCGATTTAGGCATTAAGGCTTATATCTTAATCAGGCAGCTATTCCAAGTCTGTTCTGTTTTGTCCGGTTGCAATCGCTTCGGCTGCTGATCTTGGTGCTTTTACGGGTAAGCGTTTAACGGTAAACTGTTCTCAAGCATGGCCGTGGTGAAGACGCCTCGGCAGATAGAAAGAAGGTCCTATGTTTGCAAAATTAAAGGCCGACTTAATGGCGATTCTTGAGCGTGATCCGGCAGCAGGCGGGTGGTTGAGCGCGATCCTTCTTTATCCGAGCTTTCATGTCATGGTTGCCCATCGGCTGGCCCACCCTTTATGGAACGCCGGTTTGCATACAGTTTCGCGGCTGATGATGCAGATTGCGCGCTGGCTCACCGGTATTGAGATCCACCCTGCGGCCCGGATCGGCAAAGGGTTTTTTGCTGATCATGGTATGGGGATCGTCATTGGCCAGACGGCTGTTTTAGGTGAAAATGTTACCTTGTACCATGATGTGACACTTGGCGGTGTGATGCCGGCTGTTGATGCGAAGGCACAGCGTTCGGTAAAACGACACCCAACCCTGGAAGATGATGTGATTGTCGGGGCAGGTGCTCAGATATTAGGGCCAGTCACTGTTGGCCGTTGTGCCCGTGTTGGTGGCAATTCAGTTGTCACCAAGGATGTGGCTGAAGGCCAGACCGTTGTTGGCATACCGGCAAAACCACTGCGAAAAAGACGCACAGGCAGCCAGTTTGAACCTTATGCTGTCAGCAGCATGCCTGTTGATGACAGCCAGTCACGGACGATCGCAGCCCTCTTTGCAGAGCTGGAGGCGTTGCGGACGCAAATCGAAGCGCTGCAGAGTCAATCAGATGAAACGCTGACTGATCTCCAGGTAGCGGCGGAAGACGCAGATACGCCGACCCCGTCCTCAGATTAGGATCATGTGAAACGATGTCGGCAGGACGGCCTGTCTATCTTGATTACAATGCCACCGCCCCGTTGCGGCCTGAGGCCGCAGAGGCGATGCAACACGCGCTCAGCCAGCCAGCCAATCCGTCTTCTGTGCATCAGTTTGGTCGTGCGGCAAGGGCGTTGATGGATCAGGCCCGTCTGCATATTGCGACTGCCTTACAGGTAAAGCCTGTTGACCTGACCTTCACAAGCGGGGGCACTGAAGCCAATAACATGGTTCTGGCAGGTTTTAAGACCGTGATTGCCTCATCCGTAGAACATGATGCGGTTCTGGCGGCCTGCCCAACGGCCCAGCTGATTGCTGTCGACAGTCAGGGCGTGGTGAGCTTGTCTCATCTGGAACAAATGCTGACCGGCTTATCTGACGCGCACCGGCCTGAAACAGTGGTGTCTGTCATGGCCGCAAACAATGAAACCGGCGTGATTCAGCCGTTGGCTGAAATCGGGGCGTTATGCCGTCGCTATCAGGTGGCCTTTCATTCCGATATGGTCCAGGCCTTTGGCAAATTGGCTGTTGATCCAGAACAGGTTTGTATTGATTTTCTGTCAGTGTCTGGTCACAAAATTGGCGGGCCGACAGGTATCGGGGCTGTCTGGCGCAGGCCGGGCAGGCATCTGCATTCCCTTCTTGCTGGCGGGGGCCAGGAGCAGGGGCGGCGGTCTGGTACTGAAAACCTGTCTGGAATATGCGGCTTTGCGGCGGCTGCACAATGTGCTGATCCAAAAGAGCTTTTGCCCATACAAGATTGGCGAGATGAAGCAGAGCAAATGATAGCCGATCAGTGCCCGCAAATAGAAATTATCGGCAGGACAGCAGACAGGTTGTCAAACACCTCTTGTCTGTTTTTGCCCGGTCTGGCGGCCCAGACCGCAATCATGGCTCTTGATTTGGCCGGATTTGCGGTTAGTTCTGGTTCCGCCTGTTCATCAGGAAAGGTCACATCAAGCCATGTTCTGAAGGCGATGGGCAGAGATGATGCTGCAGGTCAGGTCATTCGTATCTCTGCTGGCTGGCAAACCAAGAGAGCAGATTTGCACGGGCTTGCGCAGGCCTTGATTGACCTTTATAAGCGCAAAGCGCAGTAACATGTCATCATCACAGTTTTCGAATAGAGAGATAAGAAGTACCATGCCAACGATTACATTCATCAAAGCAGACGGAAGTGAACACGCGCTGGATGTGGAAAACGGCTCCACACTGATGGAAATCGGCCGTGATAACAATATGGGCCTGGAAGGCACATGCGGCGGCAGCCTGTCCTGTGCAACGTGCCATGTTTATTTTTCAGATGCTGATTATGCTCGTGTTGGGGCGCCGTCTGATGATGAAATGGATATGCTTGAGCTGGCCTTTGGTCTGACCGAAACATCTCGGCTGGGCTGCCAGATCAGAGTGGAAGACACATTAGATGGTCTGACTGTAAAGGTTCCAGACGATCTGTAAGCCGGTACAGCCTGGCTGGCCGGAACCAAACAGAAGGCAGATATGACCAGCCTGTTGAGCACAAATCTATCACCAGTCAATTCTCTGGGGTTTGCAAAACCACCGGAACAAACCCGTGTGGTTGTGGCTATGTCTGGCGGGGTAGACAGTTCAGTAACGGCGGCTTTGCTGGCTGAACAGGGCTATGAGGTGATCGGGATTACCCTGCAGCTTTATGATCATGGGGTGGCTGTTCAGGCCAAAGGGGCCTGTTGTGCGGGTGCAGATATTCATGATGCGCGCATGGTCGCCGGTGCGTTGGGCATTCCCCATTATGTGCTGGATTATGAAAGCCTGTTTCGTGAACAGGTGATGGATGATTTTGCTGACAGCTATCTGGCTGGTCACACGCCTATCCCTTGTGTGCGGTGTAACCAGACAGTGAAATTCAAAGATCTTCTCAGCACCGCGCGTGAGCTGGATGCTGATTGTCTGGCGACAGGTCATTATGTGCGGCGTGAACTGGTTGACGGTACAGCCTGTTTGCAACGGGCGGTGGATGACAGCAAGGATCAGTCCTATTTCCTGTTTGCCACTACGCCTGAGCAGCTTGATTATCTGCGCTTTCCGCTGGGCGGCATGACCAAGTCTGAAACCCGGGCATTGGCTGAAAAATTTGATCTTGTGGTCAGTGACAAACCGGACAGTCAGGATATTTGTTTTGTGCCCAACGGCCGGTATGGTGATGTGGTCAGAAAATTGCGGCCCGGGGCAATAGAACCAGGCGTGATCCGGCATCTGGATGGTACTGTTCTTGGCCAGCATAATGGTGTGATTGATTATACAATCGGCCAGCGGCGCGGTCTGGGGATTGGCGGGCGGAAAACAGATGGTGAAGATAACACCCCGCTTTATGTGGTCGGTATTGACGCACAAAAACATGAGGTGATTGTCGGGCCGCAATCTGCGCTGGCCTGCCGTGATGTCTATCTGGCAGATATGAACTGGATATCGCCAGAGCTGGTGGATATGCGCCGTGCACAATCAGCAGACGGGCTGCCGGTGAAGGTCAAGCTGCGCAATACGGCCCCGGCCGCCGCGGCGCATCTGTTCTGTACTGCAGCAGAAGACGGGACAGATGTCCGGATAGAGCTGGTTGAGCCTGAATATGGCATTGCCCCCGGTCAGGCTGGGGTGATTTATGATGGCGGTAATGACCGGCTTGTGCTGGGCGGGGGCTGGATCAGCCATGCACCGACAAAAGCCTTTGCCTTATCCATGTGAAGCAGGCTTCAGCAGGGCAAGCTTTTGTCAGCCGGAACGCATTTTTGTGCTTGACCTGTAGCGGGCTAAACCGTAAGACAGGGCCCTGTATGATGCAGCAGTCCTGCATCTGATGGCGGAGTAGCTCAGGTGGTTAGAGCAGCGGAATCATAATCCGCGTGTCGGGGGTTCGAGTCCCTCCTCCGCTACCATAATTTTCCT
>CALKIF010000157.1:0-14505 GCA_937988715.1 uncultured Alphaproteobacteria bacterium | reverse complement strand
TGGCATCCCGTACGGGATTCGAACCCGTGTTGCCGCCGTGAAAGGGCGGTGTCCTAAACCACTAGACGAACGGGACACAAGTGGCATGCTGCTTATCTATCCAAATGCGCCCCCAAAATCAAGCCTGCTACAGCAAAAAAATGCTGCAAAGGCAAAATTGGCCTGTCCGTCGGTCTAGCTGGCGGCGATATCCTCGATTAAGAACTGCACTGCCCCGCCGCCGCGATACGTGTCTTTCTGTACCCGGCCCAGAACCTGAACCGGCCCAGGATCAGGGCTGGCGGCCAGATATTGGCCCAGCTGTGTGCCCGCCACCGAAAACGCCACTGCCCGCACAGGCGCGGCCGTGCCATCATCCAGCTGGACTGACAGATGTGCTTTATCCTTGCCCATCCAGCGAAGATTTTTCAGCCGGCAATGGGTGATCACGAACCGTGGTTCGGCATGCCCGGCCCCGAACGGGCCAACCGCCTCCAGCCCGTCAACCAGAGCAGATGTACAACCCGCCACAGACACCGCATGGGTATAGCTGAACACACGTTGCGGCACGCCGGCAAACACCTGCCGCGCGCGGTCCACAACAAAATCTTCAAAGGCGGCGATCTGCCCTTCTTCCAGCCCCAGCCCGGCGGCCATATCATGCCCGCCGCCTGTCTTCAGCAACCCGTCCTGCCGGGCCGCCAGAATCTGATCACCAATCGAAAACCCGGCCACAGATCGGGCAGACCCTTTGCCATAGCCTGCCTCATCTACTGAAATCACCACCACCGGCCGGTGATAGGCATCTTTCAGCCGCCCGGCCACAATTCCGATCACCCCTTCATGCCAGCCGCGCTGCGCCAGCACCAGCACCGGCAGATCCGGCTCTGCCGCCAGCTTGTCTTCTGCCATCTGTTCTGCAGAAGCGCGCACCACAGCTTCTTCGGCGCGCCGGTCTGTGTTCAGCTGGTCAATCTGCAGCGCCAGCGTCTCGGCGATATCGCTGTCCGTGCTGGTCAGAATCTGCACCCCCAGATCAGACCGGCCCAGACGCCCGCCTGCATTCAGACGCGGGCCCAGCACAAAGCCCAGCGTATGCATGGTCGGCGGGTGGTCCAGCCGGGCGACATCCATCAGCGCGCGCAAGCCCTCATTATCGCGCCGCCCCAGCACTTTCAGCCCCTGTTTGATAAAGGCCCGGTTGACCCCTGTTAAAGGCACCACATCACAGGCCGTTGCCAGCGCGACCAAATCCAGAACCGCCATTAAATCCGGCATCTGGCCGCTTTCAGGGGTAATCCCCTGCACCCGGCAGGCCCGCACCACCCCGGCCAGAACCAGAAAACAAACCCCCGCCGCACAAAGATGGCCCAGCCCGCTGTCATCATCCAGCCGGTTCGGGTTCACCACCGCTTCTGCCTGCGGCAAGGTCACGCCTGCCTTATGGTGATCAATCACAATCACCTTCATCCCTTCTTCAGCCGCCGCGGCCAGAGGTTCATGCGCGGTAATCCCGCAATCCACAGTCAGGATCAGCTCTGCCCCTTGCGCCTTCAGCGCCTTCAGCGCCGCCAGATTGGGCCCGTACCCTTCTGTAAAGCGGTCCGGAATATGACACCAGACCGGCACCCCGAACGCCCCCAGAACCATCCGGAACAGGGCTGCAGAACAGGCACCGTCAACATCATAATCACCAAATAAACCAACAGGTTGTTTTAATTTTATAATGTCAGTTATTAAGCCTATCGCCTGGTCAGCATCCCTCATCACAGACGGGTCAGGCAGGCTGGTCCGCAGCTTCGGGTCCAAAAACGCCTCAACTGTGTCTGCCCCGACCCCGATACTGGCCAGATGCCAGCATAACGCATAAGGAAAGCCCAAGCGGTCTTCGAACAGGGCGGCCATACGGCGGGTATCTGCCGCGCTGTGCTGTGTGGCGGCGGCCTGCCACCGTGCCCCGGACAGGGATCTGTCCACACCGGCAAGCGCCATCACGGCCTCCGCCAGCGCATCTGATCACGCCTCATCGATAATCGGCAGGGCCAGCACCGCACCAGACACAAAACGGGCCTCAGACAGAATATCACTGGCCGCCTGGATCCGGCTTTGTTCGGTCGGATGTGTGGTCAGCACCAACGCCACAGGGGCATCATCTGACTGGCCTTTCTGCAGCATGGATTCAACAGAAATCTGTTTGTCCCGCAAGATAGAGGTGACGGCAGACAGAACCCCTGTCTCGTCATTGACCATCAGCCGCAGATAAAACCGTCTGGCCAGCTTGTCTGTTTTGGGAGCGGCCTTGGCCAGCTGGCCGACCCGCATCCCGAACGGCAGTCCGCCACGAACAGAGGCCACATCGATCAGGTCCGCCAGCACGGCAGATGCGGTTGGCCCGGCCCCTGCCCCGGGGCCTGTACATAAAATGGTCTGCACAGGCTCAGCCCGGAATTCCACCGCGTTCAAGGCGCCGCCAATTTGCGCTAATTGGCCGGTTTTCGCAACCAGACAAGGCTGTACAACCGCCGGGGACTGGGGCTCTGCATGGCCCAGAAGCTTGATGATATAGCCCAGCTCTCCTGCATAGGCGATATCTGTATCTGTGATCTGGCGGATGCCGCTGACCTGCACCGCCTCAAAATCAATCTGCTCTGCAAAGGCCAGCGCTGCCAGAATGGCCAGCTTATGCGCCGCATCCACGCCGTCCACATCAAAGCTGGGATCTGCCTCGGCATAGCCTTTATCTTGTGCCTCAGACAGCACATCATCAAAGCCGCGTCCGGTCTGCGTCATTTCAGACAGAATATAATTACAGGTCCCGTTCAGAATCCCGGTCACCCGTTTAATCTCATTTCCGGCCAGCCCTTCACGCAGAACTTTCAGCGCCGGAATCCCGCCGGCTACAGCCGCTTCAAACTTCAGCCGCACCCCATTTTGTTCGGCCAGCCCGGCCAGCCTCTGGCCATGATGGGCAATCAGCGCTTTATTGGCGGTAACCACATGTTTACCTGCATTCAGGCTGGCTTCAACCAGCTCACACGCAACCCCGTCTGCCCCGCCGATCAGCTCAACCACCACATCCACATCGTCGCGCGCCGCCAGCGCAAGCGCATCTGCTTCAAACGCCAGCCCGGCAGCATCAAAGCCGCGATCTTTGTCGCTGCGGGCACTGATGGCCACCAGCCGCAACGCCACCCCTGCCCGGGCTGATAATCTGTCTGCCGCTGTCACCAATTGGCGCGCGGTCTCTGCCCCAACAACACCCAGACCAGCAATCGCGATTCTCAGTTCTGACATGATCCTCTTGTCTTCTCTACAGCTTTTCTCGTGATTGTTGAAGATGTACCTGTCTGCCCGCACTTTGGCAAGCATCTGCTCATCGCGTGGTGTGATCTGCACAGATAAAATCAACAGCCCGCTGGCAATGCAGGGCGGTGGTATCAAACACCGGCAGGGCTGTGTCATTCTGGCTGATCAGAAGGCCGATTTCGGTACAGCCCAGAATCACCCCGTCACAGCCCTTCTCTTCTGCTTCTGCCGCCATAATCTGCTGATAAGCTGTGCGCGACGCCTCTGAAATCACACCACGGCACAGCTCATCATAAATCACATCATGCACAATCTTGCGCCGCGGGGCCTCCGGGATATGTACAGCCCCGCCTGCTTCAGCCAGCTTTGCCCCCAGCGGGCCGGTATAGAAATCCTGTTCCATGGTAAAGCCTGTGGCCAGCAGCAGGGGCTGGCGGGACGGGCTGGCCAGAATGGCCTCAGCCGTGGCCTCAGCGATATGCAGCAACGGCACAGACACCTCTTCTGTAATATAATCCGCCAGCTTATGCATGGTGTTGGTGGCCAGAATGATGGCCTCTGCTCCGGCCGCCTCCAGCCGGGCCGCCTGACGGGCCAGCATCTCACCCGCCGCTGCCCATTTCCCGGCCATCTGCAGCGCCTCAATTTCGGCAAAATCAAACGAATAGATCAGCAAGGGTGCGGAATGCAGCCCGCCTAACCGGGCCTGAACCCCCTCATTGATCAGCTGATAATAACTTTGCGTGCTTTGCCAGCTCATCCCGCCCAAAAGCCCAACTGTACGCATCTGTTTTTCCTCTTTTTTTTGCTGTCTCCGCTGGCCAGCCTAACAAGGGCTGATGCCCCTCGCAAGCAGGGCTGGCCTCTGTTCTCTGCGGTGATGTCTTCTGCAGGCGATTTCTTTTCGCGATTTGACAATTTCTGCGCATAAATTCATTGGTATTCTGCATCGCCTATCATTAGGTTAGTCAGGGCAAATCACACATTTGCCACGGCTGTTTTTTTAAGGGGGAAGATCATGTCAGATCAGCATCAAACAGAACAGACATCGTCAACCACTGCCCTGCCCTCTCATGCCCGTGTGGTGATCATCGGCGGCGGTGCGGTTGGCTGTTCCATTGCCTGGCATCTGGGCCGTGAAGGCTGGTCAGATGTGGTGTTGCTGGAAAAGAACGAGCTGACTTCAGGCTCCACCTGGCATGCCGCTGGCAACTGCCCGAATTATGTCGGCTCCTGGACGGTGATGAAGATGCAGAATTATTCATGTGATCTGTATCGCCAGTTGGGGGACCTGACTGATTATCCGATGAATTATCATGTCACCGGCTCTGTTCGTCTGGCCCATACCCGCCAGCGGATGGAAGAATTTGCCCATGTCCGCTCTATGGCCCGCCAGATGGGTTTTGAGATGGAAATGATGACCACTGCAGACATGAAGGATATCTACCCCTTTCTGGAAACCCATGATCTGGAAGGCGGGCTGTGGGACACTTATGACGGCGATATTGACCCGGCCCAGTTAACCCAGGCCTATGCCAAAGGCGCACGCGATTTGGGCGTGAAGATTATCCGCTTCTGTCCGGTGACCGGTGTGGCCCGCAAAAATGACTTATGGGAAATCACCACACCAAACGGCACCATCAAGGCGGATATTGTTGTCAATGCGGCCGGTTATCGGGCGGCTGAACTGGGGGCTATGTTTGGCCGTGATGTACCATGTGTCTCCATGGCCCACCAATATCTGATTACAGAAGCAATTCCCGAACTGACCGCGCTTGATAAAAAGCTGCCTCTGCTGCGCGATCCGGACAGCTCTTATTATCTGCGTCAGGAAAAAGACGGGCTGCTGCTCGGCCCCTATGAAAAACACTGCCGCGCGCATTGGACAGAGGCCTCTGATCCGATGCCGGAAGATTTCTCTTTCCAGCTCTATCCTGATGATCTGGACCGGCTGGAATGGTATATTGAAGATGCTTGTGCCCGTGTGCCGATTCTGGGCTCAGGCGGCATCACCCGGGTGGTGAACGGGCCGATCCCTTATACACCTGACGGGCTGCCCCTGATCGGGCCGATGCCCGGTGTGCCGAACGCTTATGAAGCCTGTGTCTTCACCTTCGGCATTGTCCAGTCTGGCGGGGCGGGCAAGCTGTTATCTGAATATATCGTTCATGGTGAGCCGGAAACAGATGCCTGGGCGGTGGATCCGCGCCGCTTTACCGATCATGTCGATCAGGTCTACACCAAAGCCAAGGCGATTGAGACCTACAGCCATGAATATGCAATGCATTTCCCGCAGATTCAGTGGGATGACGGCCGTCCGGCCAAAACCGGCCCCTTGTATCAGCGGCATCTGGATGATGGCGGGGTGATGGGCGCTTATGGCGGCTGGGAACGGGCGGATTATTACGCCCCTGACGGGTTTACTCCGGCCCAGGTAGACAGCTATGATCGCCAGCCTTTCTTCGATATTGTCGGGGCGGAATGCCGCCATGTGGCCGAACATGTGGGTGTTCTGGACCTGCCCGGCTTTTCGCGTACCCGCCTGTCTGGTGCGGGCGCAGCCGACTGGTTATCTGGTCTGATGACCAACAAGCTGCCCGCCATTGGCCGTACCGGGCTGGGCTATTTTGCCTCTGCAAAAGGCAAAATTCTGTCTGAAATGTCGATCAGCCGCTTTGCTGAGGATGAATTCTGGCTGATCTTTGGGGCTGGCGCTTACTGGCATGATCGTGACCTGCTGACCGCGGCTTTGCCTGAGGGCGGCGCGATCACCCTAACAGATGAAACCCGGGATTATTCAACCTTGCTGGTGACCGGCCCGCGGTCGCGCGACCTGCTGACCAGCCTGTCAGATGATGATTTCGGCAACAACGCCTTTCCGTGGTTATCGCATCGGCCTGTGACGGTTGCCGGTGTGGCAATGACAGCCCTGCGTGTCTCTTTCACGGGTGAAATGGGCTGGGAGCTGCATCTGCCTGTAAACCAGACAGAGGCTGTTTATGACGCGCTGTTTGCTGCCGGGGCTGAGGTGAATCTGAAACCGTTTGGTATGCTGGCTCTGGACAGTATGCGCCTTGAAAAGGGCTACCGGTCCTGGAAAGGGGATCTGACCTCTGATTACAATATGTATGATTGCGGTCTGGGCCGCTGGGTACATCTGTCGAAAGACAGCTTTATCGGGCGTGACGCGCTGGCCGCGCTCAAACAAGGGCCCCGCCGCCAGTTTGTGACCCTGGCGATAGAGGATGCCGAAGATGGTGTCGGCTTTGGTGAGGCGGTGTATCTGTCGTCTGTCTTCACAGATAACAGCCGCAACGATATTGCCGGGCTTGTGCTGTCAGGCGGCTATGGCCACCGGACCGGCACGTCTCTGGCCCTGGCCGTGCTGGAGGCCGGACAGGACGCGGCAATTGGCCGAAAGCTGTCTGTAGAAGTGGTGGGACGTGTGCGCACTGCCCGCATCATCGCCCATACTGAAGCTTCTTATGATAAAGATAATCTGCTCTTGAAAGGATAGTTGTGATGGCTGACAAAACCCTTCCTTCACAGGCCCGTGTTGTGATTATCGGCGGCGGCGTTGTTGGCTGCTCAGTTGCTTATCATCTGGCTGAGCTGGGCTGGAGCGATATTGTGCTGCTGGAGCGCAAATCCCTGACCTGCGGAACCACTTGGCATGCCGCCGGTCTGATTGCCCAGCTGCGCGCGACCCAGAATATGACACGTCTGGCCAAATATTCACAAGAACTCTACGCCAGCCTTGAGGCCAAAACCGGTGTCGCCACCGGCTTCCGTCAGAATGGCTCAATCACGGTTGCCCTGACTGATGCGCGGATGGAAGAACTGCGCCGCGGGGCGGCCATGGCCCGCGCCTTCGGGGTAGAGATTGACGAGATTTCGCCGTCTGAAATTGCCTCTCGCTATCCGGGGCTGAATGTGGAAGACAGCAAAGGCGGGGTATATCTGGCCAAGGACGGCCAGGCTGACCCGGTCAATATCACCCAGGCTCTGGCCAAAGGCGCACGCGCCAAAGGGGCAAAAATCATTGAAGGGGTGAAGGTCACCTCAATCCATAAAAAAGACACCGCCAAAGGCCCGGTTGTGACCGGCGTATCCACTGACCAGGGCGATATCACGGCTGATTATGTGGTGAATTGCGGCGGTATGTGGGCCCGCGAAATTGGCCAGATGGCGGGCGTGACTGTCCCGCTTCATGCGTGTGAACATTTCTATATTGTTACCGAACAGATTGACGGGCTGCAGCGCAATCTGCCTGTTCTGCGTGTGCCTGATGAATGTGCCTATTATAAAGAAGATGCTGGCAAATTGCTGCTCGGCGCGTTTGAACCTGTGGCCAAGCCATGGGGCGGTGACGGCATTTCAGATGATTTTGAATTCACCACCTTGCCTGATGATTTCGATCATTTCATGCCGATCCTGGAAACCGCAACCGCGCGTCTGCCCATGCTGGAGACAACCGGCATTCAGACTTTTTTCAACGGGCCGGAAAGCTTTACCCCTGATGATCGCTATCTTCTGGGCGAAGCCCCGGAGCTGGGCAATTTCTTTGTCGCAGCCGGCTTTAATTCGGTCGGCATTCAGTCTGCCGGCGGGGCCGGTATGGCGCTGGCCCAATGGATGGATACAGGCCGCCCGCAAATGGATATCTGGGATGTGGATATCCGGCGGATGCACCCGTTCCAGGCAAACCGTCATTATCTGTCTGCCCGGGTGACCGAAACACTTGGTCTTTTGTATGCTGACCATTATCCGTACCGGCAATTTGCCTCTGCCCGGGGTCTGCGCCGCACGCCTCTGCATCACAAGCTGGCCGAAAATGGCGCCTGTTTTGGTGAGCTGTATGGCTGGGAGCGGGCCAACTGGTTCCTGCCCAAGAGCGAGGCTGACAAGGGCAAAACAGCAGAATATGACTATAGCTGGGGCCGCCAGAACTGGTTTGACTATGCCGCTGCTGAACATCAGGCTGTGCGCGAGGCGGCCGGCCTGTTTGACCTCTCCACATTCGGCAAGATCAAGGTCATCGGCCGGGATGCCGAAAAGGTCCTGCAGCTGATCTGTGCAAATGATGTGGCGGTCGACCCTGGCCGCATTGTGTATACCCAATGGCTGAATGAAGCCGGCGGCATCGAAGCAGATGTGACGGTCACCCGCCTGTCTGCAGATGAATATTTGGTGGTCACACCGGCCGCCACCATCCGGCGCGAGATGAGCTGGCTGCAGCGCCATATCCCGGAACATGCCCAGTGCGTGGCCGTCGATATGACCGTGAATGAGGCGGTGATCGCGGTGATGGGCCCGAACGCACGCAATGTGCTTCAGCCGGTGATTGACCAGTCTCTTGAAAATACAGAGTTCGGCTTTGGCCAGGCCCATCAGGTTCATATCGGCCAGGCGGTGGCCCGGGCCCACCGTGTCTCTTATGTGGGCGAGCTGGGCTGGGAGCTGTATGTCTCCTCAGAACTGGCTGAACATGTGTTTGATGTGGTCTGGCAGTCAGGCCAGGATCACGGGCTGTCTCTGGCAGGCTTGCATGTTCTGGACAGCTGCCGCATTGAAAAAGCCTTCCGTCATTTCGGGCATGATATTTCAGATGAAGATCATATTCTGGAAGCCGGCCTTGGCTTTGCGGTCAAAACAGATAAACCGGCCTCTCAGCTGGGTCAGTTTATCGGCCGGGATGCGGTTCTGGCGAAACGGGAAGCAGGCCTGAATAAACGTTTGGTCCAGTTCCAGCTGGAAGACAGCCAGCCCCTGCTCTATCATAATGAGCCGATTTTGCGTGATGGCCAGATCACAGGTTACCTCACCTCTGGCAATTACGGCCATCATCTGGGCAGTGCGATAGGCCTTGGTTATGTGTCTTGCGGGACAGGCGAAAGCGCAAGCGATATGCTCAGCTCATCCTATGAGATTGATGTGGCCGGCCAGATCTGCGCAGCCAAAGCCAGCTTAAAACCTCTATATGATCCCACTGGCGAGCGCATGAAGGGCTAGGCAGACCGCACCCCTCACCTGGCGACGGCGGCCAGGGCGATTGACGCCAGCCGAGCTTCAGGCGGGTCGGCCCGGCTGGTCAGCAGCACAGGGATAGACCCGCCGACCACGATCCCGGCCGCACAACCGCCGCCAAGATACACAAACGCCTTATACAGGATATTGCCGGCGACAATTTCCGGCATCAGAAAACAATTCGCCCGGCCAGCCACAGCATCACCTGTCAGCCCTTTCAACGCAACAGACGCCTCAGACAGTGCCAGATCAAGAGATAACGGCCCGGAGATATCTGCCCCGCTTAAATTATCGCGCGCCCAGTCGGCCTGCCGCGCAGCCTCTGATGAGGCGGGCATACTGTCAATCGGTGTTTCAGTGGCTGACAGCACCGCAAGGCGCGGCCTGTCCTGGCCAATCAGGGGCGAAAGACGCACCATCTCAGCCATGCTCTGCTGTTTGGTCTTATCATCAGGGCTGACATTCACCGCCGCATCAGACACCAGTACGGGGGCAGACCCGTCAGGCGGGAAAATCGCAAATAAATGCACCAGCCGCCCGCCTGTGCGCAGCCCCACTGTTTTATCCAGCAGTGCGCCCATAAACACATCTGTATGAAGCTGGCCTTTCATCACCGCGTCAATGGTTGGCCCCTCACCGGCAAGGCCGGATCGGATCAGATTTGCTGACACGGTTGCGGCTTCTGCCTCTCCTGTTGCCGGGACAATCATCTCCTCCGGCACGGCCCAGCCCAGCTTCTCAGCTTCTTGTTTGATGGCGTCAGGCTCACCCACCAGCACAGGCTCAGCAATGCCGGCCTGCACCGCATCATGCGCGGCCTGCATCGGCAAAGCGGCTGAGGCCCTGACCACCAGCAGGCGGCATTTGCCTCTTGCCTTTGCCCTGTCCAGCAGGTCTGACGGACAGGGCGCTTTGGTCTGGCTGATAAATCCTGAGGACACCGCCGCCAGCCTGCTTACAGCTCAGGCTGCTGCGGGCGGAAGTCAGCCGGGTCAATACCGGCCACCGCGACAGGCTTTTTCATCGCATCACGGCGGAACGGCTCACCCAGTTCCTGATTCAGCACAACTTCAATAAAGGTTGTTGTGTTGTTCTTCATCTGGTCTTCGATGGCTTTATCCAGGGCTTCTGCCAGCGCATCCATGCCGTCAACCTGAACCCCTTTCACACCGCATTGCTGGGCAATACCGGCATAAGTCACGTCAGTATCCAGCTCTGTGCCGACAAAATTATCTTCAAACCACAAGGTGGTGTTGCGCTTTTCGGCCCCCCACTGGTAATTGCGGAAGATGATCATGGTGATTGGCGGCCATTCATCACGCCCGACAGACACCATCTCATTCATCGAAATCCCGAACGCGCCGTCACCGGCAAAGCCGACCACAGGCACATCAGGCCGGGCAATCTTTGCTCCGCAGATGGCCGGGAAGCCATACCCACAAGGCCCGAACAGGCCAGGGGCCAGATATTTGCGGCCCTCTTCAAAGGTCGGATAGGCATTGCCGATCGCACAGTTATTGCCGATGTCAGAGCTGATAATCGCCTCTTTCGGCAGCACAGAGGTAATCGCACGCCAGGCCATACGCGGGCTCATCTTGCCTGGCTCTCTTGTGCGGGCCCGCTCATTCCAGGTTGTGCCCGGATCATCATCTTCATGGTCAAGGCTGGTCAGCTCCTGAGCCCAGGCTGATTTGGTCTTGGCGATCACAGCTGTCCGGCTTGACCGGCCTTTTTCGCCGGCCTGCGGGCCCAGCTTGGTCAGCAGGGATTCGGCCACTTTCTTGGCATCCCCGACAATCCCTACAGATACAGGCTTGGTCAGGCCGATCCGGTCAGGATTGATATCCACCTGAATGATTTTGGCCTCGCTCGGCCAGTAATCAATGCCATAGCCCGGCAGGGTAGAGAACGGGTTCAGGCGTGTGCCCAGGGCCAGCACCACATCAGCCTTGGCAATCAGCTCCATCCCGGCCTTAGACCCGTTATAGCCCAATGGCCCGGCAAACAGCGGATGAGAGCCCGGAAACGCATCATTATGCTGATAGCCGCAACAGACCGGCGCATCCAGCCGTTCAGCCAGTGCCATAGACGCCGGTATCGCACCGCCGATAACAACTCCAGCCCCGTTCAGAATGACCGGGAATTCCGCATCACTCAGCAACTGTGCGGCTTGCGAAATCGCATCTTCACCGCCGCTTGGGCGCTCAAAGCTCAGAATTTCAGGCAGGTTGATATCCACCACCTGGGTCCAGAAATCACGCGGGATATTAATCTGGGCCGGGGCGCTCAACCGGATGGCTTGTGTGATCACCCGGTTCAGGACTTCTGCCACACGTGACGGGTCACGCACTTCTTCTTGATAACAGACCATATCTTTAAACAAGGCCATCTGTTCAACTTCCTGGAAGCCGCCCTGCCCGATGGTTTTATTGGCCGCCTGCGGGGTGACCAGCAATAACGGCGTGTGATTCCAATAGGCGGTTTTCACAGGGGTGACAAAATTGGTGATGCCGGGGCCGTTCTGGGCCACCATCATACAGACCTTGCCAGATGCGCGCGTATAGCCATCAGCCATCATACCGGCGTTACATTCATGCGCGGCATCCCAGAAGGTAATCCCGGCTTGCGGGAACAAATCTGAAATCGGCATCATTGCAGACCCGATAATCCCGAACGCATGCTCAATCCCATGGCGTTGCAGGACTTTTACAAAAGCTTCTTCAGTTGTCATTTTCATCTGGTTTATCCCTTCCCAGTAAAACAGGCCTGCCGCGGCGCGGCCCCCGAACGTAACACGCCTGTTCATAGGAGATTTTAAACAAAAGAACAACCGAAACTTCACACCTCATTCCACCCCATGAAATCGCCTGTACCAACAGGCTTTTCTCGCTGTCCCCCCTCCTGTAAACTCAAGATTAGTCTGTTCGCGTAGACAATGTCGTTTACCCGACAAAGATGTGCGCATTTCATTTGACAAAGCACCTGAGCTTCCCCCTAAGTGGGAAGGTATTTTTTGTAAAAGTCCTGATGCACTCTGCAGGCCTTTTTAGGGAGAACCGATCATGCCGTTTGATATCAATTCACTGGAAAACCATTGGATGCCCTTTTCAGGCAACCGCGATTTCAAAACGAATCCCCGTCTGGTGGTTAAATCAGAAGGCATGTATTGCTGGGATTATAAAGGTGGCCAGCTGATTGACGGCTCATCAGGCCTGTTCTGCACACCTGCCGGTCACGGGCGGCGGGAAATTGCCGATGCAGTCTATAAGCAAATGGTGGATAATGACTATATTCCGCATTTCCAGCTGGGTCATCCGGGATCGTTTGAACTGGCCTCTCGTGTGGCCCGCATTCTGCCTGATCCGCTGAACCATGTGTTTTTCGTGAATTCCGGTTCTGAATCAGTTGAAACCGCGATGAAGATTGTGATGGCCTATCACCGCGCCAACGGCCAGGCCCAGCGTCTGCGCTTTGTCAGCCGCGAGCGGGCCTATCATGGCGTGAATATGGGCGGTGTGTCTCTGGCAGGCATGGTCAAGAACCGGGAAACCTTCCCGGTTACCTTGCCGAATATTGTGACCATGCGTCATACTCACACACCTGAACAGGGCTTCACCAAAGGCCAGCCGGCAACAGGGGCTGAACTGGCTGAAGATCTGACCCGCATCTGCGAGACCTATGGCGGTTCGACCATTGCGGCTGTGTTTGTTGAACCGATTGCCGGGTCAACCGGAACATTGGTGCCGCCACAAGGCTATCTGCAGCGCCTGCGCGAAATTTGTGATGAACATGGCATTTTGCTGGTGTTTGATGAGGTGATTACAGGTTTCGGGCGCACCGGCAACGCTTTTGCCTCACAAACCTATGGTGTGACCCCGGATATCATCACCATGGCCAAAGCCCTGACCAACGGGGCGATCCCGATGGGTGCGGTTGCGGTCAAGGATGAAATTTATGACACGGTGACAAATGCGTCTCCTGAAAACGCGATTGAATTTTTCCATGGCTATACCTATTCCGCGCATCCGGCAGCCTGTGCCGCCGGTATTGCGACTCAGAAAATCTACGAAGAAGAAGGCCTGTTTGACCGGGCAGCGGATATGTCCGGCTATTTCCTGGATGCGGTCTGGTCCCTGAAAGATCATCCTCTGGTCGCTGACCTGCGCGGTTATGGCATGATGGCCGGGATTGAGCTTCATCATGATGGTGTGCCCGGACGGCGCGGCACACAGATGCAAAAAGATATGTTCTGGAACGGGCTGCATGTGAAATTCACCGGTGATAACGGGATTCTGGCCCCTGCCTTTATTGCGGAAAAAACACATATTGATGAAATTATTGATAAATTCCGCAAGACTCTGGACCAGCATGTCAGCTGACCGGCCAGGTGCTTGACCACTTCAAAAAAGCCTGCCTTTTCCGGGGCAGGTTTTTTGTTTTAAACAAGCGGGATTCTTGCGAAAAATTTGCCAAAAATCTGGCCAGAATCGAGCAAAAATTCATTTGTCTTTTGTTAACCCTATGGTACGGTTTTTCGACAAAAACCAAGTTTATGGAGAGGATAATGAAATCTTTCATCACAAGGACAGCGGCAGCCGCCGTTGCGGCCCTCACACTGTCAGGGGCTGCACAGGCCGCAGATAGTGTAAATGTTGCTTTTTTCCTGGAATGGGCAACACCAAACCAGATCGCGAAGGTCGACAAAGCCTATGACGAAGCCATGGGCGTTGACGTGAACTGGACTGACTTTTCAACTGGTGTGGCGATGACAGAAGCTATGCTGGCTGGTGATATTGATATTGCCTACTCACAAGGTCTGGCCCCGTTCGTGACCGCGATTCAGCAGGGTGCGCCTCTGAAGATGGTCGGCATTGCTGTTGTTTACGAAGCCAATGACTGCTTTGTTGCCAACGGTCTGGGAATCAACTCATCAAACGCCTCAGAACTGGAAGGCAAGACAGTGGCTGTTCCGTTGAACACCATGGCTGACTTCTCGTTCCGCAAGCAGATGGCGGCGCTGAATGTTGACACCTCAACCATGACAATTGTTGACCAGGCGCCACCTGACGGTGCTGTATCTCTGGCTGACGGGTCTGTTGATATGGCCTGTATCTTTGGCGGTGCGTCTGCAAAGGCAGCTGGCGAAGTTGGCACACCTATCATGTCAACTCAAGAGAAGACAGATGCGGGTAT
>CALKIF010000156.1:0-1263 GCA_937988715.1 uncultured Alphaproteobacteria bacterium | reverse complement strand
AGCAAAGGGTTTCTGCTTTATTCAGAGGATCTGCTGAGGCCATCAGTTCAGCAGACTTTTTGCTTTTCACTCTGTGCGTACCTGCGCCCCTGCCTGTTCAACTTTTGATGAGTTGATGAATGGTCCAGAATGAGATGTCATCATCAAATGAGAGTCTTGTTTATGATTTTATCCTAAATCTATTAGTCTTCGTCACTTATAGGTTATTGACACCGAAAAACTGTAACTACTATCGTTTCACAGTTAGATTTAGAGATGGTGAATGGGGGTGCGTCATTTTAGGTCTGAGCGTCACTAAAGACTTTACCAATATCGGACAGATGTCTGGTGGCCGTCTGTTTTCTGGATTTCCGTCCAGAAACAGCCCGCAAAGGACATCTTTGTCCCCGCGCAACGCCAGATCATTTGATTTGCGTCGTGGCGACTTGTTGCGCATAGACAATTCGTCTTCACAAGTCAGACTCGCCCTGCAGGCCTTCTCAAAGACCGGATCACGCAAAGACGACACACTGGGTCTTGGGCAGAGCGCCTGTCTTGATCCGGCGAGCTATGAATTTTCGGCACATCACGCCTTTCTGCGCGCGCATGGTGCTGATCCCGCTTTTCATGACAGGGCTGTTTTCCTGCCTCAGGCATCTGAGCCTTTTGTTATCAAAGCAGAAGAGGAGCTTACCATATGGCTTATCAATGCCCGTTCTGCTGCAGATTTAGTCACCGGTGAGAATCCAGGTTCAGCCTATATCTGGCATCAGCGTTGTGAAGGGTCTGTGTTTCTGCCTGAGCCATTGGGGCAGATTCGCGATGAATTCACGGTAAAAAGAGGCACAGCACAGGCCTATGAGCTTCGTCAAGGGGAGTCTGTGCAGATTATTGATATTGACGGCCAGCAATGTTCTGACTTCCAGGCCCTGCGCATGAACGGGCTGGACACTGGCAGAGAAATCGCAATTGACAGTACCGCAACACGATCCATGGTGCGCCGGGCCTATCCCGCACCAGGACTGTTTGATAAATTTTTCGACCCTGATATGCGGCCATTGCTGAAGGTTGTTCAGGATACCTGTGGGCGACATGACACCTTCGGGCTGGCCTGTACAGCCCGCAGTTATGAAGAACGCGGCTTTCCCGGTCATCTGAATTGTTCAGATAATATTTCTTTTGCCTTGGCCCCTTATGGGGTTGCGGCCCGCCCTGCCTGGCCAGCAATAAATTTAGATCGGAAGAGCGTCGTGTAGGGAAAGAGTGTAGATCTCGGTGGTCGCC
>CALKIF010000155.1:0-11902 GCA_937988715.1 uncultured Alphaproteobacteria bacterium | reverse complement strand
GGGCTGTCCACGCGTTCGGCCGCGCTTTTGGTGGCACAGAGCGGGCAGGTCCATGACCGTCTGCTGGGGTCATCTGCTTCTGTCATGGTCGGCACGGTCCAGTAATAACCACAGGCCCCGCAGGTCAGATGCCAGATGGTCTCTTTCGATACGGTAATCACCGGCGGCTTGTCGCTCATCTCTGGCTATCTCCTGACCATGGTGGGTAGGGCGGTATCGGCCATGCTGACGGTGCCGTCAGTCTCCACCTTGCGGGTAAAACAGCTCCGGCTGCCTTCATGACAGGCCGCCCCGGTCTGGTTCACCAGCACCAACAGGGTATCGCCGTCACAATCATAACGCAGCTCGACCAGCTCTTGTATATGGCCTGATGTATCACCTTTGCGCCAGAAGGCGCGGCGGGATCGTGACCAGTAACAGACCCGTCCTGAGGCTAATGTCTCAGCCAGGCTGTCTTTATTCATCCAGGCCATCATTAACACCTCGCCTGTGTCATATTGCTGGGCGATGGCGGGGATCAGCCCGTCTTTGGTAAAGGTCAGCCCGTCTGGCAGGGAGAGCGTGTCTGTCATGATGCTGTCTTTCTGCTGCATCGCAGGAATGGCGTGTTTAGGGTAATTTTCAGCGAAATTATCTGTATTTTTTTAGCGAACATCTTTCTTAATAAGAGTAGATTATGCTCACGCCAATTTATCATGCCCCTGAAAAGGATTCCAGCCAATGCCTTTGTCTATGCGTAAAAAAGTCTTTATCACCGCGGCCATAACCGGTTCTGGCGGCACTCAGGACAAAAGCCCGCATGTCCCGCGCAGCCCTGAACAAATTGCTGAGGCGGCGATTGCTGCGGCTAAAGCGGGTGCAGCTGTGGTGCATTGCCATGTGCGTGATCCTGAAACCGGGGCCCCGGCCCGTGATGTGGCCCTGTATCGTGAAGTGACAGACCGGGTCCGGGCCGCAGATGTGGATATGGTCCTCAACCTGACCGCGGGTATGGGCGGTGATTTGGTGACCGGCCCGCCTGATGCGCCGCTGCCCCTGAAGGCGGCTGGAACAGATATGGCCTCTGCTGAAGACAGGGTGGCGCATGTTGCTGAATGCCGGCCAGAGATTTGCACGCTGGATTGCGGCACAATGAATTTTGCTGAAGCTGATTATGTGATGACCAACACGCCGGGCATGTTGCGCGCAATGGCCGGGATGATGCGCGATCTGGGTGTGCGGCCGGAAATTGAAGCGTTTGATACAGGCCATCTCTGGCTGGCCAAACAGCTGGTCTCAGAAGGGCTGATTGATGATCCGGTGATGGTCCAGCTTTGTATGGGCATTCCCTGGGGCGCGCCTGATGATCTGAACACGCTGATGGCGATGGTCAATAACGTGCCGGACAGCTGGATTTTTTCGGCCTTTTCTATCGGTCGTCATGAAATGCCTTATGTGGCGGCGGCTGTTCTGGCAGGCGGCAATGTCCGGGTGGGTCTGGAAGATAATCTGTATCTGGAACGCGGTGTTCTGGCCACAAATGACCAGCTGGTCAGCAAGGCCGCGGAAATCATTGACCGGATGGGGGTTTCGCTGATGACCCCTGATGAGGTGCGTGCTGAGCTGAAGCTTGAAAAGCGCAGCCCTGCTTAAAAAAGGGATAAGGACAGCAGGCATGAGAGATATGGCAAAAACAGCAGCAATAATCGGGGGCGGTGTGATCGGGGGCGGCTGGGCGGCCAGGTTCCTGCTCAATGGCTGGACGGTGCATGTATTTGACCCTGACGCGGATGCCCGCCGCAAAATAGGTGAGGTTCTGGACAATGCCCGGGCCAGCCTGCCGCTGCTGGCAGATGTTGTTCTGCCAGAAGAAGGCCGGCTGGTGTTCTGCGACAGTCTGGAAGAGGCGGTGTCCGGGGCGCATTGGATTCAGGAATCTGTGCCTGAACGGCTGAACATCAAGCATCAGGTTTTTGCAGATATACAAGACCATGCAGGTGAAGGCAGCGTGATTGCCTCGTCCACCTCTGGCTTTACCCCTACCCAGCTGCGTGAAGGCGCGGCCTTTGCCGATCAGATCATTGTCGCACATCCTTATAATCCTGTGTATCTGTTGCCAGTGGTTGAACTGGTGGGCGGGGCAGAAAACAGCTATGTGCTGACCGCAAGAGACATGCTGGACGAGATCGGCATGAAGCCTGTTGTGATCGCTGGCGAGATTGACGCGCATATTGGTGATCGCCTGCTTGAGGCGGTCTGGCGCGAAGCCTTGTGGCTGGTCAAGGACGGCATTGCCACAACCAAGGATATTGACGATATCATCACCCATGGTTTTGGCTTGCGCTGGGCCCAGATGGGCCTGTTTGAAACCTACCGCGTGGCCGGTGGTGAGGCAGGTATGCGCCATTTCATTGCCCAGTTCGGCCCGGCTCTGGCCTGGCCCTGGACCAAGCTGATGGATGTACCGGAACTGACTGATGAGCTGATTGACACCATCGCCAGCCAGTCTGATGCACAGTCAGGCCATCTGTCGATCAGACAGCTGGAGCGGGTGCGTGACCGCAATCTGGTCGGGTTTTTAAAAGTGCTGAAAGATCATCACTGGGCAGCGGGCGCCGTTCTGTCAGGCTGGGATGAGGCGCGCCGGATTCAGCTGCCGCCCACCTTGCCTGAACAACAGGTGCCCTATAGCGAGCATAAAGCAGAGGTTCTGCCGTCCTGGATTGATTATAACGGCCATATGACCGAGTTCCGCTATCTTCAGGTGATGAGCGAGGCCTCAGATGTGTTGCTGGCCGATCTAGGTCTTGATCAAGATTATCTGGAACAGGGCTACAGCGTCTATACGGTGGAAACCCATATCCGGCATTTGGCTGAGGCCAGGCTGGGCGAGGTGATCCATGTCTCCACCCAGATCATCAGCGCAGATGAAAAGCGGGTCAGGCTGTGGCATTCCTGCTGCACAGATGCCGGTGTTGAGGTCGCAACAGGTGAGCAGATGTGGCTTCATGTTGATATGAAGGCTGGCCGCACCGCCCCGTTCCAGCCGCCGATGGCCCAACGGATTGAGATGATGGCCAGAGCCCATTCTGTACTGCCTGTTCCTGATGGGGCAGGCCGGTCAATCGGCACCAAATAAGTCAGGATTATCTGTTTCGCTGGGCCGCCAGCTGGCAGATAATCGCTGGCGGGCGTTCGGGATACAGCTCCTGACGTTGGCCGAAAAACCTGTGCTGTACCGCAAAATCAGCGGGCAGCCTGTCTGTCAGCTCATCTTCTGCCAGCAGAAAATCCGGGTTTGACGGTTTGCCATAGACCTCATTTCCCTGCCCGAAAGTTTCATATAAAATCAGCCCGCCCGGGCTGACCAGCCCAAAGATTTGCGCCAGTAACGGGCGGTGCAGATAATTGGTCACCAGCACCAGATCAAACCGGCTCTGGCCCAGCTGATCAGCCAGCACGGCCCCGTCCTGTTCCAGATCAACACAGACCGGCGTCACCGGCGCGCCTGCGGGCAGGCTCATCTTCAGCATCTCCAGATGGTTTTGGTTAATGTCAGCTGCTGTGATCTGCATTGTGACCGGATAGCCGCGATCGATAAGGGCGGTGATATGCCGGCCTGTCCCGCAGGCCAGATCAACAAGGCTTATCACATCCCGGCCCGGCTGCTGTGCCATCCAGCGGTCAATTTCAGCAAGGATAAAGGCTGAGGGCGGTGAGGCTGAAGGGCTCATTTATTTGTCTGCCCGGCTGTAGGGGGTGAACATCTGCTGGCCGTCCAGCCGGAAGCTGGCAATCTGTCTCTGGCCAGCCTCTGCCGTCAGCCAGTCGGCAAATTGTCTGGCCCCGTCATGATTGACTGTCGGGCACTGTGCCGGGTTCAGGGTGATAACGCTGTAGCGGTTGATCAGCCCTGCTTCCTCACTGCTGTAGAGCAGCTGATGATCAGCCTTATTCCCAAAGGCCAGCCAGGTGCTGATATCACTCAGCAGATAGGCATTCAGCTGCACCGCCAGATTGATGCTGGCCCCCATACCTTGCCCGGCCTCCAGATACCAGCTGCCCTCAGCAGTGCTGATATCAATACCGGCCTCAGCCCATAGGGCGCGTTCGCGCTGATGTGTGCCGCTGTCATCCCCACGGGACAGGAACCGCAGCTCTTTATCCGCGATCAGCCGCAACGCCTCAGAAATTGTACCGGCCGCCTTTATGCCTGCCGGGTCCTCACCCGGGCCGAGCAGCACAAACCGGTTTTCCATCACCGGCAAGCGGGCCAGACCATAACCCTGTTTCATAAAGGCCAGCTCATCTTCTGGGGCATGGGCCAGGACCGCATCTCCGTCACAATTTGCCGCGTTGCGCAGGGCCTGGCCTGACCCGACCGCGACCACCCGGACCTCAATACCGCTGGCAGCGGTAAAGACAGGAAGCAGATGATCATATAAGCCAGAATTCAGAGTAGATGTGGTTGATTGCAGCAGAATATGCGGCTCTGCTGCCAGACTGACCCGCACACAACAGACAAAAGCCAGCAAAGCGGTTTTTATCAGGCGGAACACAGCCTTGCTCAGATGGGGCGGTTTCATGGCAGTATTTAGTCTCAAAAAAACGCAGATGGTCGCGAACGCTTCCTGCCTGTCACAATGGGCTATCCAGACAGACAGGCCGGTATCTTACGGGCGAGGGCGTCATCAGCACAAGAATTTCTTTCACCGCCTGTTAAGGGGGCAGTTTTGATGTCATCTTTGTCCTCTACCGCTGATTTGCCAGATGGCCGTGCCGGGCCTGAGATAGCGCGTACAGCCGGCATTCGCCTGAAGCTGTTTGTCGGCAATTCGGCGATTGGTGTGGGCCAGATAGATCTGCTGCAACAGATTGGCACAACAGGCTCGATTCGCCATGCGGCAGCGGCAATGACAATGGATGAAGAACGGGCGGCCAGCCTGCTTAAGCTGATGTCAGACGGGTTTGCCACCCCCCTTGTCAGACCTGCACAGGCCACAGATAAAGAGCTTGAGCTGACCGAACTGGGCGCTGAGCTTATCCGCCGTTATCACGATCAGGATCGCCAGATTCAGGATTTATCTTCTGATCTGAAAGCCTGGCTGACAGACCATCAGGCGGTCTGATCCTGATGAGAGCTGTGAGCTGACACTATCGAACAACAACATCTGATACGGAGACAATAATCATGGACCTGCCGCAATGGCATCACCGCCCGCAAACCAAACAAAAAGGGATTTTGGATCAGGACGCGTTCCTGCGTGTGGCTGATCAGTTTATTTCTCTTGCCAATGACCGGAATAAAAAAATTCTGGCCACAGAACTGCATTTCGCGCTGATGTATGCGGCTGCCCGCTATACCGGCCATGTTGGCAAAAATGTGGTTGATATTGACGATCAGGATGCCTGGATTACCCATATGACCGCCCAGTTTCAGGATATGCTGCGCGAAAATATGGCTGATCCGGCTCTGTAAGCGCATAAAAAAGAGGACCAGATAATGACACGCTTCCTGTTCCGGTATCTTGGCGCCTTTATCGGCCCGCTGATCGCGATGATCTGCCTGACCGGCGGGTCTGCTGTCCGGGCCGAACAGGCCGGGCTGTTGAAACAGGGCGAACAGCTGGTCCGCCAGCATTGCACCCGTTGTCATGTGGTGGGCGATCTGAATAAATATGGCGGTATTGGCTCTACCCCGTCTTTTGGGGCGATTAAATCTCTGCCGGACTGGCAGGACCGCTTTGCGGCTTTCTGGTCCTTGCTGCCACACCCGTCTGTGGTTCAGGTTGAAGGGATTTCACCTGAACGCCCGAAAGGCGTGCTGGCCACCACAAAACAGATTGTTCTGACCCCTGCTGAGGTTGAGGCGATTCTGGCATATATCGATACAGTGCCCGTAAAAGATTTGGGCGGTGGTGTGCGGTATCAATGACCGGCATTCAGAAAACATGAAAGAAAAAGGGAATAAGACCATGTCAGACAGAAAACCAGATATGAGCGAGATGACCGCCAGCGAGGTGGCGATGCGGAAATTCTTAAAACAGCTGGGGGTGACCACGCATCAGCAACTGGAACAGCTGCTGCAGGCCCGCGTCCAGGATGGCTTGGCCTCAGCAGGTGACAAGCTGCCGGTGAAAGCCACTATCCAGATAGAGGCGATCGGCTTCAGCCATGAAATTGAAGCTGATCTGATCCTGCCAGAGGCTGACCCCTCCTGATGGCCGGGCTGACTGAACAGCTGATTCTCTCAGCATTATCTGCGGTTGATGACCCGTCTCAGAACGACAATATCGTTGCGCTGGGGCTGGTTCAGGCGGTGCAGATTAAAGACAGCAATGTCAGCTTCATGCTGGTGGTTCCGCCGCACCGGGGCCCGGCGATGGAACCTGTCCGCAAGGCTGCAGAACAGGCTGTTCTGGCCCTTGACGGGGTGACCAGCGCCACCGTTCTGGTGACCGCACATGAAAGCCGTGAAGGCAATCAGGCCGCTGCTTCAGCTGAGCCTCAGCCAGGCCAGACTCGCGAAAAAGTCCTGGAAAGCAAGGTGCGCCGGTTCATTGCGGTGGCTTCTGGTAAAGGCGGGGTGGGCAAATCGACAACAGCTGTCAACCTTGCTATTGCGCTCAAGCTGGACGGGCTTCGTGTCGGGCTTTTGGATGCAGATGTTTATGGCCCGTCTCAGCCGCGTATGCTGGGGGTGTCTGGCAAGCCGCCTGCGGTCGGGGGCGAGATGGTGGCCCCGCTTGAAAATTATGGCATCAAATTAATGTCGATGGGGCTTCTGGTTCCGGATGACACAGCGATGATCTGGCGCGGGCCGATGGTCCAGTCTGCGCTGACACAGATGCTGAATGCGGTGGCCTGGGGAGAGCTGGACGTCATTGTCATTGACCTGCCCCCGGGCACAGGCGATATCCAGATCTCGCTTGCTCAACAGGTGAATCTGGCCGGGGCGGTGATTGTCTCTACGCCGCAGGATATCGCCCTGCTGGATGTTATCAAAGCCCTGACCATGTTTGAAAAAGCCGGTGTGCCGGTCCTGGGCATGGTCCAGAATATGGCGGTCTGGCAGTGTCCTGACTGTGGCCGTACCGATCATATTTTTGGTGAAGGCGGGGCTGCTGAAGAAGCCCGCCGCCGCGGCATTGACCTGCTGGGCGATATCCCGTTATCTGTGGCGGTCAGGCAGGGATCTGATTCAGGTCTGCCGATTATTTTATCAGATCCGCAGTCACCACACGCAACCGCTTATAAACAGATTGCCAGCAGCCTGATTGAGCGGGCCAATTTAAGGCCGGAGGAGAGCGCATGAGCCTGTATTATGAAGCTGACCCTGCAGATGAAACCACACCGCCACAACTGCCGCCTTTGTTGCGGGCAGAAGCGGTTGATACCGGAGATGTTCAGGCCAAAGCAGTGGCCAGAGCAGCTGCCGGAGAGGTTGGTCTGGTCTGTTATGCCCAGTCTGGCCCGCTGCTTGATTTCGCAATAACTCTTGCCCCGGAAGTGGACGCTGCTGCCGCATCACAGATGCATCATGCGCTGATGGTGGCGGTTGGCGATGCGATTGGCGCGCTGGCCCCGCCTGAAGTGGTGGTCACTTACCAGTTCCCGGGCACATTGTTATTCAACCGCGGTATTGCCGGGGCGATCCGTCTGGTTCAGGGCCCGCTGGCCGCGGATCAGAAAACCCCGTCCTGGATGGTGGTGTCTGCCCGTCTGCGCCTGTCTGGTGAGATGCAGGCCATGCCGCTGGAGTTCCGCATGGCCAACACCTCGTTAGAAGAAGAAGGCGCCGGCTTTATCTCACGCACCCGTCTGCTTGAGGCCTGCTGCCGGCATTTTCTGGTCTGGCTGCATAAATGGGAAGAAGACGGCTTCCGGCCTGTTCATGATATGTGGTCAAACCGGGCCGAAAGACAGGTTGAGCTGCGCACCTCTGACGGGCGTGTCGCAGACTGGCTGGGCCTGGATGAAGGCGGGGCAGGCCTGCTGAAACTGGATGGGGAAGCCCGGGCGGTTCCGGTTCTGGATGCGGCAGATGTATTTATCTCGCCCCGGCTTGATGACAGCCCGGCGGAGCAGAGCTGATGAAACTGGCCCGCACGATCCGGTTTGATGCATCTGATGAGCATGTCTTTGAGCAGGCCGCAGAAGAAGGCCAGTGGGCCATTTCCGGCAGCTTTTCGTTTGCCCGTCTCTCAGATGACCAGATCACCGGCAAGGTGAAACAGGCCTTTGCGAACGGGTTTCTGGCTGTGCCGTCATTTGGGTATTCCACTCTGGTCTCTGTCGCCAGAGCCAGTGAAGAAGATTTAAGCCAATTGCGGGCCGCGCTCATTGATCATTTCATCAATGTCTATGGCGCGCCTGATGCGGCTGCGGCCGGGGCGGTTGCAGATGATGAAATTGCCTTTATGGCAGAGATATGCGCAGAGCATAAAACCGGCACATTGCTCAGCCTGCAGCGCAGCCTGACAGACACCGGCATCAAAGAACAGTTCCGGGCGCTTGCCAAGGCAGACTCCTGTGCTGAACAACAGATCTGGCAGATTGTTGAAGAGGATGAAGATGATGAACAGCACATCACCCCCCCAAACACCTGATTTCTGGCTGACCTCCGGCTGGCATTTATGCGACCGCAATGACAGCGGCGGGCTGCTGGCATCAGCTGATTTCATGGCGGCTTATTTTCACCGTCCTGAACTGGCGTTGGTGGAGGAGTCATGTGCAGCAGAAACCGCCTTGCATGAACAGCTGACCTCTGATCCCTTTGCTGAGGTAACCGAAGACCAGCTCGCCGCCCTGGCTGATCCCGATGTGGCGCATAATTACCGGGCTGTGCTGGCGTTTCGCCAGTTCATTGCCCAGCATGACACGCTGCAATCTGCCTATATGGCGATTGCCCGTGGCGCACCGATCAGCTTTCCGCCGTTATTTGTTGATCAGCTGGCACAGATCATCTTGCGTGAAATTCTGACAGAAGAAAGCGATCCGATGCAGATTCGTGCCGCAGAGATGCTGTTCCGCAGCCAGTCTGTGACCACAGAAGACGGCCGCATCATGATAGCGGACCAGTCAGTTGTCCAGCTTCAGGCCGATTATCAGCGCAGCCTGCAACAGACAGAACGTCCTGAAGAAGTGCAGATAGATATCCTCACCTCTGAAAATAAACAGGTTTACTGGGAACGCTCAGACAGGTTTGACACTTCAATTGACATTGCCTTTACCCAGCCGGGTCTGGATGCGCTGGCCCGGGTTTTGGAAAAATGGATTGCTCATTTTCTGGATTTGCCAGCGGTGGTGACCCCGCTGGTGAAAATTGAAGATGACAACTGGCGCTGGCATGTCGGGCTGGACAGCAATTCAACCGGCATTCTGAATGATTTATATGACGGCAAACAGGTTGCCGAAACCCGGCTTCGGGAAATCTTATGCCTGTTTCAGCTCAGCACGGACAGCGGCCTGAAAGCAGAGATGAACGGCCAGCCTGTCTATCTGGGTCTGGCGATGAACGCAGCGGGTATCGTCTCGGCCAAGCCGCAGAACCTGCTGGTCAATCTGCCGCTCAGTGATGCCTGATCTGCGCCTCAGCCCGGCTTAATTCAGATAATCATCTGTGGTGCGCGGCTTTGGCCGCTCACCCACATCAGCCATTTTCTCAGACTGGCCAAACATGGCCTCTACGCGGCAATCCTCACACATTTTCAGCATGTCTGTGCGGCCTTCAGCCTGGAACATGCTGTGGCCGGATAATTTGGCAATTACATTCTCAATTGATTTTGTGGTGCCGAACGGCTTACCGCAACTGGTGCAATGGAACGGCTCATCTTCAATCACCAGCTCTGTGGCCATCGCCTTGTCTGACAGATTGAACTGCGGGGCCAGCGATATCACCTTTTCAGGGCAGGTGGCCACACAAATCCCGCATTGCAGACAGGCATCTTCTCTGAACAGTAATTGCGGGGCGTCCGGATTATCCTGCAACGCTCCTGCCGGACAGGCCCCGACACATGACAGACAGATGGTACAGTTGTCTGTATCAATTTCCACCCGCCCGTAAGGCGCGCCTGTCGGCAGCGGAATAATTTCGGCTTCGGCATTATTGGCTTTGGCCAGGCCGCGCAGGCCCATACGGGTCACTGCCCGCGGGCTGCCCATCGCCACAAACGGGGCCGGGGTGAAGCGGGCGGTCTTGTTGTTGTCCCACAAGGTCTGCTCAACCGCATCAGGGTCTGTCTCTTCTAACAGCACAAACCGGTTTTCGGGATCAACGCCTGTGCCGGCCAGCAAGGCTTCTGCCAGCTCTGTCTGCTGATGCAGGCTGGCATATTCAGCTGATTTGCGCGGGTCCATCAGCACAAACACACGGGCAAAGCCCAGCGTGACGGCCCCGGCCAGCAGATCATGCCCGACCCGGCCCACAGAATGCATCTCATAAGGGATCAGCCTGTCTGGCAGGCCTTTGCCATAACGGGCCAGCATGTCGATCATCTCTTTGCCCCATTGCCCGTCATGGACCAGCAGCATCGCGTCCTTACCGCCTGCATCTGTGTAATAGCGGTGCAGATTCGCCAGGCTGGTCAGGCTGGCATCAATCGGCGGGAAGGCGGTTTGCGCTGCCCCGGACGGACAGACCGCCCCGCACATGCCGCAGCCGCCGCAAATCCCGGCATCAATGGCGACATGGTCACCCGCCACCGTGATCGCCCCTGCCGGACAGACATCCAGACACCGGCTGCAGCCTACCAGGCTGTTGCGGGAATGGGCACATAGATTTTCATCAAAATTCACATAAATCGGTTTTTCAAATTCACCGATCATCTCGGCGGCTTGCTGTTGCAGGCGCAACAGGCCCGCGCTGTCATCTGCGGCCCCGCGCAGATAGCCATCCCGCTTTTCTGCTCCGGTGAACAGAGGTGCGCCGCCGCTCAGGTCAATCAGAATATCACAGGCGGTCTCCACGCCGTCTGTGGCCGGGCCGAACACACATGTCGACCGGCCCCAAGGCTCAGCCTCAGCAAACCCGTCAATGGTCAGGCTAAAGGCGGTAAAATGGCCGCTGGCTTTGGTGATTCGGCCTTGTGTCAGCTGTCCGGCAAAGCTCTCTGCGCTCAGCCCGTCCGCTCCTTTGTCCAGCATCACCGTAACCCCTAACTGGGCGGACAAAGCCTTGCCCAGCGCCAGCCCAGCTTCCCCGCCGCCATAAATCAGACACCGACCGTGTGAGGTCAGCGCCATTGACCGGGCCGGTGTGACCGGATCAGTTGCCGCACGCAACAAGGCGGCAATCTTCGGGGTGGCTGTCTTTGCAGCATCAGACCAGCCGGCCATCTCGCGGATATTGACGGTCTGCGGGGCCGGTTTGCCCAGCTCATCTGCGATATCTTCAAATGTTTTTGACTCTTGTGTACAGGCGACCAGTAAATGCTCATCCGCGGCCAGATCCTGCATCGCCTGTGCCAGCCTGTCCTGCTGGGCCCGGCATAAAGAGTTAGCCACCGCTGCCTCACCAGCCTCTGCGGACAGCCCGCATCCTGCGGCGATCTCTGTCCCGTCAAGCGGCATGGTTTTGCCGCAATTACATAACATGATTTTGGTCTGTGAAATTTTCATCTGTTGTCTCTGGGCAGTGGCGCGCGCTTTGCTGAAGATAAGAGGCTCATGATGCACTACGGATCCGGTTTGCCCAACGCTGTTTTCCATAATGTGAGCTTGGGAAGGCAGAAGAGGACAAAAAAATCGGTGCTGCTGCCTTTGGGGAGAGGGACGTAAAAATGCCAGATCAGATAACCGCGTCAACACGGCATGTGCTTTATGGTGTGCGTGTAATCATTGAGCGCCAACCTATGGATAATCCGTGGATCAGCCATAAATGGGCAGTTCATGATCTGATCCCGCTTGACCTCAGCGCGGGGCT
>CALKIF010000154.1:0-8666 GCA_937988715.1 uncultured Alphaproteobacteria bacterium | reverse complement strand
AGCAACAGAGACAAATTTGTTGCTGAGCAAACGCAAATAGCTGCGGGCCGCCCCTTTGCTTTTGAAAAGAAAAATGCATATCTCTGGTAAAGGGGGGGGGAGATAGAGGGCCTGTGCCCGCAATATGCGGATGTCTGATGGGTTGGCAAAGACGTTAGGCCGTGGTTTTATTTTCAGACGATTTGTAATTTACAGAACGTTGTCTGTGAGATGAAATTTCTGGAACTCAGCTAGAAGAGGTTCACTTTGTTACCATTTGCTGGCCTGAAAGTGCTCGACCTTACTCATGTCTTTGCTGGACCATTTGCGACATATCAACTGGGGGTTCTCGGGGCAGAGGTCATAAAGATTGAGCCTGTTGATAGACCAGATATGGCCCGTTTTGTTGGTCCGGATTCCATGCAGAACCATGAACTTATGGGAATGCATTTTAGAGCACAGGGTAGCGGAAAACAGTGCCTCGCCCTTGATCTCAAAACTGAGCGCGGCAAAGAAATACTGAATAAGCTAGTGTTTAATTCAGACGTGCTGGTTCAGAATTACACTATGAATGCAGCGGTTAAATTAGGTCTTACAGCAACAAGCCTCCACAAGGTCAACCCAAAGCTTATCTGCTGTTCAATGAGTGGTTATGGATATACCGGACCTAAAGCAAATCACCCTGCATATGATATCGTCATACAGGCATTCACCGGAGCCATGTTTGCTAATGTTCAGGAGGGCCAAAACCCCCAACGGATAGGGCCTGCGGTGATTGATTACAGCACAGGAACACAAGCTGCTTTTGCTATCGCATCTGCTCTTTATATGCGTGAGAAAACCGGCAAGGGCTGCAGCATTGATGTGTCAATGGCTGACTGTGCGTTAATGCTTATGAATTACAATCGTTTTTTCGCGCTTGAAAAGGACGAGGTACTCTATTCATCAGGAAATAATGACTCAACTCTTGCTGGATATGGGGCATATGAAACATGTGACGGTGTGATTATGATTGGCGCTTTTACCGTAAATCAAATGACATCTCTTCTGAATGTTCTCGGATTTCCTGAGGAAGCTGCAGAAATAAAAGGCTGTGAGCACCACGAACTTTCACACAGATATGATAAGCACTCAAAACTTCTAATGAAAGCCTGTTTGAATTCAGAGGCAAGGACCCTTGAGAAATTGTTGAATGAGGCTCATGTGCCAGCCGCCCGGTTGCGTAATATTTGTGAAGCCCTCCAAGAAGAGCAGTTTGAATCACGCGCGGTCTTTACTGAATTAAATGGGAAACGTGCAACTGCAGCAGGGTTTCAATTTGGAGATAACAAGCAATTCAGTGTTTTTCCCCCTCGCAAATTCGGGGAAGACAGCAAAGCTATATTGCTCAATCTGGGATATGATGAAAGGCAGATTAATGAGATGCAGAAAAATAAAATAATCGCTTAAACTCATGTTCCGGAACCCTGCTAACTTATCGCATAATAAAGTCATAAGGCCTCTTTTTTTGTTTTCTCACCTTTTGACTGTTTAGTGCTCTATTTACGTTGCATAAAAAAAGAGAGCTCATTATTTCCATAGGATCTACTATGATAAGGTCTATTGATCACATCGTGCTCACCTCATCTGATATTGACAAGACTGTGCATTTTTATTGTTCGGTTCTGGGTATGAAACTGGACCGTTTTACTCCCGCTGATGGCAGTCCGGAACGGCTGGCTTTATGTTTTGGGGCACAAAAAATAAACCTTCATCGCGCAGAATCTCCATATATCCCGCATGCTCGCAATCCAGTTTCAGGGGCGGTTGATATCTGTTTCCTGTCCGATATCCCCGTGGACGAATGGGCTGAAAGGCTGACCGGGCAAGAGATTGCTATTGAAGACGGTCCGGTGCAAAAGATAGGTGCAACAGGCCCGCTCACATCAATTTATGTCAGAGATCCGGATGGCAATCTGATTGAAATTTCAAATCTCAATCTCTGAAAACCACGTGGCACTCTGTAGATAGAGATATCAAGAGCAAGAAAATCAAAGACTGGAAGGGAGCTATGATATGTCTGAATTGACTCTTTCTAAACGCACGAAAAGGGATGATATTCTCGCTGGCTTTAAACGCGTAGCTTTATGTCACCAGCCGACCGCGCTTGAACAGATGCCGCGCCTGACAGAGGCTCTTGGCGGACCCAGATTATGGATCAAGCGTGATGATTGTACCGGCCTCGCAACAGGCGGCAATAAAACACGAAAACTAGAATTTCTGATGGCGGACGCCCTGAGCGTAGGGGCCGATATTGTTGTTACCCAAGGGGCAGTGCAATCCAACCATGTTCGCCAGACTGCAGCTGCTGCCTGTAAGTTGGGGCTCGATTGTTATGCGCTTCTGGAACGTAGGGTGCCAGATAGAGGACAGGCTTATGAGCAAACAGGCAATGTTCTTTTTGATCATATGTTTAACACGCAAATTGAATTTCGTCCGCCAGGGCTGGATATGAATGCAGAAGCCAAAGCTGTGACCGAACGGCTAAGACAAGAAGGGCGAAAGCCTTACTTTATCCCCGGAGGTGGCTCAAATGAAATTGGGGCACTTGGCTATGTGTCAACAGCACAAGAACTCCTCCAGCAATGTGATGCGCTGCAGCTGTCACCCAAACTGGTTGTCCTGTCTACAGGAAGCGCAGGCACCCATGCCGGCATGATTGCCGGATTCCATGCAATGGGCTGTACAATTCCGATCTTAGGCATAAGCGTGCGCCAGCCAGAGCAGGTTCAGATTGAAAATGTTTATAATCTGGCGGTGAAAACAGCCGCTCAACTTACAGACAAGCCCCTGTCCCGCGATAAGGTTATCGTGGATGATGGTTATGTAGGGGAAGGATATGGCATCCCCACTGAAACAATGGTTGCGGCAACCAGAATGCTCGCACGCAACGAAGGTATTCTGCTTGACCCCGTATATTCAGGAAAAGGAATGGCGGGGTTGATTGGTCAGATACAGTCCGGTCAGATCACAAATGACGGAGATGTCATTTTCCTCCATACTGGAGGGTCAGTCTCTCTATTTGCGTATGAAGAACAATTTATTACGAAAGATAAGGCAGGCTAGAGAAAGACACCTCAAATCGTGAGTAATATCAAAGCACGTTTTTTGAGCTGTCTAGTCTGTCCATGGGCCAGGGTTTATTGAAATTTTCAATATATTAAGCATTGTGGTAGTTGGTCCATGAACCGGCTTTCTTTGCACCTGTTCTAGCCCGTCATTGCAACAGCAATATCCGCTGCGAGCGCAGCGTTGTTGCGCACAAGGGCTTTATTAGCATTCAGGCTGGCCCCGTCTGTAATTTGCCGAATTTGATCAAGAAGAAACGGCGTGAGGGCTTTGCCGCTGATCGATTGTTCATCGGCGAGAGACAGCGCGTCTGTAATCGCAGCCTCAATCTTTAACGGGTCTATCTGGTCGGCTCGAGGGACCGGGTTTGCAATGAGCACGCCACCGTTTAAGCCTGCCTGCCATTTCTGCGTGCACAGCTCTGCAATCTCTGCTGCGCTGTCAAGCCTGTAATCAACGCGCACATCAGTGCTTTGTGACCAGAAAGCCGGCATCATATCACAGCGATAGCCAATTACTGGCACGCCCAGCGTTTCCAGATATTCCAATGTTGCCGGAATGTTCAAAATAGCCTTTGGTCCGGCACAGATCACAGCAACATCACTTCGGCCCAGCTCTGGCAGATCAGCTGAGATATCAAAATCCACCTCTGCGCCGCGATGCACACCGCCAATGCCGCCTGTCGCAAACACACGGATACCGGCAGCAGCTGAGATCAGCATAGTTGTGGCAACAGTTGTTGCCCCGGTACGGTTCTGGCTAAAAGCAAAGGGCAGGTCGCGCCGTGACAATTTCAAGATGTCTGTTTCAGGATCAGCTATAAAGGCAAGTTCTGCTGCGCTCAGCCCTGCTGTTGCCACCCCGTTAAGGACAGCGATGGTCGCTGGTACGGCCCCTCTGTCACGGATGGTCTGTTCCAGCAATTGCGCCGTTTCCGCATTTTCAGGATAAGGCAGCCCATGTGCAATGATGGTTGATTCAAGCGCGACAACAGGCCGGCCGTCTGCCAGTGCGTCTGCAACTTCGGGTGAGAATTTCAGGGGAAGAGACGGGGCCATAAGCTAAACTGCTCCTGTTTGGTCTGCGCACAGGCTGGCGATATCCGGATGGACAGCTTCTGTACAGGTTAAACTTAACTGGGCGGCACGCAGGCCAAGATGCATCGCCACTTCATCACTCATGCCGCGGCACTGGCTGTGCAGAAAGCCGGCCAGCAGCGCATCTCCTGCTCCGGCGACAGAGGCAATGGTCTGCGGCGGTGCGGGAAGCGGGAAATAGGTCTGCCGGCCGGACCTGCCCAGATGCACGCCCTCTGCACCAAGGGAGAGTAAGACAGTATCAATGCCGCGCTGATGGAGACTGGCGACAAGCTGATCCGGGGCGGCCTGAACAGCACAATCCAGAAGGGTTGCTGCTTCCAGCCGGTTACATTTTAGCCCGTCAATCTGGTCAAGGCAGGGTTGTAGGCGCGTGATTTTTTCCATCGACACCCCGTCAAAAAACAATGCAGGCCTGTCAGGCAGGCCCGCCAGCCAGTAAATTGTGTCCGGCGGCAGGTTACAATCTGCAATGATCAGGGCTGCACCGGTGATTTGCTCTGCAAAGGGTTGCAGATAAGAGGGAGTCAGTTTATTCACCAGCTGCATCTGGTTCACCGCACTGATCAGCTCACCTGTCATATCATACAGGCTGAGATAGCTGTCTGAGGGGCAGTCAGACGAGGTATAACAACAGGATATATCAAGCCGGGGCAGGTTAAGGCTTGCGCGGATAGAGGCTGAAAATCCGTCATCGCCTAACCCTGTGATCAGCTGCACAGATGAACCCAGCCGGACGAGATTTTCTGCAATATTTCGGGCTACACCGCCTGCAGATGTGGAAATCTGCCCGTGATGTGACTCCCCAGTGGCGCTAACAGGGGCGGTATATTTAGCCGAAATATCAATATTTGCTCCGCCGATAACACAGATGGGTGCGGCCCTGTCCATTCGTATACTCCCCCCTTCTGACATATAAACGGTCCGTGTTTATACCATGAAGCAGCAGAAAAGGGGTAGGGGGCCGGCGCCTCTATCTGTCTGCAGTTGTGGATGCTCCCTTATCAAGGGTCTGGCTTTTTTCAGGAAGCTCGCCTTTAATAATCTGAATAAAGTTAAACGCGCGGGGGAGAAAGACAGAGATGCTGCAAAACAAGACAGGTCCGGCACAACAAAAGGCGGCAAAAGGCTATCTGTCCGGCATGATGGTATTTGAATTTTTCTCAGCTAATATGCCGTCAATCGCGGCGGCTGCCGGGGCTGATTTTCTGATGTATGATATGGAACATACAGGCATCACCACAGAGACGTTGCGCGCGCAGATGGCGGCTTGCCGCGGGCTGGATATCGCCCCGCTTGTGCGGGTTCCGTCTGTTGAGGCCAATATCATTGGCCAGGTTCTGGATATCGGGGCGCATGGCATTATGGTGCCGATGGTCGAAACCGCCGCACAGGCAGAAGAAATTGTCCGCCGTGCGTATTACCCGCCGGAAGGCCAGCGCGGCACAGCCTTTTCGATCGCGCATGATGATTTTATGGCCGGCCATCCTGTTGAAAAAATGAAACAGGCAAATAGCAGAACGCTGGTCATCGCCATGATTGAAACAGCAGAAGGGCTGAAAAACGTCGATCAGATTGCCGCGGTGCCAGGGGTTGATGTGCTGTGGCTGGGCCATTTTGACCTGACCAGCTCAATGGGGATTGCCGGCCAGCTTGACCATCCTGACTATATCGCGGCGGTGAAGACAATCAGCACGGCCGCTGCCGCCCATAACAAGATGGCAGGCTATATGGCGATGGATAAAGACTTTGCTGCTCATTACTGGAACGAGGGGTATAAGATGCTGGCTTACGGGCTTGATCATCTTTTACTGATGGCCGCGCTGAAAGATGGGCTGGGCTTTATAGATAAGCTGGCAGACACGGAGGCAGAGTGATGGCGAAATTTACGGTTGGCGTATCTGCTGCCCTATTCGGTGCGGACAATAAACCCTGTTTTGATGAGCGAATTCTAGCAGAGGTGCGTGACCATGATGAGATTGAGATGGTGGTTATGCCTCAGGAGAAAACTCATCTTGATGCCGGTGATGCGGCCCGCTTTGATGCGGTCTATCTGATGCTTGAACGGGCGGATGCACACACAATTGACACGCCGGACAGAAAATTAAAGCTGATTGCCCGTCATGGTGTGGGCTTTGATACTATTGATATTCCGGGCATGACCGGTCTGGGCGTGATGGTTACGAACACTCCGGTTGCGGTCCGCCGCCCTGTGGCCACAATGGCGCTAACCCTAATGCTGGCGGCCAGCCATAGATTACTTGAAAAACATAACCTGACCCGGGCAGGCAGATGGGCTGAAAATGCAGATTTTATGGGTACAGGGCTGACTGGTCGTGTTCTGGGCGTTCTGGGTGCGGGCAGTATTGGCAGTGAGATATTAAGGCTTGTCGCGCCTTTTGATATGCAGCTAATAGCGTGCGATCCGCATGTGGATAAGGCGCATCTGGCCGCTTTAAATACGAAAAAAGTTGACGCGAAAGAGCTGTTCTCAGAGGCTGATTTTGTGATTATTGCTACCGCCTTAAGTGAGGCGACCTGGCATTTTGTGGATGCACAGAAGCTGGGCTGGATGAAGCCGGACGCCATGCTGATAAATGTGGCGCGCGGACCGGTGATTAACGAGCCTGATCTTATCGTTGCCCTGCAGCAGAAACAGATAAAGGCAGCCGCGCTAGATGTATTCGAGACAGAGCCTGTCGACGCCGATAACCCGCTTCTGAAAATGGATAATGTCATTACCACATCGCATTCCCTGTGCTGGACAGATGAATGTTTTGACAATATTGCGCGCGACGGGCTGGGCAGTATCCTCAGCTTTGTGGCTGGCCAGACCCCGCATTATGTGGTGAATAAAGACGTGCTAAAGCGGTAAGAAGACCCTAAGCCTATGACCTTTTTCCATTGGGACTTTGAAGAAAGCGTCATAGGTGGACAACGTCAACCTTCAGAGACATGACAATGCAAAACGCCTTCTGCGTTCTTGTGGCATGTAGCCTGTTCATTTTCGCTTTGATGGGCGTTCACCGTAAATGGCATAATCATCATCGCAACAGCTAAAACAAGACCTTTCATTTTTCTCTCCTTTGGTGAAATGAGTCTAACGGGTTCGGGTCAGCAAAGACCGCCTTGGGTTTTCAGAAACTCCGCCAGTTCGGGTACGCCCACACCTTTGCGCATAGACCCGAAAATAAACGGCAAATCGCCTCTGTTCTCTTGTGTGTCGGCGCGCATCTGTTCCAGGTCAACCTCAACATGTTCAGCCAGTTCTATCTTATTGACCACCAGCATATCTGACTTCATCAGGGCCGGGCCTTTCTTGCGCGGAATATCTGCACCCATGCAGACATCAATGACATAGATGGTCAGATCGACCAGTTCCGGGCTGAAGGTGGCGGCCAGATTGTCCCCCCCTGATTCAAGCAGGATCAGTTCTAAGTTTGGAAATTGTTGTTTCAGCTCTTCTATCGCCGCCAGGTTTACAGAAGCATCTTCGCGGATAGCGGTATGCGGACACCCGCCTGTTTCCACCCCGCGAATGCGGTCTGAGGACAGGGCCTGAGCCCGGACAAGATAATCGGCATCTTCAGATGTATAGATGTCATTGGTGATGACAGCCATGGAAACATCATCACCCAACGCCCGGCATAACGCTTCTGTCATGCTGGTTTTTCCCGCCCCGACAGGCCCGCCAATGCCAACCCGCAAAGGGCCATATCTTAATTTTTCTTTTGTCATGTTCTGTATATCCTTGGGACTGAATGTTCATGTTTCATCGCCATCAGATCTGACAGCAGGGCCGAACTGCCCACCTCAGCAAGTGAGGCTTCGGCCGCTTGCGTTATAACTTCTTCAATGACGGGATAGAGCCGAACAAGACAGTGTTGACCGGCCTGCTGGCCTATCGGAATAGCGCGCACCCCAACAGAGATGAGGTTCGCCGCGAAAGCCTGCAGATAACTCTGCAAGGTCAAGGTCAAGTCAAGATCCATAGTTCGAGCGGCCTGACCAACAGCCACTGGATAGGCCAGCCCGTCTGGCAGGTCTGTCTGGTAACTTGTATTTGCAACCCGACTAAAGGCCTGGCCGAGTTCGGTCGTTTCCTGCCATCTTTCTTTACTTGTACAAAGAGCAAGGCAAAGCGCATTGGCCTCTTCCTCAGCTTCATAAGCCGCCTTGATAAATAACCCGTCATTACGGCCGGAACCATATAGCAGCAAAGTTGAGATCCAACTTTGCAGGCTCACCTCATCTGTAATCAGACCGTCCTGAATTGCTGTTTCCAGACCATGTGAATAGCTGTACGCCCCGATCGGAAAGGCCGGGGAAAACCAAGCTTGCAGAATCATCATATCGCGTTGCTTATCCGCCACGGCTCAGGTCCCTATTATTAATGTTCGTGATGATGGTCATCTTTATGATCATGGCCGTGATCATGACCATGCGTGCGACCATGCCCATACGCCCCGCCTTCAGGTGTGA
>CALKIF010000153.1:0-37773 GCA_937988715.1 uncultured Alphaproteobacteria bacterium | reverse complement strand
CTCGCGCGGGCGGTCCGCACCAGTGGTCAGGGAGATCAGGTTTGACGAGTTTTGATCAGAAGCAGCATCAGACATTCTCTCACCCTAAATGTTTCGCGCCCAGATGAGAAGATGTGAAGACTGGGGATAATGTGGATAACTGAAAAAAACCTGATCAACCGGCATAAAAAAACCAGCCCGCATGAAAGGGGCTGGTTCGTTTGTTCAGACGAGTTGTTGAGGCCTTAATTTGCCTCATCTTCCTGTGTGTCAGCTTCCGCACTTTCAGCAGCTTCGGCGGCCTCATCTGTGCTTTCATCCACTTCAGCAACGGTCTCGGCTTCGACTTCGTCTTCGTCATCATCTCTGGCGACGACAGCCTGACCGGTTTTTGCTTGTGTTTCAGCTTCTTCCAATGAGCGAGCCACATTCACTGTGACAATGGCATCGACCTCAGCATGTAAAGACACCCTGATCGGGAACAGGCCAAGTGTTTTGATCGACTTATCCATGTTGACCTGACGCTTGTCCAGCTCATGACCGGCAGCCGCAACCGCATCAGCAATGTCACGTGAGCTGACAGAGCCGAACAGCTGGCCCATTTCAGACGCCGCACGAACCAGTGCGACAGTCAGGCCGTCCATAGCTTTTGCTTTGCTTTCTGCCGCAGATTTGGCATCAGCGTTGCGGGCTTCACGATCAGCCCGTTCAGCTTCAAACTTTTCCAGATTGGCTTTGTTTGCGCGCAGAGCCTTGCCTGTCGGCAGCAGGTAATTGCGGGCATAGCCTGGTTTAACGGTTACCACGTCACCCAGCTGACCCAGCTTTTCGACGCGTTCTAGCAATATAATTTGCATGACGAAATAGTCCTTTCTGCAGCCTAGCTGATTACATATGGCATCAGGGCCAGATAGCGGGCCCGCTTGATGGCGGTTGACAACTCACGCTGTTTCTTTGCTGAAACAGCAGAGATGCGTGAAGGCACAATTTTGCCTCGTTCTGAGGTAAACCGTGTCAGCAGCTTGGTGTCTTTATAGTCAATCTTTGGCGCATTCGGCCCTGAAAACGGGCAGGATTTCCGCCGACGGCCGTGTGGTCTGCGAACAGCGCTTCTTGTGATTTGTAACTGTGTCATGGCTTACTCTCCAGCGTTTTCTTCTGCAGGCTGCTTTTCAGCAGACCGTTTGTCATCATTCGCCGCATCGCTGCGGGATTCAGCTGCACGCCCTGATGGGGCCCGCTCGCCACGTCCGCCGCGTTCTGGCTTGGCCGCCTGCATCATGATAGACGGGCCTTCTTCTACCTCTTCAATGGCAATGTTCATGAACCGCAGAACATCTTCATTCAGGCCCATGATCCGTTCATATTCAGCCAGCGTGTCTGGGTCTGTTTCCAGATTCAGCATGACATAATGGCCTTTCCGGTTCTTCTTGACCCGGTAAGCCAGGGTGCGCAGACCCCAATATTCGTGTTTCAGAATTTTGCCACCGCCATTTTCGATAATGGCTGTAAAATCTTTGGTAAGGTTTTCAACCTGCGTGGTCGAAACATCCTGACGTGCAATAAACACGCTTTCATATAGCCGCATTCGTTTCTCCTTTTGGCTAATCGTGCTGTCAGGGCAAAGATTACCCTTCGGCACAAACCAACTTCTCTCGGCGTGAAGCTGGCAAGGAATGGTATAAAAGCAAAAACCGAAACGAATAATTTTCACGGCTCTTGCCAATGTTGGGCTGGTTATGAGCGAAACGGCCGAAAAAATCAAGTCTTGATTCTGAACTGTCGCTTGTCCTATCACAAAGAAAACAGCGAACATCAATCAGACTTGCGATAATGGGGTAAAACTGACAATGGCGCGCACAGCATTTCTCTTTCCGGGGCAAGGTTCACAAACAGTCGGTATGGCAACCACTCTTGCTGCGGAAAGCCAGACAGCACGGGACATTTTGGCTGAAATTGATGATGCGCTTGACTTCAAACTATCCGCATTGATGGCTGATGGACCAGCTGAAGATTTACAGCTGACCCAAAACGCCCAGCCTGCCTTATTTGCCAGCTCCTTATGCACATTGCGTGTGCTTCAGGAACAGGCCGAACAGCCAATAGAATCATTATGCGACTTTGTTGCCGGACATTCTCTTGGGGAATATTCAGCTTTATGTGCGGCGGGCAGCCTGGATATCGCTGAAACAGCCAGATTGCTGCGGTTGCGCGGCCAGTCCATGCAACAGGCTGTACCTGTGGGGGAAGGGGCAATGGCCGCCCTGATTGGTGCCGATCTGGCGCTTGCTGAAGACATTGCTGACGCCGCAGCACAAGCTGGCCTTGTCCAGATTGCAAATGACAATGCTGATGGCCAGATTGTTCTCAGCGGCTCTAGCACAGGTGTGGATCGCGCGATGGAAGTGGCCAAGGATAAAGGCCTGCGCCGGGTTGTCAAACTGCCGGTCAGTGCGCCATTCCATTGCCAGATGATGGCCCCTGCTGCTGATGTTATGGCCCAGGCTCTGGCAGAGATAAACATCAAAGACGCGGTTGTGCCTGTGGTGCAGAATGTCACTGTCACCCCGGAAACATCAGCGTCTGCTTTACGTGAACATCTTGTCACCCAGGTCACAGGCCGGGTGCGCTGGCGCGAGACGATGGCCTATTTTGTTGCGTCAGGTGTGACGAGATTTGTTGAGTTAGGTACAGGCAAAGTGTTGTCTGGTCTTGCCAAACGCGCCGCAGCTGATGCGCAAATTCACAACCTTGATACGCTTGATGATATTCAGGCCTATCTGGGCTAAGGGGGAAGGAGTATTACCCATGTTTGATCTAACAGGCAAAACAGCCCTTGTGACCGGGGCCAGTGGCGGTATCGGCTCACAGATCGCAACAGCCCTTCATCAGCAGGGGGCACAGGTCGTGCTGCACGGAACGCGCGCTGAAAAACTGGCCGAACTGCAGCAAACACTTGGTGAGAGGGCGCATTGCCTGCCTGCAGATTTATCTGATCGACAGGCGGTCTCTCAAATGATTGATACCGCGACTGAACTGGCCGGTTCTGTTGATATTCTGGTCAATAATGCGGGGATTACACGCGATAATTTATTCATGCGGATGAAAGATGAAGACTGGGATGATGTGCTGGCGGTGAATATGACTTCCTCCATGTTGCTGTGTCGTAATGTCATCCGCGGGATGATGAAGGCCAGATGGGGACGCATTATCTCTATCTCTTCGATTGTTGGTGTCACCGGCAATCCGGGACAGACCAACTATGCGGCCTCAAAGGCGGGCATGATCGGGTTCAGCAAATCTCTGGCGGCTGAGGTGGCCAGCCGCGGTATCACAGTGAATGTGGTGGCCCCTGGCTTCATTGAAACACCGATGACAGATGTGCTGACAGATGATCAGAAATCCGCTCTTCTGGCCAATGTGCCATCTGGCCGGTTGGGACAGGGCAGTGAGATCGCTGCTGCTGTGGTCTATCTGGCCAGTCCGGAAGCTGGTTATGTCACCGGTGCGACATTGCATGTCAATGGCGGGATGGCTATGCTGTAACCTGCAGGACAACTCGTTCAGATCATTGGGCAGAAGGTGTGCGGTTTTTTTAAGCTGGAATTCCGCCCCGAACTGTGATATTCCCCCTGCAACTAGATATGGAACCGGCGTTTCGCTGGCCACACACTACCTCAAAGGTGATATGAAATGAGTGATATTGCAGATCGCGTAAAATCAATTGTTGTTGAACATCTCGGTGTCGAAGGCGACAAAGTGGTTGAAGGTGCGTCTTTCATTGACGACCTGGGCGCAGACAGCCTGGATACAGTTGAACTGGTTATGGCGTTTGAAGAAGAATTCGGATGCGAGATTCCTGATGATGCGGCAGAAAAAATTCTGACAGTGAAAGATGCTGTCGACTTCCTGCAGGAAAATGCCGCCTAAGTCAGTCAGACTTGACATGCCAAAGTCCAGCACAGGTGAGTGGTTCAGTTTTGAGCTGCCGCGCCCGCGCTGGACTTTTTTTTAACTTGAATTCGGTGCGGCACTTGTCGCACCCTTTTGAAGGATACAGACAGACTAACCTGTGTCCTGTCCGTTCAGATAGATAAAGAGGATAATATGCGCCGTGTAGTTATCACAGGAATGGGTATTGTTTCTCCCTTGGGAACAGGCCTTGACCATAACTGGACAAAGCTGATTGCCGCTAAAAGCGGTATTGGCCGGATTGAAGGGTTTCAGGTTGACGATCTTGCCTGTCAGATCGCAGGCCAAGTGCCTCAGGACGGCTCAGAAGGGGCGCTGAACCTGGATGAGTTTATTGAACCGAAAGAACAGCGCAAGCTGGACCGGTTCATCCAGCTGGGAATTGTTGCGGCGGTGGAAGCGGTTCATCATTCTGGGTGGCTGCCGACGAAGATAGAAGATCAGGACAGATCAGGAGTGATGATCGGCTCAGGGATTGGCGGATTACAGACAATCGTGGAAACTAGCCAGCTGCTTGATGCCCGCGGCCCGCGCCGGATCAGCCCGTTCTTTATTCCATCTGCCCTGATCAATCTGATCTCAGGCCAGATTTCCATCCGTTTTGGCTATAGAGGGCCAAACCATGCTGTGGTCACCGCTTGTTCAACAGGGGCACATGCAATTGGTGACGCGGCGCGCCTGATCGCCTTTGATGATGCAGACGTGATGCTGGCCGGTGGGGCAGAGGCGGCGGTCTGCCGCCTTGGCATTGCTGGTTTTGCTGCCGCACGGGCCTTGTCTACATCCTATAATGACACCCCAGAGGTTGCCTCACGTCCTTATGATACCGGCAGAGACGGCTTTGTCATGGGCGAGGGGGCCGGCGTTGTTGTGCTGGAAGAGCTTGAACATGCCAAAGCCAGAGGGGCACGCATTTATGGTGAGGTGAAAGGGTATGGCCTGTCTGGTGATGCTTATCACATTACCGCGCCTGCTGAAGATGGCAATGGCGGGTTCCGGGCGATGGAAGCAGCTCTGAAACGGGCTGGCCTTGATGTGACAGAAATTGACTATATCAATGCGCATGGCACCTCAACGCCTCTTGGGGATGTGATTGAGGCGAATGCTGTAAGACGCCTGCTGGGCGATAGATCAGACGCCTCTATGTCATCGACCAAGAGCTCAACCGGACATCTGCTTGGCGCAGCAGGCGCGATTGAGGCGATCTTCTCAACCATGGCTGTGGATCAGGATATTGTGCCGCCGACCCTGAATCTGAGAGATCCGGAACCAAAGCTGGACGGGTTTGATCTGGTGCCTCTGGAAGCCAAAAAGCGACCTGTGCGCAACGCCATGTCAAACAGCTTTGGGTTTGGCGGGACAAATGCGTCTCTGATTATCGGCAAAGTTGACGCGTGACAGAGGCTGAACAGGACCCGGCTGAACAGCCCAAACCCCAACGGCGCCTGCTCAGATTGGTAAAGCGGCTGGTTGTCGTCGCGCTGATGGCTGTGTTCGCCACTGCGCTGGCTGGCTATCTTTACAGTGATGTGATGCGCACCCAAAAAGGCCCGCACACCGAAACTGTCTTGTTTGATCTGTCTCCTGGAACGGGTTTGTTCAAGCTCAGATATGATCTGCACCGTGCTGGTGTGATCAGCCATCCCTGGCAGCTTCAGCTGGCGGTGTTGTTGACCACAGATGAGTTTGTACCAAAGGCCGGAGAATATGAATTACCGGCACAGGCCTCTCTTGATCAGATTATGCAGATCCTTCATGCCGGCCGCGTGTTTCAGCGCAAATTGACCATCATTGAAGGCTGGCGCGGTTATGATGTTATGATAGCGTTGAATGACGCTGAGGCGATGAGCTCTGTTATTCTGCGCCCCCCTGAGGAAGGCAGCGTATTTCCCGATACCTACTTCTATACCAAAGGCACAGACAGGCGGGTTCTGCTGGAACAGATGCAGGCAAAGATGGAGATCACATTAGCCGAAATTTGGGCTGAACGCGCACCCGGCCTGCCCTTGGACCGGCCAGCAGATTTGGTGAAACTGGCCTCCATAATCGAAAAAGAAACAGGGCAGTCAGGTGAAAAACCGCTGGTATCTTCAGTTTTCATCAACCGGCTGGAGAAGGATATGCGGCTTCAGTCAGACCCGACAGTGGCTTATGGTTTGGCCCGTGATAAGCCGCTGCCAAAGGTGCTTACAAAATCTGACCTTGCCAAGCGGCATCAATGGAACACGTATCGGTTCAAGGGGCTGCCCAAGTCGCCGATTGCAAATCCAGGCTATCTCTCATTACATGCGGCCGCTCATCCGGAAAACACAGACTTTCTTTATTTTGTGGCTGATGGCAAAGGCGGGCATAATTTTGCAAAAACACTGGACGCTCATAACCGGAATGTTAGACAGTACAGACAGATTATTCGCAAAAACAAAGCCTCAGCAGAATAGGGGGAGGTCATGATAACAAGACAAGGCTTGATGCTTGTGCTGTCCTCGCCTTCAGGGGCAGGCAAAACATCTATTGCGCGGGCATTGCTGAAACGCGATCCCGGCATCACCATGTCTGTTTCAGCAACCACACGTCAGCGCCGCCCAGGCGAAACTGAAGGCAAAGATTATTTCTTTGTTGATGAACATCAGTTTAAGACAGACGTCAATAAGGGCCTGTTCTTAGAATATGCTCAAGTCTTTGATCATTATTATGGCACACCGCTGAGGCCTGTTCAGGACACGTTGGCAGCCGGTGGTGATGTGCTGTTTGATATTGACTGGCAAGGCACACAGCAGATTAAGGCAAAGGCGCGCGAGGATTTGGTGTCTGTGTTTGTTCTGCCGCCGTCAACCGCAGAGCTGGAGCGCCGTCTTTTGTCTCGGGCGCAGGATTCAGCTGAGGTGGTTGCTGGCCGGATGGCCCGCGCCGCAGATGAGATGAGCCATTATCCAGAATATGATTATATTATCGTGAATCATGATCTAGAGGCGTCGATAGAGGCGGTGCACACAATTCTGAAGGCAGAACGGTTGCGGATCAGCCGGCAAGCGGGCCTGACAGATTTTATGAAACAGCTGCGTGAGGATAGCCGCTAGTAGCCCGTCACCAGCTTCAGCCCAGCAGCTGGTTTGCGTGCATATACCGGGCCAGCCGGCAAAACGCCTCTATGCTCAGCTGTTGTGGCCGAACAGAGGGGTCAATATTGGCCTTGGTTAACATAGCTTCGCCACCATATTTTTTAAAAGATGCGCGCAGCATTTTTCGCCTCTGGCCAAAAGCGATAGCGGTCACGGCTTCCAGATCCTCTTTTCGGCAGTCAAATAAGGGCTGGCTGCGGGGCACTAAATGAACCACTGATGAGGTGACTTTCGGTGGGGGGACAAAGGCCTGTGGCGGGATATCAAATTTCAGCTCAGCCTCACATAACCACTGCGTGATGACAGACAGACGCCCATAGGCTTTCTCATCAGGCTGGGCCACCAGCCGCATCGCCACCTCTCGCTGGAACATCAGTGTCATTGAGGCAAAGGCGTGAGCATGCTCAAGCCAGCCTAACAGCAGGGCAGTGGCAATATTATAGGGCAGATTGGCAACAATTTTCCGCGGGGCTTGTCCCATTTCCCAGACAGGCTGGGTGAGCGCGTCAGCCTCTATCAGCTTCAGCTGGCCGTTTGTTGCGGCGACCAAATGGTCAAGGAAGCTGATCACGCGCCGGTCTTTTTCAATGGCGGTAACATCGCTGGCCCCTTCAAGAAACAACGCACGAGTCAGCCCGCCGGGGCCAGGGCCAATCTCAAACACGCTGCCGGTGAAGGGGGCGGCGGTTCTGGCAATACGTTGGGTCAGATTCAGATCGAAAATGAAATTCTGTCCAAGTGATTTCCTCGCGTCTAATGCGGTCTGGTCAACCAGTGTCCGCAAGGGCGGCAGGGACAGAATCCTGTCAGAAATGTCGGTGCCATCAGCCATTTTGGGCACAGTCAGCCATGTTTTGGGCCATCCTTATCGCGCTTATCAAACTGTCTGGAGAACTGTTATAGCCCGCGGCCCTGTCAAAGGCTGTGCCATGGTCAGGAGATGTACGGATAAAACCTAGTCCTAAGGTGACGTTGACCGTGTTATGAAAATCAATGGTTTTGACAGGAATAAGCGCCTGATCATGATACATGCATAACACAGCATCATAATCAGCGCGTCGGTCAGCATGAAATAAACTGTCGGCAGAATAAGGGCCGGACAAACTGGCCTTTTGGATTTGGGCAGATGCCATCAGGCCGGGCAGAGTGTCGGCTTCAAACCGGCCAATATGCCCGCCTTCGCCAGCATGAGGGTTGAGCCCGGCAACAGCGATCCGGGGCTTATGACAGCCAAAATAGCGATGCAGCCCGGCTTCAAGCCCATAGATTGTTTTTGTAAACAATTCAGCTGTTATTGCCGCTTCGACCGCAGATAGCGGAATATGTATGGTCAGGGGCACAGCTCGTAACTCAGCATTGGCCAGCATCATCACCGGAAAGCTGTTCGGCCCGTCCAATGCGGCCAGAAATTCTGTATGGCCAGGAAATTCAAAGCCATGTTCATAAAGAACCGATTTGGAAATGGGATTGGTAACAACAGCTGAAAACTGGCCAGCTTTCACCCTCTGGACCGCCTGTTCAATCGCGCTGATGATCACCGGGGCGTTCTGTGCTGCGGGTGTTCCTGGCTGCGGATAGACAGGCCAGTCCAGCTCCATCACACGGCAAGATGAGTTTGTTTCGCTGGTATTTTTATCAAAAGGAATAAAGTCAATATTCAGCCCGCTTGCCTTTGCCACTTCTGACAGATGCTCGATACTTCCCATAAGAACGATATTTTTGGTGCCGTTCGCCCATGCGCGCAGGGCAATTTCCGGGCCGATACCAGCTGGATCCCCAGGCGTGATAAGAACTGGCTTACCGTCGCTCATAGGCTTTCGTCTTTGTAGGTGATGCTGGCTTGCCTCTGTAATCTCAGCAGAAACCGGCCACTGATGGTTGACAGCAGCTTTTCCAGTTCAGCCTGCTCAAGGACCTTGATATCAGGCAATTGAAAGCCGGGCATAGATTTGTCGCACAGCATGAAGATAACCATACCTTCACTGAACGGCAGCGGGGCGGTTGTCTGGCCAACGTCTAAATCAAGAATAACTCTCTGCAACTGAGGCGACAGGCTGCCGATGCTGATATCATTGATCTCAGAAGGGATGTCGGGGGCGAGGCTTCTGCCCAATTCAGCCAGCTCAGGACAGCTGTTCAGGCCCTGTGCCTGTTGCAGTAACAGCTCGGCGGCTTGTTCTCTTTCCGCTGCAGAGGCTGTTGCCGGCGTTGGGGCAACCACACGTGCCAGCGAAACAGTTGCCGCAAGCGGGTCCATCTGACCCAGTTCCCGCATATCTCTTTTGCGCAAGATAAAGACCTGACCACCAAAGACCAGCGGGCCGACCACCTCACCTTTGTCTGCTGCCACCAAAGGATCTTTGACAAGATTAGGCAGCCGCGAGACAAAGACCCAATCAACAAGCCCGCCCCTGCCGGATGTTGCAGCGTCAGAATATTGTTGGGCGATGCTTGCGAAATCTGCTCCTTTGTTGAGAGCGGCGATAATCTGTTCAGCCAGCGCTTCGGTTTCCTCAAGCGAACGGTTCGGATTGGGCAGCAGGATAATTTCGCTGAATCTGATCTGCGGTTCACTTTTCAGCTGCTTCAGCTTGTTCAGTTCTTGTTCTGCTGACTTGCTGATATTTCTGAATTGCCGCTTGAATTTCTGGCGCAGGCTGTTTCCCCATAAAATATCGGCTTTGATTTTATTCAGAACAGTACGCTGCGGGATATTCAGCTGTTTCAAAACTGCAGAACCTGGTGTGCCCTCACGTCCGAAATTCTGATCCAGTATCTGACGGGCCGCTCCATCAAGTTGCGGCACAATGCCGGGGACCACAGTTTTGCCGAACTGGGTTTTCAACCTGTCACCGATAAGGCCTTGCAAGGCATCTCGGCGTAACTCCTGCTCAGCCAAGTTCAGTTGCGATACAGCCCGCAGAAACAGAACCCGGTCAGCCAGCTCAAAATTGGTGATAGGCTCGCCATTCACAACAGCGATAACCCTGATCTCATCCTTGGCATGAACAGGCAGGACCGTGAAAAGAGCGGCGAACACCGCGCTGAGGCACAAGCTCAGCCGGACCATGTGCACCAGCCGCTTAGCGTGCAGAACCAAACCGCCATAGCCTTGATACGTCTCTGACATCATGATGATCCTTTATTCGTCGACGCGCGCCAGAAGAAAGCCGCTGAACAGACAGATTAACAGAGCTGGCGCCCAACCAGCCAGCACATAGGGCAGTTTCGCTGTATTGCCAAGTAGATAGACAAGATCAGACAGGAAATAAACAGCAAAACCGCTGCCCAGTCCCAGAATAATCAATCTTGTTTTTGTCTGCCGTGAAAAATGAAGCAAGGTAAAGCTGGCAGCAAGAAGGGCCAGCCCGATCAGCTTAAAGGGTGTTGACAATAACTGATGGAAAAACACCAGATGCTGGTTGACCGGAAGGCCCGCTCGTTTCTGGACGGCAATAAAACTGGGTAATTTATAAATGCTGACGGTCTTTGGCGGCAGGCTGCTCTCAGCGAGATCTGAGGCCTGCAGGGCAGTCGGCAGCATCACATCACCCAGAAAAAACCGCTGGCCGTCATTTTGGATTCGTGTTGCGTTTGAAATGATCCAGCTTTTGTTTGTCAGCTTCATTTCATCAGCCTGAAGCCGCCAGGATAACTGGCCGTTTGGTTCAAGCTGGTAAATCAGCGGTGCAGTAATGACAGCCTTGTCAACCTGAAGCGTTTTGCCATTAATGATAAAATTATTGCCAGCCTCAACATCACGCATCCAGATACCGTTTGTTGAAATGGACAATTCTGACTGGTCCTTGCGGCCAAAAATACTTTCCAGCAGATAGTCATATTGCTTGGCTGAGGCAGCAGCTATGGGGTTGATAATGGTTATGTGAAACAGGCCAAAGATGAACACCGTCACAATCACCGGCATCAAGGCTTGCCAGATATTCTGTCCGGTTGTGCGGGCGACCAGAAATTCATGTGTTCTGCCCCACATGTAAAAACAAATCATGGACCCGAACAAAACCGCAAAAGGCAGAATTTCGTCCATTAATGTGGGCACATTTATGATGCCTAAGAAAACGATGTAGAGTGAAGACAGGTCTGGGGCTTTTTGCCCGGCTCGTCTTAACAGCTCAATGATCTCAATAAAGGTAATAAAGCTGATCAATACGGCAAAAGTCAGCAGAACGATTTTAGCGTATTTGCGGGACATGTAGCTGAACAGGGTCAGCGGGATTGAATAGAAAAAGCTCACTGTACCTGCCCCTTGCTTGATAGCGCGAGTGCCGCACGGTGCTTAAGACGGGCCCATGTGGTCAGAAAGGCGGTCGGATTCCACAGCATATATAAGCCCACCATTATCGGCAGCAGGACAGTCAGATACATAGAGGGCCATAATATAGGCGTGCTGGCTGTCATGGAGCGGGTGAGGATCAGACCTGCCTGTATCAGAATTCCCAGCAGCGCAACGGTCATAATACGCCTGTTCACTGTCTCTCTTAAAATGCGGCCATGCAGCATGATGGCGGTTGCCAGAATAGCCAGACAAAGGCCCAGGAATGGAGAGGCCAGCCGGTAATGACCCATTGCTTTTCGCTCTGCTGCATAAACAGCCGGTATCGTGTCTGGCGGGTTCAGCAGATTAAAGATACTTTCCTCATTTGCATCAATAATATCCCGCTTCGTCTCATCAGTGGTTTGCGTGCCGATATCAAGCGCGTGTGTCTCAAACGATAAAGAGGCTGTGGCAGTGCCATCAACAGCCAATTCTGTTCTCTGGCCGTTGCGCAACACAAATAAAGGCCGTCCGCCCGATATTGAAAACTGGCCGCTTTCTGATGTCAGCGTGACAAGGCGTTCAGGGTTGCGGGCATCTTGGATAAAGACTTGTCCCACTTCATTCTGGCTGACGCGCTCTCCGACATATAAAGTCAGATCATCAGCGATATCCATGAACACATTATCCTGAACCAGAAGCTTCGGGATAGATGCTCTGACAAGGATTTGTAATTCTTTGAATTTTGAAAATCCATAAGGCAGGACCACAACTGAATTCACCATCAGCAAGCTGGTCAGCAAAACACCAAATAAGATAGGCATTTTGCTGAATTGCCGGGGGCTCAGCCCCACGGCCTGCATCACGATCAACTCGCGGTCAGACAGAAATCTGTAAATTGTCCAGATCACACCAATAAAGCCGGCCATGGGCAGCGCAATCATGAGCCATAAGGGCAAGGGGAACAAAGACAACATCAGAAAGTCTGTGAATTTTGCCCCTTTATTGACCACCAATTCCAGCATCCTCAGCGCATGGTTCAGCCACACCACCCCCAACAGGCTGGCCAGGACCAGCAAGGTGGTAAAAAAGAACTGGCGGAACAAATAGCCGTGGAAATTCATAAAGTCTTTTTCCTGTGTACCAGACACATCATGTCAATCCGAAGTAACGACAAAAAATTCGGAATCGTGAACTTCTAGCATATTCAGCTTTGTTTTCCTAGTCAGCTTTATGCGCGGAAGGGGGGCAGAACAAATTTCATCAATTGGATAAACTACTGGATTAATTGCCCTGTCTTACCTACATATGATCAATCAGGTTGTGAGCTGACAGTTTAACGCAGACAGGTGAAGACATGCCAAATCGTCTAAATATTCATTTTTCACGCAAATCAATCGACACGCATGTCAGGCTGGTGCTCATGCATTCAGATTCGGGTTTTGTAAATCACCTTGATGAGGCGCAAACCAACACGCTGATGAAGGTATGCGCGTCTGCAGAGTTCACCGGCAAATCTGGTCAGTTCCTGCAGGTACATACAGAAGCAGGGCCGATTCTGGTCGCAGGAATTGGTAAAGGGCTGGATGCGGGCATGTCTGCTGAGACCTGGGGCGGCCGTCTTTACGGGCAGATGAAACTGGCGCCGTTTCACCAGCTACAGATGGACGCAGACCTTCTGCCGGCAGATATCATGCAGTCTGTGCTGAATGGGGCGCTGTCTGCCAGCTATTATTTTGACCAGTATTTCACCGTGAAAAAGGATGAAGAGAAATCAGCTGAGCTGCTGGTTCTGACAGATAATGAGGCAAATCTGGCCAAGGACTGGGACCAGCAAAAGGCGCTGGTTGATGGCGTATTTACGGCACGTGATTTGTTATATGAACCTGCCAATATCCTGTATCCAGACGAATTTGCCAGACGCTGTACAGAACTTGAATCTGTCGGTCTGGATGTTCAGGTCATTGCTGAGGCTGAGCTGGAAAAAATGGGTATGGGGGCGCTGCTTGGCGTGGGGCAAGGCTCCCGCCGTGATTCAGCTGTTGTTGTGATGAACTGGCAGGGCGGTGGTGACGAAGCTCCTGTTGCTTTGGTGGGAAAGGGCGTGTGTTTTGATACTGGCGGCATTTCCCTGAAGCCAGCCAAAGGCATGGAAGATATGAAATGGGATATGGGCGGCGCGGCGGCTGTAACCGGGGCTATGCATGCGCTTGCCGGCCGAAAGGTTAAACGCAATGTGGTCGGCATTATTGGTCTTGTTGAAAATATGCCTGACGGTAATGCCCAGAGACCAGGAGATGTAGTCACGTCAATGTCTGGCCAGACGGTTGAGGTGATCAACACAGATGCAGAAGGGCGTCTGGTGTTGGCTGATGTTCTGACTTATGTTCAGGACACCTACAAGCCACAGGCCATTGTTGATCTGGCCACCCTGACCGGGGCCATCATTGTCTCTCTTGGCAAGGAATATGCCGGGCTGTTTTCCAATAATGACCAGCTGGCACAGGCGGTATCTGATGCTGGCGGCAAGGTCGATGAAAAATGCTGGCGTATGCCGATGGGCCAAGCCTATGACGACATGCTGAAATCCCATATTGCGGATATGAAGAATATTGGCGGGCCCTATGGCGGGTCGATTACCGCTGCCTGTTTTCTGCAACGCTTCATCAAGGATGATACCCCCTGGGTCCATCTGGATATTGCTGGCAAAGCCTGGTCTGACAAAGCCAAGCCAACCGTGCCTAAGGGCGGAACCGGCTTTGGCGTGCGGTTGCTGAACCGGCTGATTGATGACTGGACGGATATGAAGTAGATGACAGAGGGGCAACCAGGCAGCCAGTCTTCTGATCCAAACGCTCCACGGTCTTTACAGATCGATTTCTATCATTTGCGTGATGCTGATTTGGCCACACCTCTGGCCATGCTGGCGCATAAAACAGTCGCTTCAGGGCACAGGCTTCTGGTTTTGGGCCAAAAAGACAGCTTTGCTGAAATCAGTGATAAATTATGGTCGTTTCGTCCAGACAGCTTCCTTGCTCATGACAGCGATATGGCTGAGGGGCATGAGCATGCCAGTGTCTGGCTCAGCAGTGATGTGGGGGCAAACCAGATCAAAGCCCGCTATCTTGCTCTTACAGCCGGTCTTGAGCCGCCAGATATTCAGCAGTTTGACCGTATCTTTAATCTTTTTGACGGCACCAGCGAGACAGCTGTAGCCGTTGCCAGAGACAGCTGGCGCCGGTGGTCGGCTTTGGAACAGGTAAGCTGCCGTTATTTTTCTCAGGATGAGCAGGGCCGCTGGAGCCAAAAGAAATAAACACGCCTGCCACAGGCCAAAACAGGCTGGTCAGCATCAGAAAATAGCCCTTGTCATCCCGCCTGAGTTTGTTATAAGGCGGCACAGGTCAGTTATCTTTTACAAAAGGACATCATCATGGCGGTTACACGCACATTTTCGATTATCAAACCAGATGCCACACGTCGTAATCTGACAGGGGCGATTAACGCTAAAATTGAGGAAGCGGGGCTGCGCATTATCGGCCAGAGACGGATCCAGATGACTCGTGAACAGGCACAAGCATTCTACGCTGTGCATGCTGAACGGCCGTTCTACAACGACCTGGTTGAGTTCATGACATCAGGTCCTGTTGTTGTTCAGGTTCTGGAAGGTGAAAATGCGGTAACATCTTATCGCGAAATCATGGGCGCAACAAATCCTGCTGATGCTGCTGACGGGACAATCAGAAAGCTGTTTGCAGAATCAATTGAAGCCAATTCTGTACATGGTTCAGACAGTGATGAAAACGCCGCTATTGAAATTGGTCACTTTTTCACAGACAGCGATATTGTTGGCTAAGCCTTAGCCGCTTTAAAATCAAAAAAAGAGCGAGGCTGTATCAGCCTCGCTTTTTTTTACCTGATGATGAAGACGTCCTCTGGATTAAACGAGGAAATATGCCATCAGTGCCAATGTGATCACAATCGCCACAATGGTGTATTTCGTGAAATTCATAAAGCCTTCATAAAAGGCCAGATTCGCTTTCGCGTGCTTATCAAACTTATCTGTATTCATGGTCTTTGCCCCCGACTGGCTGTTCGCACCCTGTGTTGCTTGTTATGCCTTTGCTTGATGGTTAAATCAAGATCCTCAGGGTTGTTTTTTAGATGACTGACTCTCAGTCAAGCGGGGGAAAACAGACAACCCCGCCTGTAATAGAGCGCAGACGGCTTGTATCTGACCATCTGACGTTCAGCCCTTCAACATGCACAAAGCCTTCAGCAAGGGCGGTGATAACCGCTGGATAGAGCTGGTGTTCAAGGGCCAGAACCCGTTCAGATAAGCTTGTTTCTGTATCGTTCGGGGCTACTGCCAGCTTCATCTGGGCCAGCAACGGGCCATCATCTAACGCGGCGGTGACCAGATGCACAGACACACCGTGATGCGTCTTCTTGTCAGCCAGAACACGGGCATGTGTGTTCAGCCCTTTATAGTCAGGCAGCAGTGAGGGATGAATATTCAGCACACGGCCATCAAACCGGCTGATAAAGGTTTCAGACAGCACAGACATATAACCAGCCAGAATGATCCAGTCTGGATCATGGGCGGCAATTTCGTCAGCCAGCGCGGCCTCATGGCTCTGCTTTGCGGGATATTTCTTGCGGTCAATAAGCGCTGTTCTGTGGCCATTTTTCTGCGCTGTTTCCAGCCCGGCGGCAGGGCGGTCTGCGGCAACAAGACAGATTTCAAAGCCCTGTCTGTTCTCTGCCAGCGCGGCCATGTTGCTGCCGCGGCCGGAAATAAGGATGGCAATCTTCATCATCTTATCCTGTAGTATGGCGCGCGCTTATTATGCTTATGGGTCAGGCCCATGCCTTTTCGGCATGGTCAAGCAGGACAGCATCCGTTTCTCGTTTAATCATCTCACCAGCTGTCCAGCAATCCTCACCTGTCTGCATAATTTTATCTTTGACCTGCTCGGCCTTGTCTGGTGAAACGCTGATCAGCATGCCGATGCCACAATTAAAGGTACGGGCAAGCTCATAGACATCCAGCTGGGCTGTCTGTTTCAGCCATCTGAACACGGGCGGCAATGGACGTGCTCTCACATCAAGCCGAAGCGCCAGATCATCGCCGAACACCCGCGGCGGGTTTTCGATCAGGCCGCCGCCTGTGATATGGCTGACAGAGGTGATACCGCCAACAGATAAAGCTGCTTTTACGGCGTCTGTATAAATGCGTGTCGGGGCCAGCAACGCCTCTCCCAAAGGGATATCAGAAGAAAAGGGCGCCGCTTCAAACAAATTCAGCTCAAAAGTTGAGATGACTTTACGGACCAGCGAAAACCCATTTGCATGCACACCTGATGAGGGCAGGGCCAGGACCACATCTCCTTCTTTTGTCTGATCAGAACGTAATAACTGCCCGCGCTCGGCCGCGCCGACACAAAATCCGGCCAAATCATACCCACCTGCAGGATAAACACCGGGCATTTCAGCAGTTTCACCGCCGATCAGCGCACAGCCTGCTTCCAGGCATCCATCAGCAACACCCTCTATGATGCTTGCCGCCACATCAGGCTCCAGCTTGCCTGTAGCAAAATAATCAAGGAAGAAAAGGGGCAGTGCACCTTGTGCCAGAATGTCATTTGCACACATCGCCACCAAATCGATACCCAGACCTCTATGCTGGCCAACCGTCTGTGCCAGTTCCAATTTTGTGCCGACGCCATCAGTTGCGGCGACCAGAATGGGATCTGTAAATCCTGCGGCTTTCAGGTCAAACAGGCCACCAAACCCGCCTAAATCCGGGTTCGCGCCTGGTCTGTTTGTTTTCTTTGCGGCGGGCTTAATTGCATCTACAAGGGCGTCACCAGCATCAATATTCACACCCGCATCCCGATAGGTCAGCGGCGTCATCTGGCTTTTCTTTTCGGCCATATCCTTTTATTTTCCTTTGCAATTCAGTAGTCTGGTACGCAGTTTCACGCTAATGTAGAGTGGTCGATAGGAGGAGGTCTCGCAACCATGCGCAGTCATACCATAGTTATGGCGATCTGTTTAGCTTTATCCGTGTCGTTGGCGCGGGCAGAGACCTGTCCCAATCCGGCTTTTGCGGTGAATGGCTTGCATCTCGACACACAGGGCGTTGACGGCACACTGGCCCGTAAGGCTGCCCTTGAAGCGGCCACAAGTGACGCTTTTCAAATTGTCACCAATCGCCTTTTGCTTGCTGACCAGCCTGCTGCTGACCGGTTAACAGACCTCGCATTTGAAGACTTCATTGATTTTGTTCATATATCGTCAGAAACGGCTCTGGCGCAGCGTTATATTGCCGACATAGACATCTGTTTTGATCCTGTGCGCATGCGTGATCAGTTTATCAAACAGGGTCTGTCTTGGTCAGAGCTGTTCAGCTCTCCCATCCTGCTGCTGCCGGTCTGGGAAGATCCGTCTGGTACCCGGGTGTGGGCCCGCAATGTGACCTGGCTTGATGTGTGGCGGGATATTGACGCGCGTGATGATCAATTGTTGCGGCTGAAAACCTTATCACCAGATCTGGCTCTGGAACGCCGCCTGCCGCCTGGGCAGATAAAAAGCCAGCAGCCCGATATACTGGCTTTATCTGCTGAGGCCGCGGGGGCCCAACAGGTGGCGGTGATTTACGCTGGCCTTGATTACACCCGCTCTCCGCCCATGCTGGTCATGAAAGCTGATTTGTTTGACGCAGACGGGGCGTTTTTGTCTGAAATAAACGCTGTTGAAATGGAACTGAACGGCCGCACGAACCTGCCTGAGGCATTTGATGTGTTTCGCCAGACATTCATCACCACATTGTCTGATACCTGGCAGCGCGAAAATCTCTACAAGGTTGAGGACCGGGCAGATATTCATGTTGAACTGCCGGTAAACAACCTTGAGATTTGGTATCGGCTTCGCACCTTGCTGGCCGAACTGCCGATCGTTCAGTCTATTACGGTGTTGCGGCTGACCTCAACTTCCGGTGTGCTGAAGCTGAAGCTGTCTGGCTCTGTTGAAGCGTTGCAAATGGCGGTCCGGTCAACGGGCTACAGGCTGGAAGCCAGCGGGGATGTTTACCGGCTGAATGTCAATCCAGGCTGAACCGAACTGGATTTAAGAGATCATGATGCAGCAGATACCGCTGACTTTACCGCTTCCGCCGTCCTATGATGAAACCAGCTTTGTGCTGGGCCCGGCCAATCAGCCTGCCTGTGACTGGCTGGCAAAATGGCCTGACTGGCCGCTGCCCTATAAGGCGCTGAATATTTTTGGGCCCTCTGGCAGTGGCAAGACCCATCTGTCTTGTCTGTGGCAGGGACGGCATGAGGCGGTTTTGCTCCGTGGCCTGAGCCAGTTTGACGAAGAACAGTTTGACGATGGCCACCATGTGCTGCTGGATGATTTTGGCCAGCCTGACCGGTATGATGATACCGCGTTGTTTCACCTGTTTAATCATATCAGTTCGCGTTCAGGCACGCTTCTCATTCTCAGCCAACAGCCAGTTGCGCATTATCAGAGCAGCCTATCAGATTTAAGCTCCAGATTACGCTCTGTTGCGGCGCAGGAGATTTATCTGCCTGATGATCAGTTGTTGCGGGATGTGCTGGCAAAACATTTTGCCGACAAGCAATGTGCGGTCACCGCACAGGTCCTTGATTATATTGTGAACAGGATGGAACGCAGCTTTGCGGCGGCCCAGAAGATAGCGGCAGATATTGATGAGCTGGCCCTGGCCCGCAAAACCCCTGTCAATCTGTCAATTGCCCGGCAGGTGCTCGACAGGCATGAGCCAAAACTTATATAAACGAAGAGTAACTGAAAAAAAGGAAGAAATCTGATGCTCGATTTTGGATTAACCGGTAAGAACGCGATTATATGTGCCTCATCCAAGGGGTTGGGGCTGGGCTGTGCCCGGGCATTGGCCAAAACCGGTGTCAATCTTGTGATGTGCGCCCGTGGCGGCGAATTGCTGGAGCAGGTGGCTGAGGAAATCCGCAGTGATACAGGTGTAACTGTTAAGACGGTTGCATGTGATATCACCAGTGAAGAGGGCCGTGCGGCGGTTCTTGAGGCGGCTGGCCAGGTAGATATTCTGGTCAATAACGCAGGCGGGCCACCGCCTGGTGATTTCCGGGACTGGAGCCGTGAGGATTGGATTAAGGCCCTTGATGCCAACATGCTGACAGCCATTGAGCTGATTAAGGCTGTGATCGACCCGATGATCGACCAGCGCTTTGGCCGGATTGTCAATATCACCTCTGGCTCAGTAAAATCCCCTATCCCTCAGCTGGGCCTGTCTAACGGGGCACGGTCTGGCTTGACCGGCTTTATCGGCGGCCTTGCCCGCCAGGTGGCCCGGCATAATGTGACCATCAACGGTCTGCTGCCCGGCCAGTTCAACACAGACAGAATTGAAGGTCTGATCGATAACACCTCTCGCCAGCAGAACAAATCACGTGAAGAGGTCAGAGCAGAGCTTGAGGCACGCAATCCGTCCGGCCGTCTGGGCCATATTGACGAATTCGGCTTTGCCTGTGCGTATATCTGCTCAGCTTATTCAGGCTATCTGGTGGGCCAGAATATTCTGGTCGATGGGGGCAGCTTCAATTCAAACGGGTAAGGTGCAGATATACAGAGCTAGGGCGTGAGTGAAATCACACGTGTCTTGCCGTTTGTCACTGACAGGGCAAGCCGCCCTTGCTTCAGCTCAAGGGCCAGTTGGCCGAAAATCTCATAACGCCAGCCAGACAGGGCCGGGATGCCGGCCTTGTCATCCAGAGCCAGCTTTTCAAGATCATCTGCGCTTGCAATCAGCCGTGGGGCGACCTCATGCTCTTCTGTGACATGTTTGAGCAGAACCCGCAGAAGCTCGATCAGGGCCTGAGGCGGCTTATCCTGTTTTTCCGGCCGGTCCAGACGTGGATAGTCCTGTTTCGGGGTTTCTGCTGCCTGTTTTAGCACATTCAGGACAGGTTTGACCAGTTTGCCTGTCTCACCGCCGGGAAAGCCTCTGATCTTGCGGAATTCAGCGCCTGTCTTGGGATTGCTTCCTGCCAGATCTATTAAGGTATCATCCCGCAACAGACGGCCGCGCGGCACATCTCGCCGCTGGGCTTCGACCTCTCTCCATTCTGCAAGCTTGGCCAGCCTGTTCACCATATCCGGCCGGCCGCCTCTGAACTTCAGCCGCCGCCAGATCATGGCCGGGTCGGGCAGATAGACAGATTCGTCAGTCAGTGAATTCAGCTCACTCTCCACCCAATGGGTGCGGGCCGTTTTGTTTAGATACGCCACCATCTGCGGGTAAATTTCAGCCAGATAAATCACGTCATCAGCTGCGTATTTCAACTGACGGTCGGTTAAGGGGCGTTCTGCCCAGTTTGTAAACCGTGAAGATTTATCAATTGATTTTCCGGTATAATGCTGCACCAGCTTGTCATAACCTACCTGGTCGCCCAGACCGCAGACCATCGCTGCAATCTGGGTGTCATAAACCGGCTGCGGAACAGAACCGGTCAAATGCACAAAGATTTCCAGATCTTGCCGTCCGGCATGAAAAACCTTCACAATATCAGGGTTTTGCATCAGCTCATATAAAGCAGACAGATCAAGCCCTTCAGCCAGAGGGTCAATACAGACTGTCTTCTGGTTTGCACAAAGCTGGACCAGACATAATTTGGGGTAATAGGTTGTCTCCCGCATAAATTCTGTATCAACAGCAACAAATTCGGCGCCAGACATCTCTGCCAGAGCAGAGTTCAAGTCTTCAGTTGTTGTAATCAGAACGGGTACAAGATCCATGGCTCTCAGTCTTAAGCAGAATTGGCGTATCAGTAAAGCAAAAGCACATCTGGTTGATCAGTCGTCTTTTTGCGATGCGGGGGCGGCCGGAACATGATTTGGCCCAGTTTTTGTTTCCTCGCTTGTCCTGCTTGACGAATGATATATCTGATTAGATGATAGGGTTTTTCACAGCTTCACAACAAAGAGCAGGGAGCATTACAGCATGCTTGGAATGTCATCTAAACCTCAGCTTAACCGGCTGTTCAGCTACAGCTGTGGTGGTGTTATGCTGATCTGTGCCGGCCTGCCTGTCTCCGTTGGGGCGGTAGAACTTGCGGCGCATGAAGCCACCTATGAGATGGGCTTGCTGTCGGTACGCCAGGAGTCACAGATGGCCGGGGTTAAGGGCAAAACCAATTTCACGATTCGCAGAGACTGTGACGGCTGGAAGTCTTCTGAAAATTACGTGCTGGAATTTGATTACCAATCTGGTGAAACCGCGATTATGGCGTCTCATTTCTCCTCATGGGAAGAAATGGCCGGCCAGCTCTATTCGTTTGAGGTTCACGAGGGCTCCACTTTCGAAGATGAAAAGCAATTTAACGGCTATGCCAATCTGCCACCTGTCGCGGATCGGCCGGAAGCCTTTTTTTCGATGCAGCCTGACATAGCGATGCCGCTTCCCGATCAGGTCTTTTTTCCGGTGGCGCATACTCGTGAATTGCTGGACAAAGCAGAGCAGGGCGGAAAGCTGTTTTCAGCTCATATCTTTTTTGGTGCTGAACCAGATCGGGCTCTGAAGCGCACAAGCTCTGTCATTGGCTCACAACAGTCTGTGAAAAATGATAAAGAACTGGGCAAACTGGCCGGTCCGTCCTACTACCCTATTCAGATTGCTTATTTTGATCCAAACAGCACAGAATCTGTCCCCGAATATGAAATCACCTTTCATATGCTGCCAAACGGTGTGGTGTCTTATTATGAGGTGGATTACGGGACCTTTGCGATTGATGCCAAGTTGGTAGACGCAAAGCCGTTGCCGCAGCCTGATTGCTCATAACAGGTCAGGTCGGAAGGGCGTCACAAAAAGCGTTTTAGCCCTGCAGCCCCAATCAGATAGGTGTCAGCAAGGGTTTTCGTGTCCTCGCAAACGGGTTTGAGGATGTCACTGGCTTGGGATGTGCGGATATAGCCTGGCCATTTCCGCGGCACCGCGGTAAACAGCCTCTGGCTGTCTGCCAATAGGCCGCCAATCACAATCACATCCGGATCCAGCAACCCAATAACCATAGCCAGACCACGTGCAATCCTGTCTTCAATAACCTGCATTGCTGATTCAGCAACGATATCACCTTTTGCGGCCTGATTAATAATCTCAGTGGCTGACAGGCTGGAACCGGTCAGCATTTCATAATCATGAGCAAGGCCAGGCAGATTGACAAAATGTTCAAGGCAGCCGGTTCGCCCGCATATACACACCCGGCCATCCAGTTCAAAATCAACCGGCCACGGCAAAGATACATGGCCCCAGTCACCAGCAATCCCGTGTGCGCCGGTCAACAGATGGTCATTCACGATGATGCCGCCACAAACAAAGCTGTCTAAAGACAGGGCAAAGATTGTAGTTTTGTCTGAAAATCGGGGTTGCTGGCGGGCGGCACTGGCCAGGCACTGACCTTCTGAGGCGACAATCACCGGCCGGTTCAGCGCTGCCTGCAAATCCCGCTTCAGCGGTTTACCCTCCAGCAAAGGATGATGCAGGCTCTTGATTGTGCCATTGGCTGTGGTTTCATGCCCTTGTATGCACACACCTATGGGTGTGCTTGCATCTTGCTCAGAACAAGCATCTGTGATCGCCGCGGCCAGTTGCGGCAGCAATACGGTATAGCTGTCAACAGGGGAGAGGGCAGCCTGATAAACAAAATCGCCATCATCTGAGATGATAGCGATACTGTTTTCAGACGGTGTAAGACGGATGCCGCAGGTCATGGGCAATCGCTTATGGTCATCTTTACTTGATTTTGGCTTCCCGGAACAGCACATGCTTGCGTGCTTTCGGGTCATACTTCTTCAGCTCCAGCTTCTCAGGCTTGGTGCGCGGGTTTTTCTTGGTCACATAATAAAACCCGGTATCTGCAGTGCTGACGAGCTTGATCTGTAATGTCGCTGGCTTAGCCATAATCCGCTCCACATCGAACGTAAAATTTAATGAGACTGGTGTATGCGCTAAATCTGCTGAGAAGTCAAGCCATCATCAGCCCTGTTCTGTACAGCTTTCGGCTGTTAACGCCGGCGCCGTTTCGGTGCGTGTCGTCTGCCGCCTGATCTGGTTTTATATTTCTTCTGCAGGGCCCGCATTTTATCCAGCTGGCGCTCGCCGCCCTCACACCAGCTAAGCGTAATATCCCCGCTTGCCGGGGAAATATCCTCCAGCCTGCAGACCAGTCTATCACCCAACCTGAACAACCAGCCATGATGACGGCCCAGTAACATCATGCCGCCTGCCACAGTTTCATAAAAATCATCAGGCAAGGTCCGCCTTGGCACAAACCCTTCACTGGCGCCGTCTTCCAGCTTCACAAACAGCCCCGATTTTGTTAGGCCGGTAATGGTGACCTCAGTCTCTTTGATGTTTTTCTGGCTCAGAATCCGTGCAGCAAGACGGGCGGTTGTGCGCCGCTCTGCTTTGGCGGCGGTCTGTTCGGTCTGGCTGATGGCGGTGCATATCTGCATCAACTGGTCCCGATCTTCCCCGTTGGACTGTTTGCTGGTTACGCCCATGGCCCGGACCAAAGCGCGATGGACCAGCAGATCTGCATATCGGCGAATGGGAGAGGTGAAATGAGCATATCTGGCCAGCCCCAGACCATAATGGCCGATATTGTCTGGTGCGTAGACCGCACGGGCCTGACAGCGCAGAACCGCTTCATTCACAGCTGTTTCCGCATCAGTGTCTTTTACCTTTGCCAGCAACTCATTAAATCTGTGTGGGGTGATCACCTGACCTTTTGCAAATGGCAGAGACAAAGCTTCTGTCAGCTCTTTTAAGCTGTCTATCTTTTCAGGATCAGGCCGGTCATGAATACGGTAGACACAATTCTGGCGCGCCTGTTCCAGGGTTTCGGCTGCACAAATATTGGCCAGAATCATAAATTCTTCGATCAGCTGATGCGCTTCTTTTTGATAATGCTGGGCAACGCTGACAGGCTCTCCAGTCTCATCAAACTGGATCCGCGCCTCGCTGAGGTCCAGATTCAATGTCCCCCGCTTCAGGCGGGCGGCGTGCAGGGTGCGATATGCCCCGACTAGGTGATGTATCGTCCCCGGTTTTACAGCACAATCTGCCTCGTCTATGCCGCCGTCGATCACCTGCTGGACCGTGGTATAGGTCAGCCGGGCAGACGACCGGATCAGGGCTTGGAAGAAATTGTGTGAAATCTTCTTGCCCTCATCGTCAATCAGGATTTCCACGGCCAGACAGGCCCGGTCCTCATCCGGCCTTAACGAGCACAGCCCGTTTGACAAAGCCTCAGGAAGCATAGGGATAACCGTTCCTGGCAGATAAACAGAATTGCCGCGTTGTTGGGCCTCAAGGTCCAGGCTATCGCCGCTGTGAACATAGGTGCTGACATCAGCAATGGCGACAATAAGACGCCATCTGTTGTCTGCTGCTGGTTCGGCAAACACCGCGTCATCAAAATCTTTGGCATCTTCCCCGTCAATCGTGACCAAAGGCAGGGCCCGCAAATCGGTCCGCTGGCCCAGCTCCGGCAGTATCGCGCTGTCAGCAGCGCGCAGCATATCTTCAGTAAAGACATGCCGCAGACCAAATTCAGCGATGGCAAGGGCTGTAAATGTGGCGGGGTTATCAGTTGAACCAAGGTTGCGGATGGGCCGTGCCACCAGCCGATACCCGCCTTCTTTGATCAGCTCTGCCTCAAGCAGATCATGTTCTGAAAAAGATAAGGTGGCGGTATCTTTTAAAGGAACATCTCTTTTGCCGCCTTTTTCGGCTGGCTCCAGACTCCAGCGGGGCCGCGCCGCACTGCCGGTATTCACTGCCCGGCCGAATATATGGCTTTGGCCTTTGGGCAGAATGCGCATCACCTCGGCCTGAAGCTGGCCATCTGGGCCTGGTTTCAGCCTGGCCAGAATGCGGTCACCTGCCTGAATGGCCCGGCCTCGTTTGGCTGAGGGCAGGACAACAATCTCATGCCCGTCTTCATCTCCGGCATCTGCTGGTCTGGCAAGCCCAAAACCGTCACTGTCAATTGAGGTGACAAATAACAGGCTGACCGCAGGGGGGTGGCCTTCAGGATCTGCTGCTGTGAGCGGCTGTCCGGCGGCCAGAGCGTGAAGCTTTGCCCGCAAAGCGGCCCGTTGCTGGGGGACGAGGCCAAAAGCCTTGGCAATCTCTCTCAGCTTGGGCGGGGTAGGGCTGGCCTCGATAAAGGCTTGCAGGGCATCATCATCAGGCAAAGGCGGGGGACGGCGTGTCACGATCTGCTCAGCCCGCCGCCGCTTTTGTTTTTGCCTTTGCTTTGGGCTTGGCTTTGGCTTTCGTTTTTGCCTTGGTCTTTTTGGCTTTGGTCTTCTTTGCTGGTTGAGCCGCTTTGGCAGCTAGTATCTCCAGCGCTTCAGACAGGGTCACGGATTCCATATCCAGCGTCTTTGGCATCGGTGCGCGCAGCTTGTTATGTTCAAAATAAGGCCCGAACCGGCCCCGCTTCAGATGAACCTCTCCCCCGTCAGGATGTTCACCCAAGACCCGTCCGGCGGTTTTTGCGGCCTCTGCCAGCAAATCAACGGCACGGTTAATGCCCACACTTAATACATCATCACCATCTTTCAGGCTGGTAAACTTACCTTGATATTTCAGATAGGGGCCATAACGGCCAAGCCCGGCCTGAATCATGTCTGATGTTTGCGGATGCAACCCGATATCACGTGGCAGAGACAACAAGCCCAGTGCGTAAACCAGATCAACTTCCATCAGTGGCTTGCCTTTAGGCACAGAGGAGCGTTTCGGTTTTTTCACATCCTCACCACCAAGCTGAACATAAGACCCGTATGGCCCTTTTTTCAGATAAACAGGCAGACCGCTTGCCTCATCTGTGCCTAACAGCCTGTCATCATCAAGCTCTTGCGCGCTGTCATCGCTCTCACCAGCAGCCACAATCTGGCGTGTAAACCGGCAGTCCGGATAATTATTACAGCCGATAAACGGGCCGAACTTGCCCAGCTTCAGCTCCAGATGTCCGGTACCGCATTTGCTGCAGACACGCTGAATCTGGCCATTTTCATCAGGTGTGAAGAATAATTTTTCCAGCTCGCTATCCAGCGTCTTCATCACATCTGGTACAGATAATTCCATCGCCTGATCAACGGCAGCGGCAAAATCGACCCAGAATTGTCTGAGCAGGCTGCGCCAGTCCAGCTTGCCGTCAGACACCTCATCAAGGCGCGATTCCAACGCTGCGGTAAAGTCATATTCCACATAGCGGCTGAAGAAATTTTCAAGAAAGGATGAGACAATCCGGCCGCGATGTTCAGGGATAAAGCGCTTACCGTCTTTCAGCACATAACCCCGCTTTTCAATCACCTGCATAATGCTGGCATAGGTTGATGGGCGGCCGATCCCCAGCTCTTCCATCTGTTTGACCAGGCTGGCATCTGTATATCGCGGTGGGGGCTGGGTGAAATGTTGTTCGGGATGAACCTGATCAACTTTCATATCCTGGCCCTGGCTGAGCGGGGGCAAAATACGGCTTTGCGGATCTGCAGCCTTCTCTTCCTGATCGTCACGGTCTTCGCGGTAGATTTTCATGAAGCCGTCAAAGACGATTACTGACCCGTTTGCCCGCATGGTGATGTGATCTGTTGTGGCGCTGAGGTCAGCTGCGGTCTGATCAAGCTGGGCGTCGGCCATCTGGCTGGCGATAGCGCGTTTCCAGATCAGCTCATACAGGCGGAACTGGTCGAAATCCAGCCGCTTGCGCACCTCATCAGGATGCCGCCAGATAGAGGTCGGCCGGATCGCTTCATGGGCTTCTTGTGCATTCGCGGCTTTGGACTTATAGACACGTGGTTTCTCAGGCACAAACTCAGCACCGATAGTCTGGCCAATGGCGTCTCTTATTTGGCCGATGGCCTCAAAGCTCATCTGCACACCATCTGTCCGCATATAGGTAATCAGGCCAGTGGTCTCACTGCCCAGGTTGATACCTTCATAAAGTTTCTGTGCAATTTGCATTGTCCGGCTGGCTGAAAAGCCCAGCTTGCGAGAGGCTTCTTGTTGCAGAGTAGAGGTGGTAAAGGGCGGGGCCGGGCGGCGCTTGACCCGTTTTGTCTCAATTGACGAGATCTGCCAGCTCGCCGCTTCAATGCGCTGTTGTGCGGCAAGAGCCTCTGCCTCACTGCCCAGGCTTAATTTGCCGAGCTTTTCCCCATCAAGATGAGTCAGGCGGGCTAAAATCTGGGCGCCGTCTTTGGTTGTGAAATCGGTATCAACAGACCAAAACTCATCTGTGCGGAACGCTTCAATTTCGGCTTCACGTTCACAGATCAGGCGAAGCGCAACAGACTGTACCCGGCCTGCTGAACGTGAACCGGGCAGCTTGCGCCAGAGCACAGGAGAGAGGCTGAATCCAATCAAATGATCAAGAGCGCGACGGGCAAGATAGGCTTCGATCAGATCGATATCCAGACCACGCGGAGTTTCAATGGCTTTCAGGATGGCAGTTTTGGTGATCTCGTTAAACACCACCCGCTCATAAGGAATGTCACGTGTTTTGCTGTTTTGTTTCAGCAGCTCACAGACATGCCAGCTGATGGCCTCACCTTCTCTGTCCGGGTCAGTGGCCAGAATAAGCCGGTCTGCCCCGTTCAGGGCTTTGCTGATGTCACGGATACGCTGGCCACCTGAATCAGAGATTTGCCAGCTCATTTCAAAATCCTGATCCGGTTTGACCGAACCGTCCTTTGACGGCAGATCACGGACATGCCCGTAAGAGGCGAGTACGGTGTACCCGTCACCCAGATAGCGGTTTATGGTTTTGGCCTTGGCCGGTGATTCGACCACCACGACTTTCATGTAACGCAACCCTTCGCCTTGTCCAGTGTGGTCGTTTTTTTGCGAATAATGTAAGGTTTACAAGAACGTTAGCTGTCCTGATACAAACGAGACACTCGGTTTCCCGCATGTCTTTGCACGTCCCCGGCCAGTTCAAGTTCCAACAAAATCGCTTGACCATCTACCGCAGAGACATGGCACCAGCGACACAATTCGTCAACACCAATCGGGTCATGAGCCAGATTTTCGAGCAGAATTTGCCTTGTTTTTGCCCACTCTTCAGGTGTCATATCTGATACCTCCGGCAATTGGCCCGGGCTGAATGAGGGCAGATCAGGCTGGCTGATGCCGGGTTTCTGATCCAGAACAGACAGAATATCGCGTGCGGACTGAACCAGATGTGCACCATCCTGAATCAGCCGGTTAGTGCCTTGAGAGCGGGGATCAAGAGGCGAGCCGGGTATCGCCATAACCTCTATGCCGCGTTCGGCGGCCTCTCGGGCGGTGATCAGCGAACCTGACTGAAACGCCGCCTCTATCACACAGACACCCAGGCTGAGTGAGGCAATGATTCTGTTGCGGGCCGGAAACAGCCGTGGCGTGGGTTTGGTGCCGAAAGGTGTCTCAGTGATCAAAAGGCCTTGCTCGGCAATCTGGGCAAACAATTCGGCATTTTCGGGCGGGTAAATTTCATCTATGCCGCAGGCCAGAACCGCTAGGGTACCTGTATCTAAGCTACCTTGATGTGCGGCGGTATCAATGCCTCTGGCCAGGCCAGAGATTACGGTGTAACCGGCCTGACCGATTTCTGTGGCAACAGATTGCGCCAGCCTCGTTGCATTAATTGAGGCGTTTCGCGCCCCCACCAACGCACAGCCCTTTGCCGCCAAGACAGACTTATGACCTTTTACAGTCAGCACAAAAGGAGCATCATCAAACTGCAGTAATGAAGGGGGATAGTCATCATCTCCATAACAGATAAACGCCGCCCCCAGCTTGCTGGCCTGTTCAATTTCCTGTTCGACTTGCTGTTTTGTGGCCAGCTTCAGTTGCCGGCCGCCGCGTGCGGATAAATCCGGTACAGCCTCTAGGGCTGCTGCCGCACTGCCATAGCGACGCATCAGTAACTGACACGTTATCGGGCCGATATTGGGTGTACGGATTAACCGCAGCTTATTGATCAGATTTTTCTGGTCCATCGACCAGAGCATAAACTGCTTTATCTTAACTTTCGGTTAATCAGATGTATTTTTTTTGAAGGAAATCCGACTTTCGTCGCCTGTCATGATCCTTTGGATATTCTCCTTATGGCGGATCCAGCTTAACCCGCCTATCCCCCAGACCGTAATTTGCACAGGCACAGACATATCAACCGGGCCGAATGAGGCAATCAGGCCCGCCGCCAGAAAGCTGAGCAACGCAGATAAAGAGGACAGCCGCGTAATCACAGCGGTCAGCAGCCAGCTGGCGGCCATCACAAGCCCGGCCAGAGGCGAGATAGCGGCAATCACAGCCATGCCTGTGGCCACACCTTTGCCGCCCTTGAATTTCAGCCATAGCGGAAAACAATGGCCGATAACAGCCCCAAATCCGGCATAGGCGGCACTGTCTGGTGACAGCCAGAAACTGCAGATAAAATAGGCAATTGCCCCTTTCAGCGCATCCAGTACCAAGGTCAGCAGGGCCAGCCCTTTATGTCCTGTCCGCAATACATTTGTTGCGCCAATATTGCCTGACCCGACTGTCCGGATATCCTGGCCGGTCGCCAGATACACCAGAACGAGGCCAAATGGCACAGCCCCCAGCATATAGCCGATGGCAAATGATGCGGGAATGAAGATCGTCAGCTGTTCGCTCATCTGTTAATCAGCGCCAGGAAAACAGGCCTGCCCATTTACCCATAACCCTGTCACCTGGCCTTCACATGGCTGGCCGTCAAACGGCGTGATCCGGGAGAGCGATTTAAAGGTCTGGCTTTGGATGACGGAAGAGGCGTGCGGGTCAATTCTGACAAGGTCAGCAGATGCGCCTGTCTGCAACGTGCCGCAATCAAGATTCAGCAGCCGGGCCGGGCCGGTGCTGAGCAAATCAAATGCCTGCAGCCAGGTCAGCTGCCCGCCATGGACCAGCTTTGCGGTCAACACAAACAGGGTCTCCAGACCAGATGCGCCTGAGCTGGCCAGCGTAAAAGGCTGGTTCTTCATATCCGGGTTCACCGGCACATGATCCGACGCAATCGCATCAATGGTCCCGTCAGCAAGGCCGGCAACAACAGCTAGCCTGTCGTCTTCACGGCGCAGAGGCGGGTTTAATTTTGCCCGTGTGTCATACCCGGATACAGCCACTTCGTTCAGCATGAAATAAGGCGGGGCGGTATCTGCACTGACGTGAATGCCGCGCTGTTTTGCACGTCTGATAATCTCAACAGAGCCAGCTGTCGACACATGGCTGGCGTGATATCTTGCGCCGGTTAACTCTGCCAGCTGGATATCCCGTTCCAGAATAATCGTCTCGGCAAGAGCCGGGCTGCCCAGCAGACCCAGCCGTGTTGAGGTTTCACCCTCATTCATATCACCATGTTCGCTCAGGCTGAAATCTTCACAATGATGGATGACAGGCTTATCCAGCATCTGGGCATAGGTCATAATGCGGCGCATTGACAGCGCGCTTTGCACTGACATTGTGCCGCTGGCAAAGCCAACCGCACCAGCCTTTGCCATCAGGCCTAACTCGGCCATTTGTTCCTGCTCAAGCTCTTTTGTCATCGCGCCATAGCAACACACCTTCGGCCCGCCAATCCCGCGCGCCCGAAGCTGCAGGCTGTCAATCATGGCGGCTGAGTCCATCACCGGTATGGTTGAAGGCAGCAGCACAACGGTTGACAGGCCACCTGCTGCTGCTGCCTGCAACAGGCTGTCCAAGGTCTCCAGATGTTCTGCGCCCGGGTAGCCTGACTGTACCCGCATATCCACAAAGCCCGGCCCGACAATCTGTCCGGCACAGTCGGTTACCTTATCGGCTGTGATGTCTTTGCCATTTGCCCCTGTGCCGCTATCGGCAATAACTCCGTCTTCGATCAGCAGCCAGCCGGTCTCATCCTGCTTTTGGGCCGGACAAATCAGCCGCGCATTTGTCAGTAACTGCCGCATTACGCACCACCCTTGTTCTGAGAGGATAGCGCCACAGCCTCAAGACAGGCCATTCTGGCAGCCACACCCATCTCTACTTGAGTGGTGATCAGGCTGCGGTCATGGTCATCAGCAATCACAGAATCAATTTCAACGCCTCTGTTCATAGGCCCGGGATGCATAATCAGCGCATCAGGCGCCGTTTTTGCCAGTTTCTCAGCATTCAGCCCGAACAGATTGAAATATTCATGCTGGCTGGGGATTTCGCGGCCCTGCATCCGTTCTGTCTGCAAGCGCAGCATCATCACAATATCAGCTCCGGCAATTCCCGCTTCCAAATCGGTAAAGACAGGTACACCAAAGCTGTCAATATTCGCGGGTATCAGAGTTGACGGGCTGACAAAGCGCAAATCGGCCCCCAACGCGCCAAGAAGATACAGGTTTGACCGGGCGACGCGGCTGTTGGCGATATCGCCGCAGATGGCAATCTTCAACCCGGAAATCCGGCCAAACCGGCGCAAAATGGTCAGCGCATCCAGCAACGCTTGTGTGGGGTGTTCATGGCGCCCATCTCCGGCATTGATAACGCCGCCATCTACATGATGGCTGAGCAGGGTCGGCGCGCCCGCATTTTGATGGCGGATCACAAGAATATCAGGCTTCATCGCGTTCAGAGTTGTTGCTGTATCAATCAGCGTTTCCCCCTTTTTAACAGATGATCCGGAAACAGAAATATTCAGAACAGACGCGCCCAGCCGCTTTGCCGCAACCTCAAAGGAAACTCTGGTGCGGGTTGAATTCTCAAAGAACAGATTCACAACCGACACACCCTTCAGCAGGGTCTGCAGGCCGGGATCCTGGCGCTCGCCGGTGATGATGTCTGCAAAATAATGGGAACGATAAAGCAGGGACTGCATTTCCGGGACGCTCAGCCCCTCTATCCCTAACAAATGGCGTCCGGTCAGCTGTGCTGCCGTCTTTTGTTTTACATCTGTTGTCATCTGACCTGTTCTATACTGGGTTTTCTGACGCCCGTCCAGATGTCTTTAGCCGGGGGGCTGGCTTTGCAGACTGTCCAAAGCAGATTGCAATATCCAGACCGCGGCCAGGCTGTCTCGTCTCACGGCTCGTCTTGCGCGGGTCATATCCGCTGCGATCATGTTCCTCTCGACAGCTTGTGTGGACATGCGCTCATCCTGAAAGCTGATGGCAATATCATGCAGACGCAAAAAAGCATGCGCAAAATCCCGTACGGAATCACAACGCGGGCCAGCTGTGCCGTCCATATTCAATGGCCAGCCCAGCACCAGCCCGCCAACATTCTGCTCGTCGATGAGGCGGATCAGATGTTCAGCATCAGGGGTGAATTTTTTGCGCCATAAAACCGGCTGTGGAGAGGCGACATTTGTGCGCGGATCAGCGATGGCCAAACCAATGGTTTTTTTGCCAATATCCAGACCCAACACTTTTTGTCCGGGTGAAATCGCATTTATAAGGTCGTAAAGGTTGCAGACAGGCATGGTCACTGCTAATGAACGGGTTGCAATTGCATTGTTAAGATGTTGTCGAAGGTCCTATCTATCATGTCTACAGACAAAACCAGTGTAAATAAAGACACTGTCAAAAAAATCGGCCGTCTGGCCCGCCTGCATGTACCAGAAGACAAGCAGGAAAAAATTGCCGGTGAGCTGAACGCCATTCTGAACTGGATTGAAGAGCTGAATGAGGTGAACACAGACGGTGTTGAACCTTTGGCAAGCGTGACCGGACATTCACTGCCACAACGTGTGGATGTGGTCTCAGATGGTGACAAGGTTGATGATATTCTGGCCAATGCGCCAGAACAGGCGAGCGGCTTTTTCGTCGTGCCGAAGGTGGTAGAATAATGGGTGATCTTCTGAAACTGACCGCTACTGAGGCCTCATCGGCTCTTGGGGCAGGCGATATTTCTTCGGTTGAGCTGACAACAACCTATCTTGACGCTGCTGAGGCCACAAAGACGTTGAATAATTATGTGGCGATGAGCGCAGACCAAGCGCTGGCCATGGCCAAGCAAAGTGATCAAAGACGTGCTGAGGGCAAGGCAGGTCTTCTTGAAGGATTGCCTGTCGGGGTGAAGGATTTGTTCTGCACCGTCGGGGTGGAAACCACCGCCTGTTCAGCTATCCTGAAAGGGTTTGTGCCCACCTATGAAAGCACAGTCACGTCCAAGCTCTGGGCTGAAGGCGGGGTGATGCTGGGCAAGCTGAACTGTGATGAGTTTGCAATGGGCTCAGCGAACGAAACATCTGTGTTTGGCCCGGCAGTTAACCCATGGAGCGCTTCTGGCGGGGCTGACCTGGCCGCTGGCGGGTCTTCTGGCGGGTCTGCGTCTGCTGTGGCGGCGGGCTCAGCCTTGCTGGCGACAGGCACAGATACAGGCGGGTCAATCCGCCAGCCTGCTGCTTTTTGCGGTGTGGTGGGCATGAAGCCGACCTATGGCCGGTGTTCACGCTGGGGTATTGTGGCGTTTGCTTCGTCTCTGGATCAGGCCGGGCCGTTTACACGTACGGTTGAAGATTCAGCCCTGATGTTCAGCGCCATGGCCGGACATGATCCAAAGGATTCAACCTCTGCTGATTTATCCCTGCCTGATCTGACTGCCGCGATGGCGAAAGGTGTGGACGGTCTTAAAATCGGTATTCCGGCTGAATATGTAATGGACGGGATGGACCCGGCGATTACCGCGCTGTGGGAAGCAGGGCAGGCCTGGCTGAAACAGGCCGGGGCTGAACTGGTGCCGATTTCCCTGCCACACACCAAATACGCGCTGCCGACTTATTATATTATTGCACCAGCTGAGGCATCTTCTAATCTGGCCCGTTATGACGGTGTGCGTTATGGGGCGCGTGCTGTGGCGAATGGCTCTCTTGATGAGATGTATGAAGCGACACGTGCAGCCGGATTTGGTGATGAGGTGCAACGGCGGATTATGATCGGCACCTATGCGCTGTCTGCTGGTTATTATGATGCATATTATCTGAAGGCCCAGCAGGTCAGACAGCTGATCAGGCAGGACTTTGATACCGCCTTTCAGACAGTTGACGCCATTTTAACGCCAGCTACACCAAGCGCGGCCTTTCCTTTAGGCGAAAAACAGGATGATCCGGTAACAATGTATCTGAATGATGTGTTTACGGTTCCTGCCAATCTGGCAGGTCTGCCGGGCATTTCGGTTCCGGCAGGTTTTTCAGAATCCGGCCTGCCTTTGGGGCTCCAGGTTCTCAGCGGGGCGTTTCGTGAAGATACCTTATATCAGGTCGCCAGATGCCTTGAGCAGCAGGCCGGCTTTACAGGCCAGCCACCGCGCCACGCATCAGCCAAGCTGTAGGAGAAAGATAAGATGAGCAATCTTGTACAGGGTCAGACAGGGGACTGGGAAGTGGTCATTGGCATGGAGGTTCACGCTCAGGTGACCTCTGCATCGAAACTGTTTTCCGGCTCCTCCACATCTTTCGGCGCTAATCCGAACCAGAATGTCTCTTTGGTTGACGCGGCGATGCCGGGCATGTTGCCGGTGATAAATTCTGAATGTGTGCGTCAGGCAATTAAGACAGGCCTGGGTCTGAATGCTGAAATCAACCTGTTCAGCATATTTGACCGCAAAAACTACTTCTATGCCGACCTGCCGCAAGGCTATCAGATCAGCCAGTATAAACAGCCGATTGTGGGTGAGGGGGCCATTATTATTGAGCTGGCTGACGGCTCCAGCCATGAGATTGGCATTGAACGTCTGCATCTGGAACAGGATGCGGGGAAATCACTTCACGATCAGCACCCGTCAAAGAGCTATATTGACCTGAACCGGTCTGGGGTCGCGCTGATGGAGATCGTCTCTCGTCCTGATTTGCGGTCAGCTGAACAGGCCGGGGCCTATATCAAGAAATTGCGCTCTATCCTGCGCTATCTGGGTACATGTGACGGCAATATGGAAGAAGGCTCATTACGGGCGGATGTGAATGTCTCTGTACGGCGTCCGGGTGAAGAGCTGGGTACCCGCACCGAAACAAAGAATCTGAATTCAGTGCGTTTTATTATGCAGGCCATTGATTTTGAGGTTGAACGCCAGATTGAAATTCTGGAATCTGGGGGGCAGATTGATCAGGAAACCCGTCTGTTTGACACGTCTACAGGCGAAACGCGCCAGATGCGCAGCAAAGAAGATGCCCATGATTACCGCTATTTTCCTGATCCGGATTTGCTGCCGCTGACCTTCACACAAGATTATGTTGACCAGATCAGGGCTGAGCTGCCTGAACTTCCGGACCAGATCAAGGCACGGATGATAGCAGATTATGGTCTGTCTGCTTATGATGCCGGGGTTCTGACCGAAGAACGTGAAACAGCCGAATTTTATGAGGCCGCCAGCAACGGGCAGGATAAAAAGCTGGTCGCCAACTGGATGAGTGTTGAGCTGTTCGGGGCGCTGAACAAGGCAGGCAAATCGCTGGCTGAAAGTCCGGTCAGCCCGTCTGCCCTGGGCGCACTTGTCGGGTTGATTTCAGATGGCACGATCTCTGGCCGGATCGCCAAAGATGTGTTTGCTGATATGGTTGAAACCGGCCGGGAGGCGGCAGATATCATCGAAGAAAAGGGCCTGAAACAGGTTTCTGACAGCGGCGCTATTGAAGGGCTGATTGACCAGGTTCTGGCTGAAAACCAGGACAAGGTTGAGGAATATCGCGGCGGCAAGGACAAGCTGTTCGGCTTTTTTGTTGGCCAGACCATGAAAAAATCAGGTGGTCAGGCAAACCCGGGTATGGTCAATCAGATCCTGAAAGCGAAACTGGACAGCTGATCGCGCGACCGGTCAGGGGCGGCCTACAGGCTGGCCCGCAAGGCCGCCGCCTGATTATCTTCTGTCTGCTGGTCCCAATAGGGAACAGTGCCGTAAATGCTGGTCAAGAACTCAAGAAACACCTTGATCTTTGGGGCCCGGTGGTTTTGTTCCCGCCACAACGCATGGATAGGTGTCCGTTCATCCACCATCGCGTCAAGCACAGGCACCAGCGCACCAGAGGCGATATGACGGCCGGCGATATAGGTTGGCAACATGGACAGACCGCCATCATTCAGAATCGTCCGTAAAATGGCATCTCCGCTGTCCAGACACAGATTCCCATGCGCGCGGAACGTTTCCACCTCTGCCTCATCAAGCCGGAAATGCCAGTCATTATTCTGATGACCTGTTTCCAGCGTAATCAGCTTATGCTTGTTCAGATCATTGACCTGCTCTGGTATGCCCATGCGGTCCAGATAAGCAGGAGAGGCGACCAGTTTGCGTTTATTCGGGGCCAGTATCTGCATTACCGCGCTGTCCTGCTGACGGGTTTCCGCAACTCGTATCTGAATATCCACCTGGCTCTGTAACTTGTCTGAATCATTGCCAGCGGTCATCAGATCAAGATGAATGTCAGGATAGAGCTCAAAGAACAAGGCCAGATGCGGGGCGATATGGCGATGGGCAAAACCCGGCGGGGCGTTCACATGCAAAACCCCTCTTAACTGGCCTGTTTCTGAACTGATCACCGCTTCAATATCATCAATATCTTTTAAGATGCTGTAGCATTTGGCCAGATACAGCTCGCCCATCTCCGTTAAATCGACGCTTCGTGTTGTCCGGCTCAGCAATTTCGTGCCCAGATGTTTTTCAAGCGCCAGCAGATGTTTGGAGACCACAGACGGTGCCACCCCCATATCTTCTGCTGCTAGTTTGAATGAACGGTTTTTGGCAATCAGCGTAAACAGGCGCATCGCTGTAAGCTGGTCCATTTCTGCCTTCCTTTGTTGTGTGCCAGCGTGACCATTTCAGGCCACAATCATAGACCTGTGCGGATAAAAAACAATTTATTTAGCATCTGGCAAGGACAACCAGCCAGGCCGGTGCAAAAAATCAACACGAGTACCGCATTTCAAAATTGACAGACAAGCCCTGCCCGATTAAGCAGAAGGAACAAACGCCGTGGGGAGCAATCCCAACTTAAGCCTCGAAAAATTTTGCGGAGAGGTGGCCGAGTGGCTGAAGGCGGCGGTTTGCTAAATCGTTGAAGGAGGAAACTCCTTCCGGGGGTTCGAATCCCTTCCTCTCCGCCATTCTCAATCTGTAAGCAATATATTTAATTTTTTTCGGATTGCTTTATCTACCTTATCCTCCAGATAGGCGGGCTTATAGCTTTCCAATATCTCTTTGGCTTGTTTATTGGCTCTTTGCCACATTGATGAGCGTCCGTCTTCTGACCAGGTTACAGGCGGGTTGCGGTCAGCCAGCAGAGGATAGAAATAGTCGCGCTCCATCGCCGCCATTGTATGTTCATGTCCAAGAAAATGTCCGTCACCATGAATGCTCTGCTTGATCACCTCCAGCCCGATGGTCTCATCATTCACTTCAAT
>CALKIF010000152.1:0-7824 GCA_937988715.1 uncultured Alphaproteobacteria bacterium | reverse complement strand
CCGTCCCAGGATACTCCGGCTTCAGCTAAATTGGTGCGCAGGAAGGAAATCATCTGATCCAATTCGGCCTCATTTTCACCTTCTGCCCGGGCCACAAGAGCAGGTTCAGTGTTTGACGCCCGGATAAGACACCAGCCTGAATCGGTGGTCAGGCGCACCCCGTCAATAAGGTTAATCTGATCAGGCGGCATTTTTGTGCTGATCTGTTGCGAGAGCCGTTCAACAACAGCGAATTTTTCTTCATCAGGACAGCTGATATGGCATTCAGGCGTGGTAAAGCTGGGCGGCAGCTGGTCAAGGAAATCTGTCAGGGATTCATTTGTGTTCTGCGCCATAAAAGACAGCCGGGACAAGAACCGGCAGGCCACATATAAAGCATCATCAAAGCCGTAAAAATCATCAGCAATGAATATATGGCCTGACATCTCGCCAGCCAGAGGGGCCCCCAATTCTTTCAGGCGTTGTTTCATATGGCTGTGCCCGGTGCGCCACAGATGCGGTGTGCCGCCTGCCCGGCGGACAAGGTCAAGCGCGGTAGAGCTGGATTTCACATCAAACAGAATATCAGCCCCTTTGTGACGATCCAGAATATCCAGGCTGATAAAGGCGGTCAGCAAATCGCCGCTGACCTGCCTGCCGTTTTTGTCAATCACACCGATACGATCGCCATCTCCGTCAAAGCCAATGCCGCAATCTGCATCTGCGGCCTTCACCTGGTCTCTCAGAAATTTCAGGGTTGAGGGGTCAACCGGATTGGGGTGGTGGTTTGGAAACTGGCCGTCAATATCTGTAAATAATGTTTTATGGGTGCCCGAAACAGGTTTGACCAAAGCCTCAACAGCGGGTCCCGCCGCACCGTTACCGGCGTCCCAGACCACCGTGAACGCACCGAAATCAATATTCTGGCGCAAGCGATCAACATAGCTGTCAAACACAGAAATGGTCTCAACTGAACCTGCCGGGCCCAGAGACAGGCCTGCTGCACATACAGCACCCAATTCCTGGATATCATTACCGAAATAGCTCTGGTGCGCGCGGACCATTTTAAAGCCATTATAATCAGGCGGGTTGTGACTGCCGGTGACCTGAATGGCACCATCACAGCCCAGATGCCGGTCTGCAAAATACAGCATCGGCGTTGGCCCGACACCAATATCAAAAACAGTGCAGCCTGCCTGACACAGCCCATCTATCAGCGCAGCAGACAATTCAGGAGACGACAGCCGGCCATCACGCCCGACCGCGACCCGGCCTTTGGAGGTTGATTTTATCTGCTGGCCAAAACCAGCACCAATGGCAAAGGCATCATCGGTGCTGAGGGTTGTGCCGACCTGACCACGGATATCATAGCTTCTTAAAATTGTCGGGTGGAAATGATGTTTCATGAGTCCAGCTGTTCTGCCAACCATTTCCTCAACTCTGCACCAAGCTCATCACGTTGCAACGCAAAGGCCATATTGGCTTTGATAAAGCCCAGCTTTGAGCCGCAATCAAATCTCTGTCCTGAAAACTTCACGCCGGCGAACGGGGCATGGCCAATGCGTGAGGCCAGCGCATCTGTGAGCTGAATTTCCCCGCCGGCCCCCTTTTTTCCTTCTGATAATGTGCTGAACACCTCTGGCTCGATAATATAGCGCCCGACCACAGCTAAGGTTGACGGGGCAGCTTCAGGAGATGGCTTTTCAACAAGGCCTTTTACCTCTATCTGATTGCCGCTCTCCTCACCCGGGGTGATAATGCCGTATGAGCCGGTATCTTCACGGGCTACCGGCATAACCGCAACCATATTTCCGCCCTGATATGCCGCCACCATTTCCGCAAGGGCAGGCTCACCTAAAATCAAATCATCTGCCAGCAGAACCGCCACAGGCTCATTTCCGATTTGATGACGGGCACACCAGACAGCATGCCCTAGCCCCGCTGGTTCCTGCTGGCGCACATAAGACACAGAGCCTGGTTCCCGCATCATCTGTTGAACGGTCTGCAGCGCGTCTGTTTTGCCTTTGGCGTGCAGAACATGTTCCAGCTCAGTGGAATGATCGAAATGATCTTCAATAGCTGATTTATTGCGACCGGTGACAAAGATGAATTCTTCAATGCCGGCGGCGACAGCTTCTTCAACAGCATATTGAATCAGCGGCTTGTCAACGACAGGCAGCATTTCCTTTGGCAAGGCCTTTGTTGCCGGCAGGAAGCGTGTGCCCAATCCGCCGACAGGAAAAATCGCTTTTTTGATTGTCATCTAATCACACTTCTTTCATCACGCTGTCACAAGCCTTGCGCTAAAAACCATAAGGGTACATAAAGATCGGGTCAAGAAAGCCAATGACCTGAACGTCAGGCAAGAGAGAGTTAAATGTCAGACAATCTTATTTCTGAAATTCTGAACCGGTCAGCAGAAGTGAAGCAAAAAATGGTGTCTGTCTGTGAAGGCTCTGCTGAAACAGCGGCCCAGATGATTGCCGCGTCTATGCTGGCTGGTGGCAAGCTGATGTTTTGTGGTAATGGCGGGTCGGCTGGTGATTCACAACATCTGGCGGCTGAATTTGTGGCCACACTTGATCATACCAAACCGCGGCCTGGTCTGCCGGCTCTGGCCCTGACCACAGATACATCATTTCTGACGGCCTATTCGAATGATTTCGGCTTTGAAGGCATTTTTGCCCGCCAGGTCCAGGCATTGGGCCGGCCAGGGGATGTTCTGATCGGTATATCAACAAGCGGGAATTCGAAAAATGTCATTGCCGCGGCAAAAGCCGCCAAAGACAAACAAATCAGCTTTATTGCCATGACAGGTGAAGGTGGCGGCCAGATGGCGGATTTGGCGGATCTTCTCATTGCTGTGCCCAGCACAATCACCATGCATATTCAGGAATGTCATATCGCGCTGGGGCATGCGATCACCGCCCGCATTGAGCAGATTGTGGCTGAGGCAGACTGAGCGGCAGTACCGCTAAGTTACAAAACAAAAAGAGGCGTTTATGAACATCGTTGTTATCGGTACCGGCTATGTTGGCCTTGTGTCCGGGGCGTGTTTTTCTGAATTCGGTTTCACGGTGACTTGCGTGGATAAGGATGCCGCAAAAATTACCGCGCTCGAAAAAGGCATTATACCGATTTATGAGCCGGGTCTTGATGATCTGGTCAAACGCAATTACGGCGCCGGACGGCTGACATTCACTACGGATTTAGGCCCGGCTGTTCAGGCGGCTGATGCTGTGTTTATTGCTGTTGGTACGCCAACGCGCCGCGGTGATGGCCATGCTGACCTCAGCTTTGTGTTTGCCGCAGCTGAAGAGGTCGCCGGCCATCTGACCGGATATACTGTGGTGGTGACCAAATCAACCGTCCCTGTCGGTACTGGCAAACAGGTTGAACAAGTTATCCGCACCGCCAACCCGTCTGCTGATTTCGATATTGCCTCAAATCCGGAATTTCTGCGTGAGGGCTCTGCAATTAATGATTTCATGCGACCTGACCGGGTTGTGGTCGGCGTGCGTAATGACCGGGCCAAAGATGTGATGCGCCAGCTTTACCGCCCGCTCTATCTGATCGAAAAACCGGTTCTGTTTACTGAACTGGAAACCGCTGAGCTGATTAAATATGCCGCCAACGCCTTTCTGGCGGTCAAAATTTCTTATATCAACCAGATGGCCGATTTGTGCGAGAAGGTCGGGGCCAACGTTCATGATGTGGCCAAAGGGATGGGACTGGATAACCGGATTGGCGCTAAATTCCTGCATCCCGGCCCTGGTTATGGCGGCTCCTGTTTTCCCAAAGACACGCTGGCGCTGGTCAAGACAGCTGAAAGCTATGACAGCCCGGTTTCGATTGTCTCAGAAGTGGTCGCTTATAATCAGGCCCGTAAATATGCGATGGCCGGGCGTGTCAAGGCCGCGTTTTCAGATGACGTTAAGGGGCGGAAAATCGCTGTTCTGGGTCTGGCGTTCAAGCCGGAAACAGATGATATGAGAGAAAGCCCGTCCATTGAGATCATTACCGCGCTCAGTGAAGCTGGTGCAGACATATCCGCTTATGATCCAGCGGCGATGGAAGAAGCAAAACATCTGCTGCCAGATACAGTCAGTTTCGCAGATTCAGCACAGGCGTGTCTGGACGGGGCAGACGGCGCGGTCGTGGTCACCGAATGGAATGAGTTTCGCGCCCTGACCCCGCAGCTGTTCACCCAGCTGATGGCGGGCACTATTCTGGTTGATTTGCGCAATATTTATGAGCCTGACCAGATGAAGGAAGTGGGCCTGACTTATCTGTCTATCGGCCGCCCTGATAACGCCTGACAAACCCGGCCTGCTGGCCGTGTGATTCTGGCTTTGTCTGTTTTGATGTTTGATCCGAACCGGGTGACGCAGTACCGTTAAGCCATGTGGTAAACGGTTCAGGTAAGGCAAGAAACAGATGAGGCAAACAGGGTTTTTCTGGCATGAACGGTGTTTCTGGCATGGGGCAGGTAATTTTGCCTTTCTGACGCCAGCCGGCGGTCTGGTCGAACCATCTGGTACATCACGTCTGCCTGAAGCGCCTGAAACAAAACGGCGGCTGAAAAACCTGTTGGATGTATCTGGTCTGGCAGCTGATCTTGTCTGTACAGATGCCATCATCCCGGCAGATGAAGTTGAGCTTCTGGCCGTTCATACAAAACCCTATATTGATGAATTCAGAAAATTATCTGAAGCGAGCGGCGGAGAGCTGGGCCTGAGAACGCCATTTGGCCCTGGCGGCTATGATATTGCGTGTTTGTCTGCCGGAATGGTCAGGCAAGCTTTATTTGCTGTTCTTGATGACCAGCTTGATAATGCCTATGCCTTGTCCCGCCCGCCCGGTCATCATTGTCTTCCTGATTTCCCAAACGGCTTTTGTCTGCTGAATAATATTGCCATTGCGGTCCAGGCGGCCCGCCGCGCCGGAAAGACAGAACGGGTGGCCATTGTTGACTGGGATGTTCATCACGGCAACGGTACCGAACATATTTTTTATGATGATGCAGATGTGCTGACGATTTCAATACATCAGGAACGTAACTATCCGCTGGATACCGGTGATGCCAAACATACAGGCGGCCCGTCGGCGGCGCTGTCAAACCTGAATATCCCCTTGCTGCCTGGCGGCGGCCATGACACCTATTTATACGCTTTGCACCGTCTTGTGATTCCAAAATTGCTGGCGTTCAAACCGGATATTGTGATTGTGGCCTGCGGGTTTGATGCCTCTGGTGTTGACCCGTTATCGCGCATGTTATGCGGGTCTGACACATTTGCCGAAATGACAAACGCCCTGATGCAGATCACCGGCAACCGTCTGGTGATGGCACATGAAGGCGGGTATTCAGAAGTTCATGTCCCCTTTTGTGGCCACAGCGTTTTAGAACAGCTGTCGGGCTCTTCTGTCACAGCAGATGATCCGTTGCGGGCCCGCATTCTCGGCCAGCAACCAGATGACAGCCTGAATCAGCTGCAGGCAAAACGTATAGATGACATCGCCGGTCTTCATCATCTGTGATCAGGCATAGCAGACAGGTATCATGAGAGTAGCAAGATGAATTACCACCAACTTTTTTCACCCTTTCAGGGCCAGTTGATAAATATTGCGCTGATTGGCGCGGGCCAGTTTGGAGAGACCTTTATTCGCCAATGCCGGCGCCTGTCTGGGGTGCAGATAAATCTGGTTTGTGATTTGGACCCTGACCGGGCCCGCACGGCCTTGCTGGCAGCTGGTTATCATCAGGCTGACATTGTTCACGCAGACACCAGCCAATCCGCCGCCCGCGCCCTTGCTGCAGGACAGACGGTGATCACTTCAGATTATCGCCTGATTGACGGGCTGAATCTGGATTGTGTGGTAGAGGCGACAGGCAATCCTGAGGCAGCAGCAGAGGTTGCGCATGCTGCCCTTCTGTCCGGCTTTCATCTGGCCATGGTCACAAAGGAAGCGGATATTGTTATCGGGCCTTATCTGCACAAACTGGCAAAATCGTCTGGCCTGCACATCACCCCGGTGCATGGTGATCAGCCCAGCTTGCTGATCTCTTTAATCTCTTGGGCCGAAACGCTGGGCATGACGGTTCTGGGGGCAGGCAAGTCAAGTGAATATGATTTTGTCTGTGATCTTGCCTCGCACAAGGTCAGCTGGCGCGGCCAGACGAAACAGATTCCCGGCCTGTCAGATATATGGCCGCTTGCCGGTTCTGTGAAAGACAGTCTGGCCAGGCGTGCAGACCTATTATCTGTGTTTCCGCAACGAACAGTACCTGATTTGTGTGAAATGGGGATCGTCTGCAATCATACCGCCTTGCGGCCTGACCGGCCCGCCTTTCATGCCCCGCATGCCAGGGTCACAGAATTATGTGATCTTTTTGCGCTTCATACAGATGGCGGCATTGTGAACCAGACGCCGTTTATTGACGTGTTTAACTGTATGCGCCGCCCGGATGAGCAGAGCTTTGGTGGCGGCGTGTTTGTTATTGTGGATACGCAACAAGATGACAGCTGGGAGATTCTGCGGGAAAAAGGGATTTGCGTCAGCCAGGATGGCAGGCGCGGCCTTTTATATAACCCGTCACATCTGCTGGGTGTCGAAGCCGCGATATCTGTGATGTCAACAGTCTGGCTTGATAAGCCAACAGGCAGTCAGGATATCCGGCATGTTGTTGATCTTCATGCCCGGGCCAACAGAGACTGGTCAGCTGGTGAGGTTCTGGCCATCACAGATCATCATCACCATGAAATAGACGGGCTGTCCGCTGAGCTTCATCCGGCGGCTCTGTCCGGCACAAAAGGGCCTTTGCCTTATTATATGGCAGCTGGCAACCGGCTGGCTGTTGATGTTAAGGCGGGTTCTGTGATCACAACAGATATGGTTATCCCGCCACAAGGCTCGACATTATGGCAGCTCAGACACAGAATGGAAGCTGACCTTTCTGCCGATTCTTAACCTGATCAGAACGGAGACATTATATGACCTCTTCGCGTATTTACGGCCCGCATAACCTTACCTCTTCCAGCCTGTGTTTCGGGACCATGCAGTTCGGGGCCGGGGCGAGCGAGACAGACAGTGCAGAAATGTATCAGGACTGCCGCGCGGCGGGGATCAATTTTTTTGATACTGCCTATGTCTATACAGACGGCAAATCAGAACAGATTCTGGGCCGTCTGATCGCTTCTGAACGCGACCAGATCATTCTGGTGACCAAGGCTGGTGCGGTCGGCGGCTTATCAGCACAGACCATCCGCACGCAGCTGGAAGTCAGCCTGAAACGGCTCAATCAGGATTATACGGATATTTTCTTCCTGCATCGTTTTGATGAGGACACCCCTCTGGAAGAGACCTTTGAAGAGCTTTTGCGCCTGAAAGAAGAGGGTAAATTTTTTCACCTTGGCGTTTCGAATTTCTCGGCCTGGCAGGTGATGAAGGCACAAGGCTTGGCTCTGCGTTACGGCTTTCCGGTGATCGAATTGCTGCAGCCCATGTATAATCTGGTCAAACGTCAGGCTGAGGTGGAATTACTGCCTATGGCCAGCGCAGAAGATATTGGGGTGATCAGCTACAGCCCGCTTGGCGGTGGACTGCTGACTGGCAAATACAGCCAACAGGCACAGCCCTCAGATGGCCGGCTCAGCTGGGACAATAAATATGCTGCCCGTTATGGTGAGGCCTGGATGCATCAGGCAGCTGATAAGCTGCAAGAGATCGCCGAACAAGCCGGTCTTGACCCGCTCAGCCTTGCTGTGGCCTGGGTTGCGCGGCATAAAGCCATCACTGCGCCCATTATTAGCGCCCGCAACCGGGACCAGCTGGCGCCGTCACTGC
>CALKIF010000151.1:0-53875 GCA_937988715.1 uncultured Alphaproteobacteria bacterium | reverse complement strand
GGCCAATGCCGCCGCCGTCAAAGCCGCGTACCTTGCGCCCGCCCAAAGTAAAGCGCGAGCTCTGGGTGACTCTTTCACCCAGACCATCGACATAGCCCACCTCACCACGCACACCCAGCACAACCTTGCGAAAGGCGAATGGCTGATAATAGGCTGCGCGGAAGCGTGATTTCAGATAGGTAACATCCCCGCCTACACCTGAATATTCTTCGGTCAGCTCATACATGCTGCCTTCAGTCGGGTCAAACCTGTTGTCAAGCGTACTTCGTCCAAGTGTGTAACGCAACACAGATGAAGTTAGTGTTTTGTTTTCCTCGCCAGTTAAAGATGTTGCTTTGCTACTTTTTTGTTTAGCAGTATTATTTGCTAAATCATAACCTATGCGATGGTAGTAATCATCAGCTGCATCAAACAACACTGATGTGGAAAAGCCGGTAGTCTCTAGATCAACTGTGTCAGCTTCAACGCTTTCATTAAATACTTCGATGCTGCCGCGCAGGTTACGTTCAAGAAAATAAGGCTCGGTCAGTCCCACGCGGTAATCTGCACGTGTGTCAGATACCGAAGCTGCAAATTTGACCGCCCGGCCGGAACCAAGGAAGTTCCTTTCATTAATGCCGAGGGTAACCGTACCTTTATCAATACTGGAATAGCCCACTCCGACAGAAAAATCACCTGTCGGCTGCTCCTCAACATCAAGCCTGAGGACACTGGTGTCTTCAGAAGTGCCTGGCAAGGCTTCGACATTCACGTTACGGAAATAGCCAAGGCCCCTGATTTTACGCAAAGAGCGGTCAATTTTCAGCTGGTTGAAGGAATCGCCTTCAACAATCTCTAATTCACGGCGGATCACGCTGTCCAGTGTGCGGGTGTTATTCACCACCTCAATCCGTTCAATGTAATTTTTCTGTGCGGTGCCGATGCGGATCAGAATATCAATATACTGATCTTCAGGAGATGTGCTGGGTTCAGGCACGATATTGACAAACGCATAGCCGATATTGCCAAGTGCATTGGTGATGTTCAGCAAGCCTTCTTCAATCAGCCGTGAGTCATACCAGTCCTCACTGTCAATCGGCACCTCATCACGAAGGGCGACCAAATCAAGATTGTCAATTTCAGAAGTGAAAGAGATATCCCTGAGCTTGTAACGGGGGCCTTCGTTAATCGCGAAGGTCACCGCAAATCCTGAACGGTCCGGCAACAGGCCGCCTTGTGCACGCTCAACCGAGATATCTGCATAGCCTCTGGCCAGATAAAACTGGCGGAGCAGACGTACATCAAAATCAAGCCGACCGGGGTCATATTTGTCTGAGCTGGACAGAAACGCCCACCAGCGCCTCTCACGGCTGGAAATAACCTGTCTGAGCGCATAATCAGAAAATTGCTGATTGCCGATAAAGCGAATTGATTCAATCTTGATCAGCTCACCTTCATTGACCTCAAAGATCAAATCCACACGATTATTGTCCAACCGGATAACTTTGGGCACAACCTCAGCAGCGAAGCGGCCAGACAGGCGGTAAATGCTCAACAGTCTTTTCGAGGCATTGACCGCAATATCACGGGTGTAGACACGGCGGGGCTGGATATCCAATTCTTCAAGCAGCCGCTCATCACTGAGCACATCATTGCCTTCGATGCTGATCCGGTTGATGATAGGGTTTTCCTGGATTGTGATCACAACCTTGTTCCCGTCACGGGAAATCGACACATCCTGGAACAGATCAGTGGCAAACAAGGCCGAAATGGCCTGATCAAGTGTGGTCAGGCTGATTTCATCACCAACCTGAAGCGGCAGATACGCAAGGACAGTGCCATCAGTGACACGTTCATTGCCTTCAATATCAATGGAGTCAACACGGAAACGGTCACCGGTGGTGGACTGCGCCTGGGCTATCTGTGCTGACAATGTGCTGACAATCAGGACGCAGAAAATAATCACATATTTTAGTTTCATCATCTTAAGATCATCCCTACCCTGACCAGCCTTGCGCCATTATAATCAGATTGTGAACAGATTGTGTAGTGAACATTACGCCTAAATCCAGTTCTGCTTTAGCGGTCAGGAAAATTGGCGCATGATATCGTAGACCGTCACGCACACCATTAAGGCCAGCAGCAACGCGATACCGCCGCGCATCAAAACAGCCTGAAACGCTTCTGGCAGAGGCCTGCCGATCACCGCTTCAATCACAAAAAACAATAAATGCCCGCCATCCAGTGCCGGAATGGGGATCAGATTTACAAGCCCAAGGTTAATTGAGATCAGAGCCATGAAAATCAAAAACCCGACCAGCCCCTGACGTGCCGCATCTGCTGAAAATTCGGCGATACGCACAGGCCCGCCAATTTCGCCTTCATTTGCCTGGCCTGTGACCAGCCGTGTCAGCCCGCGCACCATCATATAGGTCATTTGCACTGTATCTGTGGTGGCGTGAACAACCGATTCTGAAAGTCCCAAGCGTCTGAACTCGCCTTCAGCAGAGCGGACTCCCAGCTGGCCGAAATCGACTTTCAGCTGTTCTGAATAGACTGTTTTCGGTGTCACTGTCAGGGATGTGCGCACATCAAACCGGTCAACCTCAAACAATAAGGGGCGCCCGGGATTTTCAAAGACAATGGTCCGCAAAGTATTGAAATCATCAATTTTCAGACCATCCACAAACATCACCCGATCGCCAGTTTCAAGACCGGCTTCTTGAGCCGCGCTGCCGTCGATGACCTCACCGATTGTGGGCGGAATAAACGCCTTGCCAACGCCCATATAGACGCCCGCAAACAGCATCATACCAAAAATAAAATTGGCCGCAGGCCCGGCCGCAACAATCGCCATACGTGCCCAGACTGAGGCCGCAGCAAAACTGCCTGTCACCACAGATGCGCCTGCGGTGGGCACACTGGCTGCGTTTTCATCACCCCGCATTTTAACGTAACCGCCCAAGGGCAGAGCCGCGATGCGCCAGCGTGTGCCATGACGGTCAACACGGGAAAACAGCTCTGGGCCAAAACCAACTGAAAACACCTCAACAACAACACCTGATTTACGGGCAACCCAGTAATGGCCCAGTTCATGAATAAACACGACGGGTGTCAGGATTGCCAGAAATGCAAGGATATAGTCCACAGCTGCAGCCTTTGGTTGGGTTCAAATATCTGAATATGATGTCTTGCCTTACTCTCTACAGCAAAATTCATGCCTTTAACAAGAGTTTGCGCGCCCGTCTTCAGCAAAGCTGCGGCTGGGCAGACAGGAAATGGCGGACATCCTGGTCAAGCAAGATTACATCTTCAATACTGAGCGTCTGCGCACAACCGGAAAAGCGGGTCAGCGCGCCCTCAACTACATCAGCAATCTGTAAATAGCCGATTTTATCTGCCAGAAAGGCCGCAACAGCGATTTCATTGGCGGCGTTCAGAACAACCGCCTGTTCTGGTTCGGCTGCCATCGCCTGCCGGGCCAGGGCAAAGCAAGGAAACCGGTCAAAATCAATTGCCGCAAAATCAAGCTGTGCCAGTTGAACCAGATCAAGCGTGTCTGCCTGCCAGGACAGCCGCTGAGGATAGTCAAGAGCATAAGATATCGGGATGCGCATATCTGCAGCGCCTAAATGGGCAAGGCAGCTACCATCTTTGAAATTCACCAGGCCATGGACAACTGACTGCGGGTGAATCACAGCCTTGATCTGTTCCGGGCCCAGCCCAAACAGCCATTTTGCCTCTATCAGCTCGAGGCCCTTATTCATCAGTGTGGCGCTGTCAATGGTGACTTTCGGGCCCATTGACCAGTTCGGATGAGCCAGTGCCTGTTCCCGGCTTACCGTGCTCATTTGCTGGCGCGTCAGCTGGCGGAACGGCCCGCCAGATGCGGTCAGCGTAATATCTTGGACAGCTGCGCTCTGCTCGCCCCTAAGGCACTGAAAAATCGCGCTATGCTCAGAATCAACAGGCAGAATGGTGGCACCCGTCTCCGCCAATAAAGGCATGATAATATGGCCAGCAGCGACCAGCGTTTCTTTATTGGCCAGCGCAATTTGCTGACCTGCCTGAACCGCCGCATAGAGAGGTGCAAGTCCGGCTATGCCCACAATCGCCCCGACAACGCAATCTACCGGCTGGCGGGCCAGTTCAATCAGCGCCTGGCTGCCTGCGCGCACTTCTATATCGGTTCCGGCCAGGCTGTCTTTCAGTGCGTTATAATGGGTGTCATCAGCAATCACCACCAGTTCAGGCCTGAATTCCAAAGCCAGCCTGCTGAGCTCTTGATAATTGCTGTGTGCGGACAGCCCTTTCAGGCGAAACCGGCCATTGCATTCGCGCACCAGCTTCAGCGTGCTTTCCCCAACCGATCCAGTTGCCCCAAATATGGTCAGTGAGCGTGTTTGCATCATCCCTGCCCCTTTTCGGCCCCCTAATACCCGGAAACCCGGAGCCAGAATGGCGTGAAGTGAGCTGCCTCAGCCAGCATAACCACAGGCAGCACAGACAGATACCCGTCAAACCTGTCCAGCGCGCCGCCATGCCCGGGAACAAATGACCCGCTGTCCTTTATGCCCAGCCGCCGTTTCAGTCCAGATTCAAACAAATCGCCTGATTGTGCCAGCACACAAACCAGAACCGCAAATCCCCAGCCCGAAAGGGCTGATACATGCGCGCCAAACAAAATAGACAGCCCGGCGACCACCAGAAGAGAACAGAACAGACCACCAATCGCCCCTGACCATGTTTTTGAAGGGCTGATCTGAGGGGCCAGCTTTGGCCCGCCCAGGACACGGCCTGAGATATAAGCGCCAACATCACCAGCCGAAATCACCGCCGCAAGACAGATCAGAACAAGATGACCATTTTCTTTTGCCAACATCGCGCCAAGGCTTGCGCTGGCGAACACCATCAGACTGACAAAAGCAGGCTCGCGCCTGTTGTTCAGCAGAACAGCGGCTGCCCAGAGCCCTGCCCCGATAAGCGCCATCCACACAGAAGATACAGGCAGAAACACAATCCCAAACGCCAGAACAATCACCAGCCAGAACAAACGCTGTGACCAGCCTGTCCGGCCGCCTGTCAGGATTGAGACGGCCTCATAGGCTACCCAGCCTATCGCGATACAACCGGCAAGCGCGGATAACGGATAGCCAAAGATCATAGCCGCCAGCAAGGGAACAAAATAAAATGACCCGATAAGCCGTGCCCGCAAATCCCCAGAGGATGACATATCAGGCTCTTTTGCTTGTTTCTAAATCACCAGCCGCACCAGCCGGGTCACCGCCATAGCGTCTGTCCCTGCTGTAATAGTCTTTGATCGCCTTTGACAGGTCCTGGGTTGTGAAATCCGGCCATAACACATCTGTGAAATACAGCTCAGCATAGCTCATCTCCCAGAGCAGGAAATTGGACAGACGCTTCTCGCCGCCGGTCCGCACCAGAAGGTCAACATCTGGCAGTTGCCGTGTGTTCAGCTTCATTTCAAAATCATGCTGGTCCAAGCGATCTTTTGCGCCTTTTTCATGCAACACGGCCCGGGCCGCATTCAGAATATCCTGGCGGCCCCCATAATTGACAGCAATGGTAAGGGTGAGACGGGAGCAGGTGCTGGTCTTCTGTTCAGCAGCCGCAAACAGCGCCTGTAATTCATCATCAAAGGCTGTTCTATCGCCAATGATCAGCAAGCGGATATCATCATCAATCAATTGCTGAATATCATTCTGCAAAAACCTGCGCATCAGGCTGATCAGACCTGAAACTTCAGATTGCGCACGTTTCCAGTTCTCAGACGAAAAGGCAAATACCGTCAGGTAATCCACACCATGTTCAGCAACCGCCCTGGCAATGGTCTTCAGGTTCTGTGCCCCTTCATCATGGCCAGCAAGCGCCCGCAGCGTGTGCCGACGGGCCCAGCGCCTGTTGCCGTCCATAATGATTGCCAGATGCGTTAATGCCATAACCCTACCTTATACGCTGAGTATGTCTTTTTCCTTCTGGGCGAGCATATCGTCGATTTTTGCAATATGGCTGTCAGTCAGTTTCTGAACATCATTTTCCAGACCGTGGCGTTCATCTTCAGACATGCCACCTTCTTTTTCGGCCTTGCGCACGGCTTCGATGGCATCACGGCGGATGTTCCTGATCGCCACCCGGCCGGATTCAGCATATTTTCCGGCAACTTTGACCATTTCTTTGCGCCGTTCTTCGCTGAGGTCAGGTACCGGAATGCGGATGACATTGCCTTCTGTCTGCGGATTCAGCCCCAGACCAGATTCACGGATGGCTTTTTCCACCACATCCGTCAGCCCCGCATCCCATACGGTGACAGTGAGCAGACGCGATTCAGGCACAGAAATATTGCTGACCTGATTTAATGGCATCTTTGAGCCATAGGCATCAACAGAAACCGGATCCAGCATAGCAGTAGAGGCCCTGCCTGCCCGCAGACCAGAGAAATCATTCGACAGACTAGACACGGAGGCATCCATTCTGCGGCTTACATCATTCATATCAACCATAAGGACCTCTTTTATGCATGCCTTGGTGAACTTTATGTCATCTCATGCCTGAAATGACTACCGACTACCCGCCTCATTGACAAGGGTAAATGCGCCATCATGCTGTAAAACACGCTGAAAACCGCCAGAATCTGAGATTGAGAAAACCAAAATGGGGATATTGTTCTCACGTGACAGAGAGATCGCTGATGCGTCCATCACTTTAAGATCACGAGACAGAACATCCATATAGCTGAGCGCGTCAAACCGCCGTGCAGTCTGATCTTTTTCAGGATCAGAATCATAAACCCCGTCAACGCGTGTTCCTTTTAACAGCGCATCACAATTCATTTCAGACGCTCTGAGCGCGGCAGCAGTATCCGTGGTGAAAAACGGGTTGCCTGTACCCGCAGCAAAAATGACAATACGGCCCTTTTCCATATGCCGCATGGCCCGGCGCCGGATATAAGGCTCACACACCGCGCTGATAGGCAGAGCAGACATCACCCTGACCGGGACATCTTTTTGTTCAAGCGCACTTTGCATCGCCAGCGCGTTCATCACCGTCGCCAGCATGCCCATATAATCACCCGTCGCCCGCTCCATGCCGGCGGCCGCCCCGGATACACCGCGGAAAATATTACCGCCGCCAATAACCAGACTGACCTGAATCCCCTGGTCAACAACGCCTTTAATCTCATCAGCGACACGCGACACCATATCCGTATCGATCCCATAGGCCTGTTTGCCCATCAAAGATTCACCGGATATTTTCAGCAATACGCGTTTGTACTTAAAACTGGTCATTTCGGGTCTGTTCCTGACAAGAGTGTGGCCGGGGCTGTGCAGCCAGTCCCGCCTATCATGACATTAAAGCTGCCGGTAGAAAAGGGCTGCGGATAGAATTTGCCCCCAAACCGAAACCGGCCTGAGGGCAATGTTGTTTTTCATCAAAAACAGGCTGTGTTAACCGCCAAGCTGGGCAGCAACCTCAGCAGCGAAATCTGTTTCTTCTTTTTCCACACCTTCACCAAGGCTGAACTGGCCAAAGGCTGACATGGCGATGTCTGAACCAGCGTCTTTTGCTGCTTTTTCAACAACCGCCTTTACCTTGCTTTCGCCGTCAATCACAAAGGTCTGCTCAAGCAGCACGACTTCTTCGTAATATTTGCGCATCCGCCCTTCAACCATCTTCTCAGCAATTTCCTGAGGCTTGCCAGAGGCTTTGGCCTGTTCAATCAGAACGTCACGTTCACGCTGAACCATTGCCGGGTCCAGATCATCAACAGACAAAGAGGCTGGAGATGTCGCCGCGATATGCATGGCAAGTTGTTTGCCAAGAGCTGTCAGCGCCGCTTCATCCGCAGATGAAGACAGGCCAACCAAAACACCGATACGGCCCAGACCATCTGCCACAGCATTATGCATGTAAGGTACAACAAGACCGGCATCCACAGAGACTTTGACCATCCGGCGAAGTGTCATATTCTCGCCAATAGTGGCGATCTTCTGGGTCAGCTCTTCTTCAACAGTGCGGCCTGTACCTGGAAAGTCAGCAGCCTTCAGCGCGTCCAGATCATCTACCCCCAGGGCTAATTCTGACAGAGCTTTGGCAAAGCTCTGGAATTCATCATTGCGGGACACAAAATCTGTTTCTGAGTTCAGCTCAACCAACGCGCCGACCGTACCGGCCACGCTGGCTGCAACCAGACCTTCTGAGGCCACACGGCCAGATTTCTTGGCCGCTGCGGCCAGACCCTTGGTCCGCAGCCAATCTACCGCGGCGTCCATATCGCCGTTGGTTTCATTCAGCGCCTTTTTGCAGTCCATCATGCCAGCGCCGGATTTCTCGCGAAGTTCTTTTACTTGTGCAGCAGTTACGCTCATTTTCCTAATTCCTTATTAATCCAGAAGACAGAAGAGAAGGCCATCTCACGCAGATATGGCCGTTCTCAACCTTGTTCACCTTGCGGGCGAAAGTAGCTGTTAGGCAGACGCCTGTTCAGATGCGCCTTCAGCAGCGGCGTCTTCGGCAGCCACTTCAGGGGTTGCCGCTGGCTGTTCAGCTTCAGCAGCAGCTTCAACAACAGCTGGTTCCTGAGGAGCAACTTCAGCCGCGCCAACATCAGACCCGCTGGCCATCATTTCGGCCTGCAGCCCGTCCAGAACAGTCGCCTGAGCCAGCTCGCAATACAGCGTGATCGCGCGCATCGCGTCATCATTGCCCGGAATCGGGAAATCCACACCAGCCGGGCTGGCGTTACTGTCGATCACAGCAACCACAGGGATATTCAGCTTGTTGGCTTCCAATACCGCGATATCTTCTTTGTTGGTGTCCAGAATGAACAGCATGTCTGGCAGACCGCCCATTTCCTTAATCCCGCCAAGGGTCAGCTCCAGCTTGTCCCGCTCGCGGGTCAGCTGCAGGATTTCTTTTTTGCCCAGCTGGTTCACCTCATCACTGGACAGACGGGCTTCCAGGTCACGCAGACGCTTAATGGACTGAGACACGGTTGCCCAGTTGGTCAGCATCCCGCCGAGCCATCTGTGATTCACATAATACTGACCACAAGCTTTTGCGGTTTCAGCGATTTTGTCTGACGCGGCCCGCTTGGTACCAACAAACAGAATCCGGCCGCCTTTTGCCGCGGTATCGCGCATAGCGGTCAGCGCCCGGCCAAGAAGTGGCACAGTCTGTTGCAGATCAAGAATGTGAATGCCGTTACGCTCACCAAAAATGAACGGTTCCATTTTTGGGTTCCAGCGTCTGGTGTGATGTCCGAAATGAACCCCTGCTTCAAGCAGTTGGCGCATGGTAAAAGTAGGCGCAGCCATTAGATAACTCCTTTTCCGGTTGAACCTCCATGAGAGTTGATAAAGAGATAATCTCTCACCGGATGGTCTGAACAGAATTTGCTGAACAGGCCGCTCTCATGTGTGACGTTTGGGGCCTTATAGCCCAAGGCAGAGGAAAAAGCAAGCTGAGAAGTGAGCCAGCAGATGGCAAAGGGGAAGAAATCAGATATCCTGAATCCGGCTGATCCCTCTGATCGATTTCAGCTTTTCACGCAAAGCCCCGCTAAGCCGGAATTTATAGGCCAATGAAATTTCGACAAGCTCTGCACCTGTCTCGACAAAGAATTTCAGAGGCGCATGACCACCGCCATCTTCACGCAACACCGCCCTGATGTCTCCCAGACAGCGGACATCATCAATCCACAAGCCAAGGCCTGTATGTTGTTGGGCAATCACATCTTCAAGAGGCTGCAGACGCACACCAAGCAACCGAACTGTGTCATTTTCAACCCGCGCATCTGCGGTCACCAACAGGGCGGCCTCGCTTTTCAGCACATCACGATGCTGTTGCAAGGTTTCTGAGAACAGCGTCACCTCAAACAGGCCGGCTTTGTCTGTCAGCTGCACAAACGCAAAACGGTTGCCTTTGCCTGATACACGTTCCTGAACTGAGGAGATCTGGCCAGCCAGGCGCAAACGGGCTGTGGCCTGTCCGGTCATCGCTTCTTCCAGCCGGTCAGAGCGGATAATCGACAGCCTGTCCAGATGCGCTTCATATTCATCCATGGGATGAGAGGAGAGATACAGCCCCAGAGCTTCAAATTCCTGCCTCAGCTTGTCTGTCTGTGTCCAGTCAGCCCCTTCAGTAAACCGAAAAGCAGGCACAGCGTCAGGCGCATCCCCGCCAAACAGGCTGTTCTGATCTGATTCAGCCTCACGCCGGAAAAATTCTGCCTGAGACAAGAGCTGTTCTATCGCCTCAAAGGTCTGCCGCCGGTTGTTATGCACAGAGTCCAGAGCCCCGGATTTGACCAGATTTTCAAGCTGGCGCTTGTTACAGGCATCGCGCGGCATGCGTTTGGCCAGATCCACAAGAGAGGTGAACGGCCCGTTCTGGTCACGCTCTATGGTCAGCTTGTCCATCGCGTCTGCGCCAACATTCCGCACCGCCCCAAGCGCGTAACGCAGTGCCAGTTTGTCATCCTCGCCCTGCTCTACGGTAAAGGCCGGGCTGGATTGATTCAGATCTGGTGGCAGAACCTCTATCTGTTTATAGCGGCAATCCTGTCTGAAAATGGCCAGCTTGTCTGTGTTGCCATAATCAAGGGTCATAGACGCGGCCATGAACTCAACCGGGAAGTTGGCTTTCAGCCAGGCGGTCTGATAACAGACAAGAGCATAAGCAGCGGCATGTGATTTATTAAATCCATATCCCGCAAATGAGGCAATCTGGTCAAAAATATCAGACGCCAGCTGAGCATCAATGCCGTTCTGCCCAGAGCCTTTAACAAAAATGTCCCGCTGCTGGTCCATTTCTTCTTTGATTTTCTTGCCCATCGCGCGGCGCAGCAAATCCGCCCCGCCCAGCGTATAGCCTGCCAGATCACGCGCGGCCTGCTGAACCTGTTCCTGGTAAATCATAATCCCGTAGGTTTCTGACAGGATGGGTTCCAGCAGGTCATGCATATACACCACATCTTCGCGGCCATGTTTACGGCTGATATAGGTCGGGATATTTTCCATCGGCCCCGGACGGTACAAAGCAACCACCGCGATGATATCTTCAAACCGGTCAGGCTTCAGGCCGCGCAATACATCACGCATGCCACTTGATTCCAGCTGAAACACCCCGACCGTATCGCCGTTGGTCAGCATCTGGAAGGTTTTGGCGTCATCCAGCGGAATGCTGTTGATATCCAGATCAATGCCGCGCTGTTGAATCAGCGCCACCGCCTTGTCAATCACGGTGAGGGTTTTCAGCCCCAGAAAGTCAAATTTAACCAGCCCAACCTGTTCAACTGCCTTCATATTAAACTGTGTTACCGGCATATCAGAACGCGGATCACGATAGACAGGAACCAGTTCAGGCAGATAGCGGTCAGCGATCACAAGGCCAGCGGCATGCGTTGAGGCATGACGGTACAGACCTTCAAGCTTAATCGCTGTTGAGATCAGATGAGCGACCTGTTCTTCTGTATCATGCAGGGCGCGCAATTCATCTTCTGAGGCGAGTGCCTGCTGGATGGTGGTTGGCTTGGCCGGATTGTTCGGCACCAGCTTGGCAATCCGGTCAACCTGACCATAAGGCATATCCAGAACCCGGCCCACATCACGCAAGGCCGCACGCGCCTGAAGCGTTCCGAAGGTGATGATCTGGGCAACCCGGTCACGGCCGTATTTTTCCTGCACATAGCGGATGACTTCTTCACGCCGTTCCTGACAGAAATCGATATCGAAATCAGGCATGGACACACGTTCAGGATTCAAAAACCGTTCAAACAACAAACCCCAGCGGATGGGATCAAGATCTGTGATCAGCAAGGCCCAGGCCACCACTGAACCCGCCCCGGACCCCCGGCCCGGGCCAACAGGTATGGATTTTTGTTTTGCCCAGCGGATAAAGTCAGACACGATCAGAAAATAGCCCGGAAAGCCCATATCAATGATGATATCCAGCTCTATTTTCAGCCTGTCTGTGTAGATTTTTTCTTGCTCCGGGCTGCCGTCAAAATAGCTGTTGGGCAAGGTTTTCAGCGCTTCAAGCCGATCTCGCAAACCGGCCTCAGCCAGCCGACGCAGCTGCGCCCTTTCGTCCTCAGCCTCAGTTGACGGCAAGATGGGCTGGCGCTGGCCAACAACAAAGGAACAGCGTTTGGCAATCAGCATGGTGTTCTGGACCGCTTCAGGCAGGTCAGCGAACAGCTGGATCATCTGTTCAGCGGTTTTATAATAATGCTGAGGCGTTATACCTGACTCAGCCATACTGGCCAGACGTTCAGAATTGGCGATACATTGCAGCACACGCTGCGGTACATGCATCTGTTCATTTTCAAAATGACAGTCATTTGTCGCCACCAGCGGCAGACCGGTCTTGTCTGCCAGCTCTAACAACATCTGTTCTGCTGCGGCTTCTTCAGGATGGCCATGGCGTTGCAGTTCGATAAAGGCCCGATCCCCAAACACAGAGCTCAGCCAGTCTGCCCGTCGCAGGGCTGTTTTCTGCTGGCCCTGAGCCGCAGGCAGGCCAAGAAAACCGTGCCGATACCCGCCGGACAGCACCAGCAGGCCGGTTTCATTCTGTGCCAACATTTCAGTTGAAATTTCTGGTTTCTGGGCCGGATCTGTTGCCAAAAGGGCTTGTGAGATCATATCGCTGAGGTGAACATAACCTGCCTCGGTCTGGGCCAGCAGAACCACCTCACCTGTGCCTTCAGCATCACGCAAAGTCACCACCGCGCCGATGATCGGCTGAACACCGGCTTTCATCATTTTCTGCGAAAATTCAAACGCGCCGAACAGATTAAAGCTGTCTGTGATGGCCACAGCAGGCTGGTGATCGGCTGCCGCCAGTTCAGCCAGGCTATTCAGACGCAACGTGCTTTCAGACAAAGAATAGGCAGAATGAACCCGCAGATGAACAAAGCCCGCATATCCAGCCGCGTGCCCGTGTGCAGCAGATGAGGCATGAGGGCTCAGCTCATTCATGGCCTGACCTTCTGGACAATATGACCATGTTCAAGTTCCAGGACTTCATCCATCATCGCGGCCAGCTTCTGGTTATGTGTAACGATAAGGGCGGCTGTCTGTGTGCCATGAACAATTTTCTGTAATGCCTGAAACACCACCTCGCCCGTTTCCGGATCAAGGTTTCCTGTTGGCTCATCAGCAAGCAGAATATCAGGGGCATTCGCCACAGCCCGGGCAATAGCGACACGTTGCTGTTCCCCGCCGGAAAGCAGGCCAGGCCGGTGCGTGGCCCGATCTGACAGGCCAACCATACCAAGCAGAAGCTGGGCTCTTTTTTCAGCCTCTGTTTTGGCCAGACCATTGAGCATCTGCGGGATCATGATGTTTTCGGTGGCGTTAAATTCAGGAAACAGCCGGTGAAACTGAAACACCATACCGATATGCCGCCTGCGCAACTGAGTCCGCTTTCTTTCTGATAAGCTGCTGGCCTTTGTGCCCGCCACCCATATCTGGCCAGAGCCTGGCTGTTCCAGCAGCCCGGCCAAATTCAGCAAGGTGGTCTTGCCTGCCCCGGACGGGCCAACCAGAGCCGTGATCCGGCCTGCTTTCAGTTCCAGATTGACATCTGTCAGCACATCTATGCGCCGCCCTGCCTGGACATATCCATGGCTGACAGATTCAAGCTTCAGAATGGGATTGGCCTCACTCATAGCGCAACACCTCAGCCGGAGAGATGCTGGCGGCGCGCCAGGCCGGATACAGGCTGGCCACAAAGCTGAGCACAAGGGCCATGCCCACCACGGCCATCACTTCTGATATATCCACCACTGCCGGTAATTTTGACAGATAGTAAATTTCAGCCGGAAACAGGCTGGTGTCTGCCAGCCGTTCGATGAATTGTTTGATGCTGTCAATATTCCAGCAGATGATGAGCCCGAGGCCCGTTCCGAACAAAGTGCCGATGCTGCCGATACTGGCGCCGGTAACAAGGAAGATCCGCATCACAGAGGCCGAGCTGGCCCCCATTGAGCGCAACACCGCAATATCCGCATTTTTTGACCTGACCAGCATAATCATAGACGAGACAATGTTAAACGCAGCCACCAGAATAATCAGGGTTAAAATCACAAACATCACATTGCGTTCCACCTGAAGCGCATTGATGAAGGTGCGGTTTTTTTCCTGCCAGTCAAACAGGCGGTAAGACTGGCCAAGCTGGGCCCGGACCGCAGCAGAAACGCGCTCTATCTGCAACGGGCTGCTGGAATACAGCTCTATCCCTGTTACCGCGTCAGGCAGGGCAAAAAAGGATTGAGCAGAGGATAGAGGCATAAAGATAAAGCTGCTGTCATATTCATGCATACCGACCTTGAACAGGCCGGCAATGGTATAAGACCGGCGGGTGGGCACAGAGCCAAAGGCGGTTGTGCGCCCTTTGGCAGAGAGCAGGCTGATTTTATCCCCTGGTTTCACCCCAAGACGGAAGGCCATGGTTTCACCGATCAGAAGCCCGCCCTGATCCCGAAAGGCTGAGATCGCTTGCTGGGACAGGCTGTCCCAAAGCGGCTTCCGGGCAGCCAGATCAGACCAGATCACACCGCGCACCACACCGCCCAGCGCATTCCGCGGAGAGGTAACCATAACCTGGCCCTGGACCTGCGGCGTGGCGGCAACAATGGTGGGGATTTCAGACAAGCGGAAGGAGACTTTATCGTAATCTTCTAAGGGCCGGCCATCTGAAGTGAACACGCCGATATGCCCGTTCAGGCCCAAAATCCGGTCAATCAGTTCTGCCCGGAACCCGTTCATCACGCTCATCACAATGATCAGGGTGGCCACGCCAAGGGTGATCCCCAAAAAAGAGAACCAGGCAATCACAGAAATAAAGCCTTCCGCCCGTCTGGCCCGCAGATAACGGAACGCCAGAAACCTTTCCACAGGCCTGATGATCATAAAGCGCCCCCGCCGGTTTGGTTTTGCATGTTTGTGTTCATGCCGCCCCCTTTAGCCAGATAAAGCAGCGATCAGACGTGCCGGGGCCTCATCAAGCCCTACTTCTTCTGTCTCGCCTGTCTGCCTGTTTTTCAGTTCAACCACACCGCGGTCAACAGACCGGGGACCAGCCACAATTTGCCATGGCAGGCCGATTAAATCCATAGAGGCCAGCTTCGCACCAGCTGAATCCGAACTGTCATCAAGAAGCACATCAAACCCGGCCTCACGGCATTTAGCATACACGGTTTCGGTCACTTTGTCGGTGCCTTCATGACCTGGCTTCAGATTTACGATCCCGGCGTCAAACGGGCTGATGCTGGCTGGCCAGATAATGCCCTTCTCATCATGGCTGGCCTCAATAATCGCGCCAACCAGACGAGATACACCAACACCATATGAGCCCATGTGAAGCTCTGTCATCTCACCATCAGGGCTGGAGACTGTCGCGCCCATTTTTGCTGAATATTTGGTGCCGAAATAGAAAATATGACCAACCTCAATCCCGCGCCGGGTCAGCAGGTCGCCTTCAGCCACAGGGCAGGTGTCCGGGTCATGCGTTTCATCTGTCTTGGCATAAAGTGAGGTAAACCGGTCAACCACAGGCTGGAGGTCTTCATCATAGTTAATCTCTGCCACCAGATTGGTCTGCTCCCAGTCTTTATGGAAAAACACACCGCTTTCCCCTGTATCGGCCAGAATAATAAATTCATGGCTGAGGTCGCCGCCAATGGGCCCTGTATCTGCTTCCATCGGAATCGCGGTCAGCCCCAGACGGGCAAAGGTTTTCAGGTAAGCCACAAACATCCGGTTATAGGCCTGGCGGGCATCCTGTTTGGTTAAATCAAATGAATAGGCATCTTTCATCAGGAATTCGCGGCCCCGCATCACCCCGAAGCGCGGGCGAACCTCATCGCGGAATTTCCATTGAATATGATACAGGTTCAGCGGCAGAGATTTATAGCTTTTCAGATGCGTGCGGCAAATATCTGTCACCTGTTCTTCATTTGTCGGGCCATAGAGCATGTCGCGATCATGCCGGTCTTTGATGCGCAGCATTTCAAGGCCGTAATCATCATACCGGCCTGATTCCTGCCACAGCTCAGCTGGCTGGATGGTTGGCATTTTAATTTCATGCGCCCCGGCCGCATTCTGCTCTTCACGCACAATCTGTTCTATCTTGTCGAGCACCTTCAGACCAAGCGGCAGCCAGGAATAAATACCAGCACTGGATTGCTGGATCATGCCCGCCCTTAACATCAGACGATGTGAGACAATCTGCGCCTCTTTGGGGTTTTCTTTTAACACCGGAAGAAAATACTGGGTGAGACGCATAAAACCGAAGCTCCGAAACAAAAAATGACACGATTAACAGACAAAACAGCAGCCCCCATCACAACGGCTTAAGCTGCTGGTAAAAACCGGTACACTGTACGAGGAATTACGCTTTCTATGCAAGTGTTCTTCAGTCGCGATCTGGGGCGGATTTCACCTGATTATCTGAGCTGTATATGTATTCTGCTGAAAAATTGTGATACAGCTGTGATAGATAAAATTGCCCGCTTGCCAAAGCCAGCCCCAATCCAGCCAGACCGAGACCACACAGATGACAGAATCAACATATCCCCACCTGCGTATGAGACGGCTGAGACAGGCCGCGTTCATCCGCGATATGGTCCAGGAACATCACCTGAACAGCTCTGATCTGATCTGGCCCTTATTCATCTGTGAGGGAGAGGCGGTGAGCGAAGATATCCCAAGCATGCCAGAGGTGAAGCGCTATTCAGTTGACCGGATTGTTGAACAGGCAAAAACAGCTGTTCAGCTGGGCATACCGGCTGTGGCGCTGTTTCCGAAAACCCCTGACAGGCTGAAAGATGCTGAGGGCAGCGAGGCCCTGAATGACGGTAATCTGGTTTGTCAGGCGGTACGGGCGGTAAAGTCAGCCTGTCCGGAGCTGGGCCTTATCTGTGATGTGGCGCTTGACCCGTATACCGACCATGGTCATGACGGGGTGCTTGATAACAGCGGCAAGATTGTAAATGACAGAACAGTTGAGATGCTGGTCGAACAGGCCCGGCTATTGGCTGAGGCGGGATGTGATATCCTTGCCCCGTCAGATATGATGGACGGCCGTATCGGCGCAATCCGGGCCATGCTGGAGGCGCGCGGCCATCATGACATGATGATCCTGTCTTATGCAGCCAAATATGCTTCTGCCTTTTATGGCCCGTTCAGGGATGCTGTCGGGGCAGGACGCAAGCTGGGCGGTGAGGGTAAAAAGACCTATCAGATGAACCCGGCCAATTCAGATGAAGCGTTAAGGGAAGTGGCGCTCGATATCCAGGAAGGCGCAGATATGGTGATGGTCAAACCGGGCCTTGCCTATCTGGATATCATCAGGCGGGTCAGTGATGAATTTTCGGTGCCCTGTTTTGCCTATCAGGTGTCAGGCGAATATGCGATGATGCAGGCCGCGATACAGGCCGGATGGCTGGATAAAGAGGCGGTCATTTTTGAAAGCCTGACCGCCTTTAAACGGGCCGGGGCAAGCGGCATCTTAACCTATTTCGCGCCTTATGTTGCTGAACAGCTGAGCCGCAAATAAGCTGACTGATGCTTCTGATCTGAACAAAAACTGGTCGGATTTCCTGATACCGGTGGATACAGACGCGGTAGTCTGTAGGTAACCCCGCACCGTGAAGGAGAGAGATATGACCGGCCCCTCAGCAGATGATATCCGCGCTGCCGCAGACGAATTGTCCGGCCAGATTATCGCCACCCCGACCCTGCCTGCCCCTGCCTTGTCTCGGTTGCTGGGATGCGAGGTCCATCTGAAGCATGAACAGCTGCAATATACCTCATCATTCAAGGCGCGCGGGGCGTATCTGGCCATGATGGCGCTGAATGAAGAGCAGCGCAAAAAAGGCGTGATCACCATGTCTGCGGGAAATCATGCCCAGGCCGTAGCCTTCCATGCCCAGAATCTGGGTATCCATGCCACCATTGTGATGCCGAAACAAACCCCTTTTGCCAAAGTCGAGAGAACCCGGGCCTATGGTGCAGATATTGTTCTGGAAGGGCGCAATTTGAATGAATGTGAACAGACCGTTGCCGCCCTGCAAGACGAACATGGCTACGCGCTGATCCATCCTTATGATAATTTTCAGGTCATCCGCGGTCAGGGCACAGTCGGCCTTGAAATTTTACAGGCCGTGCCTGATCTGGACTGCCTGATTGTGCCGATTGGCGGCGGCGGCCTGATCGGCGGCATTTCGGTGATGGCCAAACATCTGCGGCCTGATATTGAGATCATCGGGGTAGAGGCTGAGCTCTATGCCTCTATGACCCAGACCCTGGCCGAACAGACCCCGTCAGTCGGCGGGGAGACAATCGCAGAAGGGATTGCGGTGAAGGTTCCCGGCGCGCTGACTGTCCCACTGGCAAAAGCCCATGTGGATGATATTCTGCTGGTCACAGAACAGCAGCTGGAATGGGCTGTCGGCACATTGGCTGAACAACAGCGCATTATCGCTGAAGGGGCCGGTGCGGCCGGCATTGCCGCCCTTTACGCCAATCAGGACAGATTTGCCGGCAAAAAAGTCGGGGTGGTGATCTGTGGCGGGAATATTGATATGCGCCTTTTGGGCACAATTCTGAACAGAAATATGATGTCTGACGGGCGTCTGGTCAGGCTGCGCATAGATATTTCTGATGAGCCCGGCATGCTGGCTTCTATTTCAACGGCGATTGGCGGCTGCGGCGGCAATATTGTTGAAATTTATCATCAGCGTATGTTCTATGATGTGCCGGCGAAACTGGCCAAGATTGACGCTGTTGTTGACACCAGAGGGACAGCGCATGTGCAGGAAATCATTGCGGCTTTAACAGAACGCCAGTTCAGTGTGGCCGTCATTGATGAGCAGTCATCATAAGGCTGTCCGCCCTCCACCTCTTGAAAAGGCAAGCGTTAATAACTTGTCATCGCGGTGAATTTATCTGACAGTGTGACTATGGACCAGGCAAAGACGATTTTTACAAAGTTACCGTTACGTTTGCGCGTCACCCGCAGTCAGAAATGTGCTTATCTGCCTGATCAGACTGAACAGCGGCTGGCAACAGATATATCTGAACATCCGCAAACCCATGACCGGCTGGCAGAAACCGGCTTCAGGCGGGTGGAAAACTGGGTCTATAAGCCGGCTTGTCCTGGCTGTAACGCCTGCCTTCCTATCCGGGTGAAAGCAGATGAGTTTGCCGGTTCCCGCAATATCGCCCGGATAAGGGCGGCAAACCGGGATTTGCGCCGGTTTGACTCGCATGGCCAGCTCACCCTTGATCATTATGATATGTTTCAGCGGTATCTGGGCTTCCGCCATGAGGATGGCCAGATGGCCAGCATGAGCTTTGAAGAATTTTCAGCCATGATCCTGAACAGCCCGATAGAAACACGCCTGACTGAATACAGAGATTCAGATGACCGGCTGATGGGCTGTATTCTGGTCGACAGACAACGAGACGGGCTGAGCGCGGTCTACAGCTTTTTTCAGCCTGACCAGACCAAACGGTCATTAGGCAGCTTCATGATTGTCGATCTGATCGACAGATGCAAAGAGATAGGCCTGCCTTATGTCTATCTGGGCTATTATATTGAGCAAAGCCGGAAGATGGCCTATAAAGCCCGTTTCAAGCCTTATCAGATTTTTAGCGACGGGGTCTGGCAGGACCAGTAAGCACCGCTGCCTTGTTAAGTGAACCGTGCCGGCCGCGGAAACCCTGTCGGCGGCATCCGTCCGGCACTGCCGCGCCGCCCCTGCCAGGCCAGCAGATCTGTCTCTGTCCTCGTCCGCTCTCCCATCTGCCAGGACAGACCAGCGTCAAGGGTGAACACCTTCACATCAGCCAGCAGACCATCTTTATAACGCTGCAGAATGACGCCTTTACCTCTGCTCATCTCCGGGACCTCATTCAACGGGAACACCAACAGACGCCTGTTCTGGCCCACAACAGCCACATGATCCCCGTCTGCCGGACAACAGGCCACCGCGCGCGCACCTGAGGGCAGGTTGAGAACCTGTTTGCCGCCCCGGGTCTGGGCCATGGCACTATCCATATCAACAACCAGACCATGACCTTTATCAGAGGCCACAAGAAGCTTGCCGCTCACCGCTTTCAGAATATTCACCAAAGCCACATCTGCCGGGATATCCAGCATCAGGCTCAGCGGCTCACCAAAGCCGCGCCCTTTTGGCAATTTATCACAGCCAAGGGTGTAAAACCGCCCATTTTCAGCAAAAATAAGCAGTTTATCTGTGGTTTCGGCATGCAAACAAAAGCACGGGCCATCACCGTCTTTGAACTTGAATTCTGATTTCAGATCAAGATGGCCTTTCATCGCCCTGACCCAGCCTTTTTCAGAACAGATGACCGTAATCGGTTCTTTTTCAATCAGCATTTCAGTGACGTCAAAATCAACCGTCGGGGCATCTGCCAGTGTGGTCCGCCGCCGATCTGTTTTCACAAAATCTGTGCGCATCTGTTTGATCTGGCCAGACACGGTCTGCCATTGCTGGGCCTCATCCCCCAGCAGGCTGTTCAGGCTTTCCTGTTCAGACCGTAATGAGTCCCGTTCCGTGCGCAACCCGTCTTCTTCCAGACGCCGGAGAGAGCGCAAGCGCATATCCAGTATCGCATTAGCCTGAACCTCAGTCAGGCTGAACCTGGCCATCAGATCATCACGCGGGTGATCTGACTCCCGGATAATGGCGATCACCTCATCCAGATTCAGGAACACAATCAGATAGCCATCAAGGATTTCCAGACGACGCTGAATTTTCCCCAACCGGTGACGACTGCGCCGGACCAGAACTTCTCGCCTGTGGGCAAGCCATTCTTTCAGCGCGTCTTTCAAGGACAGCACAGAAGGCCGGCCAGAGCTGTCCAGCACATTCAGATTAAGCGAAATGCGGCTTTCCAGCTCAGTGAGTTTGAACAGGCTTTCCATCACCGCTTCCGGATCAAGACGGCGGGATTTCGGTTCCAGGACAATACGAATATCTTCAGCTGATTCATCCCGAATATCAGCCAGAACAGGCAATTTACGGGCCTGCAGCATTTCAGCCATTTTTTCAATCAGGCGCGATTTCTGAATCTGATAGGGGATTTCACTGACCATAATCTGCCAGCCACCGCCTTTCAGCTTTTCCACCTCCCAGCGTGCGCGAAGCCGAAAACCGCCCCGCCCGGTGGTATAGGCCTGACGGATTTGGTCTGCCGGTTCAACCAAAACCCCGCCCGTTGGCAAATCCGGGCCTTTGACATAATTCAGCAACGTATCCACAGACGCGTTTGGATATTTTATCAGATGCAGGGCGGCATCTGCCAGTTCAATGACATTATGCGGCGGAATTGCCGTTGCCATGCCCACAGCGATCCCCTGTGCCCCGTTTGCCAGCAAATTCGGAAAGCCCGCAGGCAGCAAAACCGGCTCTTCAGATTCGCCGTCATAAGTGGGCCGGAAATCAATGGCATCCTCATCAATCCCGTCAAGCAGCAATCTGGCCACATCTGTCATGCGGGCTTCGGTGTAACGCATTGCTGCAGCATTATCGCCATCGATATTGCCGAAATTCCCCTGCCCGTCCACAAGCTGGTAGCGCATGGCAAAATCCTGGGCCAGCCTGACCATCGCATCATAAATTGCCGCATCACCATGCGGGTGAAACTTACCCATCACATCACCCACCACACGGGCAGATTTCTTAAACCCCTGATCCGGGTCCAGTTTCAACTGGCGCATGGCAAATAACAGCCGCCTGTGAACCGGTTTCAGACCGTCACGAACATCCGGCAAAGATCGCGATGTAATGGTAGACAGCGCGTAAGCAAGATAGCGCTCTGATAAGGCCGATGAAAATTCGGTTTCTGCTGATTGTTCCTGGCTCAGAATATCTTCTGACATAATGCCCCCTCTCAAAAGCCGACAGGATCAAGACCTGAAATGGCTGAGATCAACAAAATCTGGTGTGCGGCAACTGAAATTGCCTCTATATCATGTGATGTTATAGCGTTTAGAGACCAAATGTGCCAGCCTCAAACGTGCTTGTGGCAAGTCTTTATGAATCAAGCTGAAGACACGCCGTGAGATGAAATGCCCGGTCAAGGTCAGCCCGTCTGTCAGTGCCGCATGCGGGGGGTCTGCAACAGCGGCCTCAGGGCGCAGAAAGCCAGGCAGGCGCAGCAGACGGTCAGCATAATCGCCAGCATAATCTTTATGCACCGCCCGCCCTGAACGGGGGCTGACATATACCAGCGCATCGGTCAGCCCGGATACAGCACAGCTGTTCAGATTCAATGCGAACCCCAGCTGAGACAGCAGATTCATCTCCCATTTCACATAAAACCCAAGCCAGTCTTCAAGCTCGTCAGCCAGGCTGATGATCTCTATCAAGGCGGTGGTGGCCTGCCAGACAGACAGATTTGCCTCTCGTTCAGGAAGCCCCACATCCAGAATGGCACAGCAAGAGGACAGCCCTGCCAGCTTGATCGGATTATCCAGAAACACAGCAGACGGATTTTTTAACAATTCCAGCTGGAATGTGCCGAGCTGGTCAGCCAGACGCGCCCGCCAGTCTGCCTGCACCAGATTTCCGATCTGGACTGTACCGCGCCTGGAAGACGCATCATAAGCATGAACAAGACCGGCGTGACGCCCGTTATCAAGTGTCAGCAGGCTGACCACGGCATTTCGTTCACCATGCGGGCGAATAGACAGAATCAGCCCCTGGTCAGTCCATTCAGGCATCGAAATCCAGATCCCAGGCGGTGTAACGGTCTTTGTCGTCCATCCAGTCCTTGCGATATTTGACATGGCTTATTAAATGCACGCGCCGTTCCAGGGCCTGTTCCAGTTCACGCCGGGCCGCCTGACCAATACGTTTAATGGTCTGCCCGCCTTTGCCCAAAACAATGCCGCGATGACCTTCGCGGGCCACAAAGACAGATAAGCGCACTTCTGCACTGCCATCCTCTCTTTCAACCCAGCTTTCGGTTTCTACCGTCATCTGATAGGGGAGTTCCTGATGCAGGTTCAAAAACAGCTTTTCACGCATAATTTCGGCTGCCAGAAGACGCACAGGCAGGTCAGACAAATCATCCGGGTCAAACAGATAAGGCCCAGACGGCATGCGGGCCGCCAGCCAGGATTTCAGATCTTCAATACCGTTTCCGGTCTGGGCTGAGATCATGAACACTTTTTCAAAGGCAAACAAGTCAGACAGCTCTGCTGTGCGCGCCAGATATTGTTCTGGCTTGGCAAGATCAATCTTATTCAGGACCAGGGCCGCGCTCTGGTTCTGTTCAGCCAGCTTGGTGATGATCATTTTGGTTTCATCATCCAGACGGGCGCGTGCACAATCATGCAGAAGCAACAGAACATCATTATCCGCCGCGCCCTGCCAGGCGGCGTTCACCATAGCCCTGTCAAGGCGTCGTTTCGGCGTGAAAATGCCCGGCGTATCAACAAAAATGATCTGGGCCTCATCCTGCATTGCGATGCCCCTGATCCGGCTTCGGGTGGTTTGGACCTTTGGCGTCACAATAGAGACCTTCTGGCCAACCATGGCGTTCATCAAGGTTGACTTGCCTGCATTCGGTGCACCGATAAGAGTTACAAAGCCTGCCCGAGGGCCTGTCTGCGTCGACGAGGTCATGATGTTTGCTGTCCTTGCGTTTTATGAACATACTGCAATAAAAACCGGCGCGCTGCATCGCGTTCAGCCTGTTTGCGGGTCCGCCCTTCACCTGTACAGATGCCCAGACCGCTTAGTTCAACAGACATCTTGAACACAGGTTCATGGGCTGAGCCTGTCTGACCGACAAGCTGGTAAACCGGCCGGTCATATTTTGCTGATGCAGCCCATTCCTGAAGCTCTGATTTCGGGTTGCTGTCCAGCTCGTTCGGCAGCTCGTCAGGGATCGGCCAGTTGGACAGGATAAACCGGCGTGCCGCCTCCAGCCCGCCATCCAGATACAGCGCGGCAATAACCGCCTCTATCACATCAGCCTGAACAGATGCGCGCATGGCCAGCCCTGTCTGCGCCGGATCACAAATAATGAAGTCCTGTATCTTCAAAGCCTGACAAATCGCAGCTAGAGCCGCCTCATTTGAGAGATGATGATAACGTTTGGTCAGCTCGCCCTGATCTGCCTCAGGGAACCGGCTGAACAGATGATCAGTCAGCACCAGCCCCAACACCCGGTCACCAAGAAATTCAAGCCGTTCGTAATTCTCTGTCCAACCGGTCCAGCTGGCATGTGTAAAGGCCGTGCGTAAAACAAACCTGTCAGTGAAATTGTGGCCAAGCACCTGTTCTGCTGCTGCCAGCTGTTGGGCTTCAGAGCGATCTGACAGCGGGGTCCTGGTCATTCAATCGTGTTCCCGAGCCGTTCAAAACGGATCGCTGAGGGCCATTTCCACAACTCCCAGATATAAGCAGAGCTGTCATGGCTGAAAAACAAAAAGCGGGCTTCACCAATGAAATTTTCAAGCGGCACAAAGCCCACAGATGAAGACCGGCTGTCCCGAGAATTATCGCGGTTATCCCCCATCATAAAATAATGCCCGGCCGGCACCACATATTCAGGTGTGTTGTCAAAGGTCTGGCGGTCGCTGATTTCCTGAATAAGATGGGTCAGCCCGCCTGGCAGTGTTTCCTGATATAAGGTTGTCATCTGGCCGCCGCCTGAAGCGCCCTGTCTGCCATTACCGACCAGACGGCGTTCCACAGGCTGGCCATTTATATGCAGCACACCCTGCCTGACCTGAATCCTGTCACCCGGCACACCAATGACCCGCTTGATATAATCAACTGAGGTATCAGACGGCAGGCGAAACACCGCCACCTGACCGCGCTGTGGGGTGCTGTCACCGCCAAACAAACGACCATCAATCGGTGCCAGCCCGAACGGGAAGGAATAGCGTGAATAGCCATAGCTGTATTTGGTCACAAACAGATAATCCCCGACCAAAAGAGACGGGATCATAGACCCGGACGGAATATTGAACGGTTCCGCCACAAGTGAGCGAAACCCTAACGCGATTGCGCCTGCGATCAGGAGGGTTTTCAGCGTATCCACAATGCCCGAAGAGGAGGACTGTTTTTCAGATGACATAAAGCTTCTCTATTTTGCTATCGAGGCTGGTTCGTGTTGCTTTAAACATAGTTAAAGGCCGACATCAAGTGGGCGGCGGTTTGCCAGCCCCTGCATTTGCCGATGCGCTGAGGACCACAAAGGCAGAGGAATAGGGCGGCTCGTCACTGATAGACAGATGAAGATGCGGGCTGAAGCCTTGCGGGCACAGGCTGTCCAGCCCGGCAAGACAGGCCCCGGACAAGACCAGTTCAGGCGCGCCTGAGGCAGAGGACAGCGTTTCAGCATGCTGCCAGTGCATGCCTGTCTGATCAGCAGAAGCCAGAGCCTTATAGACCGCTTCTTTGACCGCAAAACGGCCCGCCAGATAGGCCGCTTTGTTTTTGCGGGCGGCCAGCTCAGCCTGTTCATCAGCGGTATAAATACGGTCAAGGAACCGCTGGCCAAACCGGTCCAAAAGCCGGGACATCCGCCGCTGGTCACAGATATCATGACCAATGCCGATAATCATATAGCCGCCCTGCCCTCATCCATAATCTGGCGCATCTGTGCAATCGCATCAGACAATCCGGTAAACAGCGCCGCCCCCATCAGAAAATGGCCGATATTCAGCTCAACAATTTCAGGGATCCGGGCGACCTGGCCTGCGGTCTCAAACGACAGCCCGTGACCGGCATGAACTTCCAGACCGCAAGTGCTGGCAAAGCGGGCTGCCGAGATAATCCGGTCATATTCAGCCTCACGCTCAGCCCCGGCAGGCAAATCACAATAGCGGCCTGTATGCAGCTCAACAATATCTGCGCCAATCTCTGCCGCAGCAGACAAATCTTCAGATTCTGCATCAACAAATAAAGACACCCTGATCCCGGCGGCCTTTAATTTATCAATCTGTTCAGACAGCCTGTCTTTCTGGCGGGCCACGGCCAGCCCGCCTTCGGTTGTCAGCTCTTCTCTTTTTTCCGGCACGATACATGCCGCATGCGGGCGCACATCACAGGCAATGGTCACCATCTCATCCGTGGCGGCCATTTCAAAATTCAGCGGCAGGGCAATCGCCTGCTTCAGGGCATAGATATCTGCATCACGAATATGCCGGCGATCTTCGCGCAAATGGGCAGTAATGCCATCTGCACCTGCAGACTGGGCCAGCAGGGCTGCAGACACAGGATCAGGGTGGCTGCCGCCGCGCGCGTTTCTGACCGTTGCGATGTGATCAATATTGACCCCAAGCCGAAGTGCCTTCATGTCGCTTTTTCCATTTGTTCGCGTTGTTGTTTTTTCCGCAGCCGGTGTTCGCGCCAGCTGACAATCCCCCAATAGCATACAGAAAAGCTGACAATCCAGGAGAGAACAAACATTAACATGCCGCCCACCGCCATCGGCATAAAATAGGCCAGAAACTGGCTGTAAGTATCTGGCGCTTCGGCCAGGCCCGAATAAGCGGTAATCCCGAAATAATTGATCAGCCCATCACCGACCGCCTGAAGCAGGACAAAAATCAGCGGGAAGGTCCAGGGGTTGCCGACCAGCGTGCCCAGAAAGGCGGTCACCATATTGCCGCGCAGAAAATACGCCACCCCAAACGCCAGCAGCAAATGAAACCCGATCAACGGGGTGAAGGACACCGCCACCCCACAGGCAAAGCCGCTGGCCAGTGAATACGCAGAGCCCGGCATCCGCAACACCCGCTGCACAAGATAGCTGTACAGGCGCGAAAACCCCTTACGCGGCCACAGGATTTCCCTGATTTTAGCTGAAAAGCTGAGCGGTACACGCCGTCGAAACATCACATTCTTCCCGCAGACAAGGTCTATAATCCTCTTCTCTCTACGGATTCTATGTATTTGTTGGACCGCAAAACAGCAATAATAGAATGAATATGTTCAAGATTTTTTACATCAATATCTAAAATAAAGGTGAAAAAATTCATATCCCGTTCTGTCAGCTGGATATGGGTGATGTTGCCGGCCTGCTGGCCAATCACAGTACAGAGCGCGGCCAAGGCCCCCGGTTCATTCACCACCACAGCCTGTATCCGCCCGGCATAACGGCGCCCGGCCCCGCGCGGCCAGTCCACATTCAACCATAATTCAGGAATTTCAACGAATTTCGCAAGCGTATTACAGTTTTTGGTATGAACCGTTACGCCTTTTCCTGTGGTCACAATCCCGACAATCTTATCACCGGGAAGCGGATGACAGCATTTGCCCAGATGTACAGCCAGGCCTTCATGAGCCCTATCCACATGAAAGAGCGGTTCAGGCGGTGTATCCGCAACCGGACTGGCCTTGTCCGCACTGCTGGTGGTGGCCAGATCAGGATGCAGCCGGTCAAACACGTCTTTTGCCTTCAGCTTGGCCTCGGCGATATGGGCGTATAGTTCAGTCCGGGTGCTGGCATTAAAGGCAGACAAAAATTCATCAATCAGCTGTTCTTTGAATTTTGTTTTCCTGAACCTGTATTCGCGTTCCAGAAGCACCTTGCCAACACGGGCAAATTCTTCTTGTTTCTGCAGCCGGATAAAGCGTTTGATCGCAGACCGGGCACGGCCGGTTTTGGCAAAATCTTCCCAGTCACTGCGCGGGCTGGCATCTTTTTCAGTGATGATGGAGACCTGGTCCCCATTCACCAGCTCTGTGGTCAGCTGGCGGCGTTTATCATTGATCAGAACGCCAACACATCTGTCACCGACATCTGTATGAACAGCATAGGCAAAATCAATTGCGGTCGCGCCCTTTGGCAGGCTGATCAAATCCCCCTTGGGGGTGAAGCAGAACACCTTGTCCTGATACATTTCCAGTTTGGTGTTTTCCAGAAATTCTGTGGCTTCTTCATTCAGCTCAAGAAGGCTGACCAGCTCGCGCGCCCATCTGAACGTCTCCAGCCTGGCCTGGCGTTCCTGATCTGTATCCGGCTGGGCAGAGCTTTCTTTATAATCCCAATGCGCCGCCACGCCGCGTTCTGCTGTGTCATCCATATCCTCTGTGCGGATCTGAATTTCAATTTTCTGGCGCATTGGCCCGATAACGCCGGTATGAAGAGACTGATACCCGTTGGTCTTGGGCGTTGAGATATAATCTTTGAACCGGCCCATCACCACCGGAAAGGCGGTATGAATACAGCCCAAGGTCTGATAACAGCTGGCAACATCCTGAACGATGATCCGAAAGGCCATCACGTCCGACAGCTGATCCATGGTGACGTTTTTCACCTGCATCTTGCGCGATATTGAATAGGGTGTTTTGCGGCGGCCTGTCACCTCGCAAAGGATGCCCTTCTCGGCAAGAAGTGATTGCAGTTCAGCACAGATTTTGGGCACCACAGATTCGGTTTCAATCGCCAGAAATTCCAACCGGCTGATAATCGAATCCCGCATCTCCGGCTGCAGAATTTCAAAGCTGAGATCTTCCAGCTCTGTCTGGAAACGGGTAATCCCCATCCGTTCCGCAAGAGGGGCGTATATTTCCATTGTTTCAGTGGCAATGCGCCGCCGTTTCTCAAGGCTGCTCACCGCCTTGAGTGTCTGCATATTGTGGGTGCGGTCTGCCAGCTTGACCAGAAGAACACGAATATCTTTACCCACAGCAAGCACGAATTTCCGGAAATTTTCGGCCTGCTTGGTGTCAACAGACTGCAGCTCCAGCCGGCTGAGCTTGGTCACCCCATCGACCAGCATAGCCACATTCTCTCCGAATTCAGTGGCGATGTCTTTTAAGGTCACTTCACAGTCTTCAACTGTGTCATGCAACAGGGCGGTCACCAATGTATCTGTGTCCAGCCGCATTTCCGCCAGCAGATGCGCCACCCGAAGAGGATGGGTGAAATAAGGCTCACCACTTTCGCGGGACTGGCCATCATGCGCCGACCGGCCAAACAGATAGGCCCGCTTCAGCTTATCCAGTCCGGCTTCGCTGTCATAAGCGGCACGCACATCAAGAAGGTTAGCGAACGCCTGTTCAACAAGGTCGCTTTGTTTTGCGGGCGGGGTTTTTGTTTTCACCTGGGCTGACATAATTGCCTGATGGATCACTGTTTTCACACATCAGGGTTAAGTTTCGGCTGTTTACTGGTCAGCGTCAAGAGACGCGATGTCAACATCCTCAAAGCCAGTCGCGTTCAACTCTTCGCCGGTGCCAATCTGCATGCCTGACTCTTCCAGATTATCCATGCTTTCAAGACCGATCATATTTGACATATCTTCCTCAGCAGTGGTCGCCGCCTCATCAGATGTTGTCACTTCTTCTTCGCTTTCGTTCAGACGCTGCATTGACTGGACAATGCGATCTTCAATTTGCTGAATATCGATTGTTTCATCAGCGATTTCACGAAGCGCAATCACCGGGTTTTTATCGTCATCACGGTCAATGGTCAGCAGCTCGCCCTTCTGGATATTGCGGGCACGCTGAGCAGCCGTCAGAACAAGGTCAAACCGGTTAGGAATTTTTTCAATACAATCTTCAACGGTGACACGTGCCATAGCGGGGGCTCCTTAACTGTGCAACAGGCCCGGCTCGGGCCAAAATTTCAGCGTGGCGCAGGATACACCAAAACAGGGTATTTTTCAAGGTTTTTCTTCACTGTCCTTCCGGCCGCCCCTCATCTGCTGCGTGGTAGCGTCTGATCGCCTGCCCTTCGGTACGTATATCAGCTGCCATCTGGGCAATGGTGCGGCCCGTTACCGGGTGGCACCAGTCCGGCGCAATATCAGACCAGGGCAACAGCACAAAGGCCCGGTCAGCCAGTCGCGGATGCGGCACGCTGAGCCGTTGGTCACTGATCACCTGCGCACCGAACGCCAGAATATCAAGGTCAAGTTTGCGGGCCGCATTACGGACAGTGCGGATACGGCCAAACCCGCCTTCAACCTCAAGAAGATGATCAAGCAACTGATGCGGGCTGTGGTCTGTGTGCAGGTGAATCACCGCATTGAGGAAATCAGGCTGGTCCGAGACCGGAACCGGGGCAGTGACATACCAAGGCGAGACGGTCACCACATCTGCCCGCTCGCCCAAACGGTCAATCGCGTCCTGAAAGGCTGTATACAGATCCGGGTAGCCATCTGGCACAAGATTGCCACCGATGCCAACAAACACATCTTCAGACATAGCGCACCGCTTTCCTTATCGTTAAACCCAAAGCTGTCAGAGATGACATCAGGTGTGTGGACAGGCTATCAGCCTGACCCTGCGCGAGGATAGCATAAACAACGCTGGACAAGTGGAAAAAACAGCGTCACAATTCAAGCTATTACAACTATTTCCAGAAATTTAACTTTATTTATTTTTTAAGGATATTTTTATGAAAGAAACAGAACGTTGCGCCCTGTTCATTGACGGGTCAAATTTTCATGCAACCGCAAAATTGCTGAATATTGACATTGATTACCTGAAATTACTGCATTTTTTCCGTTCACGATCAACCTTGATCAGGGCCTATTATTACACCGCTCTGCCTGATCCTTCTGAGCAGGCCCCTCTGCGCAAGCTGATCGATTTCCTCGACTATAATGGGTATATGATCGTCAGCAAGCTCACCCGGGAATACACAAATCAGCTCACCGGTGAAAAGCGCACCAAGGGCAATATGGATATGGAACTGGCCCTGGATATGCTGAAACTGGCCCCGCATATTGATCATGCTGTTCTGTTTTCCGGGGATGGTGATTTCTGCCGGCTGCTGGAAGATGTTCAGGATAAGGGCGTGCGGGTGACAGTGGTGTCTTCAACAAAAACCCATATGCTGTCAGATGCCTTGCGCCGGAAGGCAGATCAGTTCTTGGATCTTGATGATATCGTCTCCAGTATAGAGCGCGGGTAGAACAGCCCATCGCCGCCGCCTCTGCTCAAGTAAACCGGAGCTTAATATGACCGCCCATCAGCTTGATTTCGTTGCCCCTGTCAGCTGCCGGAAATGTGAACGACTGGCCGCCTTTATCGACAGTCACCGCCAGCAGAAACCAGACTGGCACAATAACCCTGTGCCTTCCTTCGGGCCGATCAATGCGGGTGTTTTGGTGCTGGGGCTGGCCCCCGGCCTGAGGGGGGCAAATGCAACAGGCCGGCCTTTTACAGGTGATTTTGCCGGAAAGGTTCTGTATCAGGCGTTGATCAAGTCCGGCTTTGCCTCAGGCGACTATCAGGCCCGGCCAGATGATACGGTTCAGCTTCATGATATCAGGATTTCAAATGCGGTCAGATGCGTGCCGCCGCAGAACAAGCCTACAGCAGCTGAAATTGCCACCTGCCGGCCCTATCTGTCTTCTGAGCTGAACAAGATGACACAGCTGAAGACCATTCTGGCACTTGGCCGTATCGCGCATGAGACCATTTTGCGGCATTTTGATCTGAAGCTGAAAGATTTTCCGTTTGGCCATAACCAGCTGCACAAGCTGCCAAACGGGCTGCAGCTCCTCAGCTCTTATCATTGTTCACGCTATAATGTGCAGACAAACAGGCTGAGCCTGGAGATGTTTGATGAGGTCTGCCAGCGGTTGCGCGATATCGCCTAACGCCCGCGCAGCAGCCTTTGTTTCTGGCGGGACCAGTCTCTGTCCCGCTCAGCCTGGCGTTTATCGGCTTTCTTTTTGCCTTTTGCCAGCCCGATCTGCAGCTTGGCAAGACCGCGGTTATTGAAATAAAGCGAAAGCGGCACAAGTGTGACCCCTTCGCGCCTGATCAAACCCAGCAAGCGGTTGCGTTCTTTTTTACTGACCAGCAGTTCACGTACCCGTTTCGGGGCGTGATTATCACGAGAGGCCGGATAAACAGGAATATTGGCATTAAACAACGCCAGCCGCCCTTGATCCTCACCGGCATAGGATTCAGCGATAGAGGCGCGTCCTGTGCGTAAGGACTTTACCTCGCTGCCCTGAAGAATAATGCCTGCTTCCAGCGTTTCTTCGATCTGATAGTCATGACGCGCCCGCCTGTTTTCAGCGACACGGCCTGTTGAAATCGACATTTCAGATGCCTTTCCTGCTTTTGGCAGCTGTGGCTGTTGTTATAACAGGCCTGCCGCCTCCAGTGCGCGATCAACAGCCTGTTTAGAGCTGTCTGCAATCTCAACCAGAGGCATGCGGGTTTTGGCCCCGCACAGACCCAGACGAGAGGCTGCATATTTCACCGGACCCGGGCTGGCCTCGCAGAACAGCGCGTCATGAAGCGGCATCAGCTGTCTGTGCAGGGCCAAGGCCCGGTCTTTGTCATTGCCTGTGGCCCAGGCGGTATGCAGCTCAGCACATAACGCCGGGGCAATGTTGCTGACCACAGATATACAGCCCTGCCCGCCTGCAGCCAGATAAGGCAGAACAGTCGCGTCTTCACCAGATAGCTGGCAGAACTGATTGCCGATCAAGTTCAGCAGACGGGTTGGCCGCCCGCAATCAGCTGTCGCATCTTTAATGCCGGCGATATTCGGGTGCTGGGCAAGCTCTGCCAACACCTCATCCTCTAGCCGGACGATCGACCGGCCCGGAATATCATAAATAATCACCGGAATGGACACCGCATCAGCGACAGCCGAAAAATGCGCCTTCAGGCCAGCCTGGGTAGGCTTGTTATAATAAGGGGAGACGATCAGCACCGCATCTGCGCCGACAGCCTCGGCATGACGTGACAGGCGCACCGCCTCAGCCGTGCTGTTTGATCCTGCGCCCGCAATCACAGGCACGCGGCCATTGGCCGTTTTCACGCACATCTCTACCACCCGGTCATGTTCTTCATGGCTCAATGTGGGGGACTCACCTGTTGTGCCAACCGGAACAAGCCCGTGTGTGCCTTGCTCAATCTGCCAGTCCACCAGCTTTTCAAACGCGGCCTCATCAAGCGCGCCTGAAGATGTGAACGGAGTCACAAGGGCTGTATATGAGCCGGAAAACGGCAAATCTGGATAAAGGTCTGACATGCAACACTCTCAAAAAAAACATATGGTGATTCAGGTTGCCCTGAGTTTCGGGCTGGTTCGAAAATAGGCAGTTTTGATGCCGAAAACAAGTTTGCTTTCACATCTGCTGATTATTAGTATCAGCACAAGCAAACAGCATAGCGCAAAGGCAGCGAAAATGACAGTTACGATACAGTCCATCCTTGATGCTGAAAACCGGATAAGCCCGTATAAAGTTGAAACCGCACTGCTCAGCTCAGACAGGCTGAATCAAAAACTGCCCTTTGATCTGTTTGTCAAAGCAGATTGCCTGCAACGCACAGGCTCATTCAAATTCAGAGGCGGATGTAACGCTGTGTTTTCGCTTGATGATCCGGCCAGGCCGGTCTTGGCCTATTCCAGCGGCAATCATGCACAGGCGGTTGCGCTGGCAGCACGCTTATCTGGCCGGAAGGCAACAATTGTGATGCCAGAAGATGCCCCTGTTGCCAAAATTGAGGGCACCCGGTCTTATGGTGCGGAAGTTGTTTTATATGACCGCTACAGCCAAAGCCGAGAGGAAATAGGCGCACAGCTGGCCAAGCAGCATTCAGCTGAGCTGATCGCCCCGTTTGATGATGAACGCGTGATTGCCGGACAAGGCACAGCCGGGCTTGAGATTGCACGTCAGCTGAACAGGCTGGACAGGCAGCTGGATGTGTTTTTTTGCTGCTGTGGCGGCGGCGGGCTGATGGCGGGGACATCACTTGCTCTGGCTGAATATTTTCCTGAGGCCGAACTGTATACAGCTGAGCCGGCCGGCTTTGATGACACAGCACGTTCCCTTGCGGCTGGCAAACGGCTGGCGAATGATCCGTCCGCCCGGTCTATCTGTGATGCGATTGTCACCCCTTCACCAGGCGAGCTGACCTTCCCGATTGTCCAGAAGCTGGCCGCAGGCGGCAAGGTGGTCAGTGATGAGGCCGCGCTGAGGGCTATGAAAACAGCCTGGGATTATTTCAAACTGACCGTTGAGCCAGGCGGGGCAGTCGCGCTGGCCGCCGCCCTTGATAAAGGCTTTATGGCCAGCCAAGAGGGCGGTTCGCGCAAAACCATTGTCGCCATGATATCCGGCGGCAATTGTGATGCAGACCGCTTTGCTGAGGCGTTGGCAGCTGATGCGCTGATCTGACTGGTGTGCTCAGCTGCGCATCCGGCTGGCGTTACTGTCAAACAGGGGTTGTTTTTGCATGCGCGCAGACAGCATTTCTGCCAGCAATTCAACAGACCAGCCTTGTTCATGTTCTGCCAGCTCTGTGCGCACATAGCCCATCGCCACAGACACATCAGAGCCATGCGCATAGCCGCCTGAGGTCACCCAGCCAGCAACCTCACCATTATGGAAAATCGGCTCATCCCCGATGACATCTGCATCTGTTGCCTCAACAACAAAACAGCGCAGCCGGTAGTTCCCGCCATTTTCGGCTGCGATTTTTGCAGCTTCTGCCTTGCCGATAAACTCAGCTGACTTATCAAAGGCGCAGAACCGGTCAAGACCTGTTTCATTCGGGTAATAAATCGGCCGAAATTCACGGCCCCAACTGCCGTAATTCTTTTCCAGACGCAGCGCGTTCAGGGCCCGGCTGCCAAACAGGCCGATATTATGAGCCGCCCCTGCCGCCATCAGATCATCAAACAGGCGGCGCTGATATTCAGGCTTCACCCAAATCTCGTACCCCAGATCACCTGTATAGCTGACCCGGCCGACCAGGGCAGGCACCATGCCGATATCCATCTGTTTCACAGCCATGAATTTAAACGCGTCATGGCTGACATCTGTGCGGGTCAGGCTGGCCAGAATAGACCGGGCATTCGGCCCGGCAATCGTCAGACCACACAAGCCCAGCCCTTCTGAGGTAACAGTGACTGAACCATCATCAGGCAGATGCGAGAGGAACCAGCGCATATGATAATCTTCAGCCAGACCAGAACCGATCAGAAGATATGAGCCCTCATCCAAACACGCCACAGAAAAATCGCCGATCACCCGGCCATCATCTTTCAGCATCGGGGCAAGCGTCATCCGGCCCGCGCGCGGCAATGTACAGGCCAGCATCTGGTCAAGCCAGGCTGTTGCGCCCTCACCTGTGACCCGGTATTTGGCAAAGTTTGAGATATCGGACAGGCCAACTGACCCCCGCACGCCGGCCACCTCTGCCGCCACATGGTCAAAATCTGTTGACCGCCGCCAGGAAAATTCATCACGCACGCCTTCAGGCGCAAACCAGAGCGGCATTTCAAGGCCAAATGATGCCCCGAACTGTGCCCCGGCAGCTGCCAGCTTGTCATAAATCGGTGTGGTGGCCAGAGGCCGTGCCGCGGTCAGCTCTTCATTTGGATAGCGGATAGAAAAGCGGCGGGAGTAATTTTCGCGGACCTTGGCATTGGTGTAGGCCATGGTGGCATAATCGCCAAACCGGCTGACATCCATTGCCCAAACATCAAAGCCCGGGTCGCCGTTTACGATCCAGTTCGCGAGCGCAAGGCCCACTCCGCCACCTTGCGAGAAGCCCGCCATGACCGCACAAGCTGACCAGTAATTTGTCATCCCCTTAATCGGGCCAACAAGCGGATTGCCATCAGGAGCAAAGGTGAAGGGGCCATTAATAATCTGCCGGATACCGGCATTCTGGAAGGCCGGGAAATGTTCAAACCCAACTTCCAGTGACGGTGCGATACGGTCAATATCCGGTTCCAGCAATTCATGCCCGAATGACCAGGGCGTGTCATGTTCTGACCAGGGCCGGCAGGCTTTCTCATAAGTGCCCATCAGCATGCCGCCGCGTTCCTGACGCAAATACAGCTCACCGTCAAAATCAACCGCATGCAGCATTTCAATGCCGGTCTTGTCGTTAAATTCTTTAACCTCCGGCATGTCCTCGGTCAGCAGATACATATGTTCCATCGCCAGCACAGGCAGCTCCAGCCCAACCATGCGGCCCACCTCACGCGCCCATAAGCCGCCTGCATTCACGACATGTTCAGCCCGTATATCGCCCTTGTTAGTCTTGATATGCCAAGTGCCGTCAGGGCTTTGTGATAGGGCCTCAACCTTGGTCTGGGTTTCTACAACAGCGCCGTTTTTGCGGGCAGATTTGGCATAGGCATGAGTAACGCCATAAGGGTCACAATGCCCTTCAATAGGGTCATATAACGCGCCGACAAACTGAGCCGGATCAAGCAAAGGCATCAGTTCTGCTGCCCGTTCCGGGGTGATGATTTCCAGCTCATCCATGCCCAGATATTTACCTTTGGCATAAACCCCCTTCAGCCAGTCAAACCGCTCTTCAGTTGCCGCCAGCATCACCCCGCCCGTCATATGCAGGCCGATATCCTGGCCAGACATCTCTTCAATTTCCTTATACAGGCTGATGGTATATTGCTGCAGTTTGGCGACATTCGGATCACCATTAATGGTGTGCATACCGCCTGCCGCGTGCCAGGTTGACCCAGAGGTCAGATCAGACCGTTCCAGCAGCATCACATCTGTGCAGCCCAGCTTGGTGAGATGATATAATACAGATGCGCCCACCACGCCGCCGCCAATAACAACCACTTGTGCTTGTGTTTTCATGCTACCCTCTTATCCGCTCGTTCATTTGATCTTTGATGGTCCTGGCCTAATAATCTGTTGGCGCGCCGCCTTCTTCACTGCGTTTTGCCACAAACGCCTGCAGCTCTTCATCAATCGCCGGATCAAGAACTGGTGGCTCATATTCATTCAGAATTTGTTTGTAATGTTTGTTGGCCCGATCATGTGTCCAGACCGCGCCGGCTTCTTCCCAGCTTTCATAATTTGACCAGTCAGACAAAAGCGGGCTGTAAAAGGCCGATTTATAGCGGCTTTGTGTGTGATCACAGCCAAAGAAATGTCCATTATGGCCAACCTCGCGGATAGCCTCAACAGCCAGCTCATCCTGATCCAGCTTTATGGGCTGCTGGGTATAGATCACCTGTTGCAGCATTTCGCAATCGATTACGAATTTCTCAAAACTGGCTGACAGACCGCCTTCCAGCCATCCGGCCGCATGATAGACAATATTTGACCAGCCTTGCTGACACGCCTGAAGCGAGAATGCTGATTCCCAAACCGCCTGGGCATCAGGGGCGTTCGCGGCATTGGCATTAGAGGTCCGCAAGGGCAGGTTATAGAATCGGGCCATCTGGCCGGAAATCTGCATCGCCCGCACATATTCAGGTGTGCCAAAAGCAGGCGCGCCTGATTTCATATCCACATTGCTGGTGAACGCCCCATAGACCACAGGCGTGCCCGGGTTAATGGTTTGCAGCAACGCAATTGCGGCCAGGGCTTCGGCATTTTGCTGTGTGATCGCACCGACAATGGTGACCGGGGCCATCGCACCGGACAAAGTAAAAGGCGTGACCACAACAGGCTGGCCACGACGGGCCAGACGCATGGCCCCATCCAGCATCGGATAATCATGTTTCAGAGGCGAGGTGGAATTGATATTTGTGAACATGCGGGGTGCGGCATCAAATTCTTCATGGCTGAGACCACCCGCGATGCGGATCATCTCCATCACATCCTCAATCCTCTCCTTGCCCAGCGAATAGCCATGCACAACCTTGTCAGACAGAGACAGCATATCATAGGTGCAGTGCAGATGACGCACAGACGGGTGCAGATCAAGCGGTTCAACCGGATAGCCAGCAATTGTGTGAATACAGTTATAGGCCTGAGACAGGCGGGTTAAGGCCTGAAAGTCTGCACGGCTGCCATTGCGCCGCCCGTGATCATTATCCATGATGTTGGGCGGTGAAGAGACCTGGCCGAAATTAAAGAAATTATCACCAACGGTAATCGCTCTATCTGTATTGCGGGGAATGATGGTGAACTGAGACGGGGCAGATGTAATGGTCTGGGTCACCCAATGCCGGTCCATCTTCACATTCTGTGTGGCCCGGTCAACATCACATCCCGCAGCCACCAGAACGTCCAAGGCCTCATCATTCAAGAACATGATGCCTATGGTTTCCAGAATATCCAGACTGGCTTCATGGATCGCTTCTATCTGATCAGCAGAGAGCGGTTCAACCGGCGGGTCAACATATCGGGGTTGTGTCCAGGGCAACTGGCCGTCAAGTAATTTCCGGGCAGCAGAGCTTTGGTTGCGTTTGCGTGCAGATCGCCGCTGCGGTTGTTCCATATCTGCCCCCTATGACACTCCTGACAAAGGCTAGGCGTCCTGACCTGTATAATTGTTTTATACAGGACAGGTTATCGCCCAACCCCGTCATTCATCAGGCAGATGGACCAGCCAGATTCCGATTACCGCGCGGATCAACCCAGCCAATTGAGCCATCGTTGCGAAGATGGACCATATTCAGCCCCAGATGGCCCGAATTCCGAAACAAAAGACAGTTCTCCCCACTAAGCTCTAGACGCATCACGGCCTGCTCAACGCTCATGCTCTCAACCTCATAAGACAGCTCGGCAATAACCGGTAAGGCGTCATCATCATTTTCGGCTTCCCGTTCCGGCAGAGGTTCAGCCTGGTCAGCCTGTATCTGTTGTGCCCCTGCATAAACCGACATCGGCGCAAACTGGATGTCCTCTTCTAACTGGCCGGCCGCGCTGCGATGATTTTTCAGGCGACGCTTATGACGGCGCAGACGCTTTTCGGCATGTTCTGCTGCGGAATCAAGAGCCGCATGGGCATCACGTGCAGATCCCTTTGATTCAAGTTCTATTCGTTTGGTCAGATTAATCCGGATATTCACTTCAAAACCTGCATCAGATTTTTCCAGTGTCACCGTGCCACTGACGGCATTAGAGAAATATTTTTCGACAATTGAGTGAAGCGTTGCGCGGGCGTGTTCCTGAAACGCGGCCCCGGTATCCATGTTACGGCCAGAAATATTTAAAATCATGTTCAATGCGCCTCCCCTGAACTTTGTTGTTGCAGGTCCGAGGCCGATTAAAACGCCTGATTTTGTGTGCCCAAACAAGGCTTTGGGCAGGTGGCGTTGTCATGACCACGAAACCAGAGAATCAGTGTGGCAGGGTTTTCACCCTGAGGCAAGCCGCTCAATAAGGAGCAAGATTCAGCGTTCCTGTCTGAACCCTATGGACAGGCGGCCGCCGGTCACACCATCAACACCATGTAAGGGGCGGTTATCCGGGCAACCCAGAAAGGACAGCCCTGGTGCAGGCAAGATCACAAGACGCCCGGGATCATCTGCCACAATCTGGCGGTTGCCGCCGTCCCGGTCTGAGCAGATGAACAAATCAGACTGGCCGGCAAGGGTGATGATGAACACCAGATTGCGATAGCGCAGGCCATCTTTATGGATGCCTATGCCGTTTGATCCTGCCGGATAGTTCTGAACCGCAAAATCATTGATGATCAGATCACTTTCAAACAGGTCCGGGCGGGTTGCAGACAAGGTCTTACAGCAGACCTGCAGCAAATGGGCTGCTTTGGCAAAACTGCCGGTAAGCGGGGCGGGAAAGCAAATGTCAAAATCCTGATGCACCCTCTTGCCAACAACAGAACGGGCGGTCCTGAACGGCAGTGCCAGCGCCTCCTGCTTTAGCTGTGAAATCTCTGTCTCAGAGAAAAATACAGGATTGGCAAAGGCCGCCTGCTGTAGAGACAAAACAGCGTTTGAGAAGGTCTGTTGCCGATCTGAATCAAGATGAAAGCTGGTCATAATCTTCTGCTGGAACAAAATGGACAGGCTGTTTGCATTTCGCGCAGACCAGCCCGGATTTGCGGCGGTGGCGCTGGACAGCGAAACAACCGTTCGGGCACATCATCATCCACTTTGCCGCGCTGAAGGTCAAATTATGACAGCGCATGGCTGTACACCCGATTTCCCGCGCCTTTTGCCGCCAGGTGGCATTATGGCCATGACGCGGGCCAACCAGAGCATGGGCAATTTCATGCAAGATCGTATCTGTAATATGGTCAACAGACGCCTGGCGCGCATAATGCCGTGAAAGAGAGATGGTCTTGGTGGTGAAATTGCACAAACCGGCCCGCCGCCGCGCATGATCAAAACTGATCCGCCATTCATCCAGACCATGCTGGGCCAGTAACCGGTAAGCCAGATCAAGAACTGTCTGCAGGCGCCGCTTTGGTTCTGTTGCCTGCCGGACAGATTCACTGTCTTGTTGTGCACTGCTCACACAGCCTCTCCTCAGCCCGTCTTGGCCCAATCTGCCGGCCGCTTCACCTCTACCCCGAACTGGCGCGCGGTATGATGCAGCGTTTCTGCCAGGCTTTCTGAAAAACTGCGCGGCAGGAACAGAATGAAATCTGTGTCTGTCTGTTTCAGGATATGCACCGGAACATGATGAATGCCTGTCGCCAGAAATTGTCCCGCCTCAACGGACAAATCAACCGCACAGAACCGGTTAATCACGGTTTGTGCCTGTGCCCCGCTCAGCTTCAGCAAGACGCGGCTGGCGCTCAGATCAAGGGGGAAATATTTGGCAAGAGCACCGGCGGTCAGCGCATCTGCAGAGGCCGGGCGAAGCCACCAGAATTTTGTCAGCTCCGGCCGCACCACAAGCCCCGCCTGATCACAGTAAGAAGATGACATCTGCGGCAGGTCTGCCACCCCTGTCTGTCGCTTAAAGCTGGTTTTAAAGCCTGCTAACTGTTCAGGAAACACCGCAAGCTGGAGCAGGCTGACCCCGGTCAGTTCCTGGAAGATAACCGCTGGCCGGCCGCCCTCCAGATTGCCCTGCTTGCCCAGCTCAAGGCCCGTCACACCGGTTGTCTTGATGGATTTTGCCTCAGCCATGTTGTCTGTCTCCTGCCGGATCAAACATATGCGGTGAGACAATTTCAGCCTCAATCGTCTGGCCCCGGATCGGATCAGCGATGATCGCTGTTCTGCCTGCCCAGGCCTCTGCCCCGCCCGAAATAAAGCCCAGACCAATATAATGGCCAAACACAGGTGAATGAGTCACAGCTGTTATCCAGCCTTCGCCAAAACCGCTGACATTGCCTTTGGCACACAAGATCGCTCCGGAACCGAAGGTGCGGGACCTGTCTTTGGGCAAGATGCCAACCAGCTTTGGCCGGTTTGTGTCCTGCAGATGCGGGCGTTTGCGCAGGACAGAGCCAATATAGGGTTTTTTCGCAGAGGCCATTTTTGTAAAGCCAGCATCTTCAAGCGTGACCCGCCCGTCCAGTTCTGCTGCGGTGACATGGCCTTTTTCAATCCGTAATGTGCCCAGCGCCTCCATACCATACAGACACCCGCCAGCCTGGCCGACCAGCCCGGCCAGATGTTGCCAGACCACCGCGCCGTGCTCTGCATTGACATACAGCTCAAACGCCATTTCACCAGAAAAGGAAATCCGGGCGATACGGCAGTCAATAAAGGCGCGGCCAATTTTTATCCGGCTGTGCCTGACCGCCATAAACGGAAAGGCCGCATCAGACCAGTCAAGTTCAGCTACCGCCGTTGACAGAAGTTGCCGGGCAAGAGGACCCGCCACTGCCATCCCTGCCCACAGATCCGTCACCGAGGTCAGATGCACCCGCAAATCTGTCCAGCGTGTCTGCAGCAATTCTTCCATAAACTGCATTACCGGTGCGGCCTGAGCGGTGGTGGTGGTCATGAAATAATCATCATCTGCCAGCCGCCAGGTGGTGCCGTCATCAAGCACCATCCCGTCATCCCGCAGCATCACCCCATAACGTGCCCGGCCGACAGGCAGTTTAGCAAAGGCGTTGATGTAGAGCCGGTTCAGAAATTCAGTCGCATCTGGCCCCTGTACAGCGATTTTGCCTAAGGTAGACACATCAACCATGCCCACTGTCTGGCGTGTGGTCCCTGCCTCGCGGATATAGGCGTCTTCTATGGTTTCGTCATCACGCGGATAATACCAGGGGCGTTTCCACAAGCCTGCATCTGTCATCTCGGCCCCGGCGGCCAGATGCTGGTGATGCATGGGTGTGCGGCGGGTCGGGGCCCAATGTGTGCCCGAATACCGGCCAGCCAGCGCGCCAATAGATACCGGCGTAAAGGGCGGGCGGAAGGTGGTGATGCCTGTATCAGCAATGGTCTGCTGCAGCGCATCAGCCATTGCCGCAATCCCCAGCACATTGCCCATCCGGCCCTGATCTGTCGCCATGCCAAGCGTGGTGTAGCGCTTCATATGTTCAACAGATGTAAATCCTTCCAGACGCGCCTGCCGGATATCCGCTGTGGTCACATCATGCTGGGGATCGATAAAGGCTTTCAGCTTGCGTGCGGTGCGAATTTCATAAACCGGCCGGATGGGTGAGGACCAGCCGCGCTGCAGCCGGCCGTTCATTGCCTGTCCGGTTAAAGAGGCAGCCAGCTTTTCAGCAGATAACAGCACAGAATCTTCATCATAAAGACCATCAGCAGAGCCGATCATATGGATGTTTTCTTTGGTCTTGCCACCCAGAAACCCCTGCAGACGTTCATTCCAGACAGGTTTCACACCCCGATGAGATAAAAGATTAATAACCGGAGACCAGCCACCAGACAAGCCAACCACATCACAGCCAATGATCTGGCGGGTATCATCAACCCTGTCATCCGGACCCAGATGACCAATTTCAACCCCGGCAACACAGCGGCCGCCGACAATATTCACCGGCACACAGCCCAGAAGCACAGATATGCCCGCTTCTGTTGCCTGTCTATGCAAAGCGCACGGCTTGGCCCGCGCATCAAGAAGCGTGATCTGCATCCCTTTTTCCGCCAGGAACAGCGCATCTTCGTAAGTGCCGTCATGACAGGTGGCCAGTACAGCAGAGCGGCCAGCCAACACCCCGTACCGCCCGGCATAGCTGGTCAGGGCATGGGCCAGCATCACCCCGGGCTTGTCATTATTGCCAAGGGCAAGGCCGCGTTCGAGCGCGCCAGTGGCCAGAACAATATGCCTGGCCCGGATAATGTGAAAAATCTCTCTCGGCAGATCAGCATGCGGGGCCGCCAGATGATCAGTACAGCGTTCAATCACCCCTGCAACATGACCATCATAAAGGCCGAACGCTGTTGATCTGGCCATCAACCGGCCCCCGGCCGCCTCAATCTGCGCAATCAGCTGATCCCGGCGGGCCAGTTTGGCCTTGTCAGCCCGGGCCAGCCAGTCACCGCCAAAGTCAAAATCCTGTTCAACAACGATAACCTTCAGGCCTTGTTCTGACAGACGCGCAGCAGCGGTCAGCCCCGCCGGCCCTGAGCCGATAACAAGTGCATCACAAAAGCCGTGAGCGATATCATAAGAGGCCGGGTCCGGCTGGCGCGAGGCCCGCCCCAGACCCGCCGCTTTGCGGATAAAGGCCTCGCAAAACATCCAGAATCTGGTGCTGGCAAACGGGCCCATAAAGGTCTTGTAATAAAAGCCAGCGGTGATAAAGGGTGCAATCAGCCCATTGACGGCACCGAGATCAAATTTCGGGCTGGGGAAGACATTCTGGCTGTAGACAGTCAGCCCCTGTTTGATTTCTGTTACTGTGCCTTTGACGTTGGGCACACGTTCTGCGCCATCACCGGTATTGAACAAGGCCCCGCCTTCTTCCACACCAGCTGACATCACCCCGCGCGGGCGGTGATATTTAAAACTGCGCCCCACCAGCATATGACCTGAGGCCAGTAAAGCAGAAGCAATGGTATCGCCCTTAAACCCCGTGACAGACCGGCCATTAAAGCGAAATGTCACTTTCTGACGCCGGTCGATCAGACCCCCTTTTTCCAGCCGAGACCCTGTCATTTCGCTGCCTTTGTTTTGCGTTTGCGGCCAGGCTTGGCCGCTGTGCCCGCCATATCCCGCCAAACAGGGTGCGCGGCTTCAACCTTGCTGATGGCATGTGTTTGTGTGTCCCGCTCTACCCGCAGAACCATGCGGCAGCCATTAACATGATGCCACAATTCAACATGCTTGCCGCGTGGATTTTCCCGCAGAAACACCGCTTCAAACCAGGCGCGCTCAGATGTGTCTGTAAATGAGGGCATGGTCACACTGCCATCTTCAAGATAGCTGAATTCATCATGGTCGCGCAGACCACAGAACGGACAGTCAAGTCTCAGCATGTCTGGCCTCCCCTCATCTGGTTTAATGCGCTTTCGGAAACGGCCCGTGGCCAGATTCATCTATCTGGCGGCCTTGGGCATATCTGTCCAGTGTTAACAGGCTGTTGATCTCATGCGGGCGATCATGAGCGATGGTATGGGCAAAACACCAGCCTGAGCCCGGAATCGCCTTAAAGCCGCCATAACACCAGCCCGCATTCAGATAAAATCCGGGAATGTCCGTTTTGGTGATAAAGGGCGAGCCATCCATGGACATATCCATAATGCCGGCCCATTGACGCAAAACCTTTATCCGGCCAAGGGCCGGCATCACATTCATCGCGCAACTGGCTACATCAGTATAAATCGGCAGATTGCCTTTTTGGGCATAAGAATTATAGCCGTCAATATTGCCGCCAAACACCATGCCGCCCTTGTCAGACTGGCTGATGTAAAAATGCCCGTGCCCGGCCCCATAGACCACAACTGTATCCAGGAACGGCTTAATCGGCTCTGACACAAAGGCCTGTAGCTTGTGACTTTCTATCGGCAATTTTCCCAAACCGGCAAGATTAGCCAGAACGGAGGTTGAGCCTGCCACTGCCATGCCGATTTTCTCAGCTCTGATCTCACCACGGCTTGTCTCTACCCCGGTTATGCGGCCAGCCTGTTTGATAAAGCCGGTGACCTCACAATTCTGGATGATATCCACACCCAGCGCAGATGCCGCCCGGGCATAGCCCCAATTGACCGCATCATGCCGGGCGGTCCCGGCCCGTGCCTGCAGAAACCCGCCCAATATCGGCAGACGGGCCTGGTCGCCATAATTCAGATGAGGCACCATTTTCTGGACCTGTTCCCGGTTCAGAAATTCGCCATCTATCCCGTTCAGACGCATGATATTATACCGCCGCATCATCGCATCACGCTGACCGGGGGTGAAAAATAGGTTCAGATGCCCGCGCTGGCTGAACATCACATTATAATTCAGGTCCTGTGACAGGCCTTCCCATAATTTCAAGGAATGTTCGTAAAAAGCAGTATTGCCTTCAACAAAATAATTTGAGCGCACAATAGTGGTGTTGCGGCCTGAATTACCCCCCCCAATCCAGCCCTTTTCCAGCAGCGCCACATTGGTAATGCCATGAATTTTTGCCAGATAATAAGCAGTGGCCAGACCATGTCCGCCGCCGCCGATAATAATCACGTCATAGGCCGGTTTTGGTTCTGGCTGACGCCAGGCAGGTGACCAGCCGGTCTGGCCGGTCAGACCCTGTTTGAAAAGTTGCCAAGCAGAATAACGTTTCATGAGTTCAGCAATGACCGTTCACAGACAAAAAGGGGACGTTGACACACTGTCCATGATTATGAGGGACAAAACAACGGATTATTTAATTTTCGACAGGAACTGTCATCATCTTACGCGGCCAGACAGATATTCCGCGTGACGGTAACCAGAACTGGTTAAGCGCGCTATCAGCTTTCCGTTGCCGCAAGCCAGCTGATGACCCGGCCAGCCGGAAACAGCCAGGCCAGACCAGCGGCCAGAAAATACGCCAGATCAAGAGACCAGTGAATGCCCACCACAAATCCGGAAAGATACAGGCACAACATCACATAAACCGAAATGGCCGGAACCAACAGAACAGCAATGATCAAATGACGCCAGCGTTTCATGAGGTCAGCATTTCCTTTGTCTGGTCAGAGGCGGCGGTATCAGCCTACAGCAGTCCATATAAGTCTGAGTCCCAGCAGCACAAGAGCAAGATGACCAATCTTGTAAAACAGCTGGTCCGACATATTCCGGTTCAGCCACTTGCCCGCGAGCACGCCAAGCGGAATAACCGGTAGCAAGATAAAGCTGATCCCCATGGTCTGCGGCGAGAACAGGTCAAGTTCAAAAAACAGAGGGATTTTTGCCAGATTGATGATCAGGAAATACCAGGCCAAAGTACCGACAAAGAAAAACCGGTGTATCGCCATAGGCAGCATAAAGATCTGCACCCCGATGCCGCCTGTCAGCGAGATAAAGCTGGACAGGCCAGACAATGTACACCAGATGGCTGAGCGCTGGCGAAAGCGGCGGCGGATATGCCGGATGGCCGCACGGGGCCGGGCCGCGGCCTGTGGTCTGAACACTCTCAACCAGTACCGCCCTCCGGTCACCAGAGCCAACGCCCCTATCACCGCTTTCAATGTGCTGTCATCTATCACCTCAATGAAAAGATAGCCCAGAAACTGGCCGATAATCGCCATCACCACCATCCAGAACAACAGCTTTTTTACCGCATAGCCCCGCCAGATCCACACTGTCCAGAAATCCGCCATCAGATAAAGCGGCAGCAAAATCGCCAGAGTGGCCTTGGCCGGCAGAATGGTCAGCATCAACGGCGCGGACAAGGCCCCCAGAGCCCCGCCAAACCCTGATTTTGAGATAGACACAGACAGAACCGCTATGCAGCAAACCGCCCAGAACAGGAGGTCAGGCTGCGTGCTGAGATTCAGATCAGATAAAAACACAGAAAACGGATCGGACATAAACCAGTCTTTAAACGATTAAGAGTGTGCGCACAGGCCTGATGAGAAGTTCATACCAAGCGTTCACAAAACACAGATGAATGAAGTCACCGCACCGGCGGCCTGACCCCGTCAAGATTGAACTCCCGTTCAAGAAAAGATGTCATATCACGTTTATACCAGCTTTCAAAATCCCACAGCTCTGCGGCGACCATCTGCTGGTCAGGAAGATACACATCTGCGGCTTGCGGGCCGGTGGCGGTGGTCACCTCAAGGCTGATGCGGCGGTAATGAGCACCTTCAAACTGATCCAGTTTGCCAACTGAAGACGCCTGGAGTCCGGTTGCCAGCAGCCCGTTCACCAGACCCCCAGAACAAGCCACCAGCATAGGATAAAGAGCACCGTCAACACGTCTGACTTCATAGCCGCCAAGCTCTGCCCGATGCAGCTGATCAGGCGGCAGGTCTGATCCCAGTACGGCCCGGCGGACCTCTGCTGCGCGTAACGTGCCGTAAAAAAACAATGCTGTTGTTGTCATGCTGTCATCCTTATTCTCAGCAGCTCGTCTGCCTTATGTTTTGTCGGGGGTCTTTTTTTGTTTGCGGGCTTCAAAGGAGAACCGGCGGCCAGTCTTGACCAGTTCTGCGCCCAGCTTGGTGCGCACGCTGTCCAGCGCTTCTTCCAGCCTGTCCTGTCTGTGCCCGTCATCCTGATCAAGGGGGGCAAACAGGTCCGGCCCCGGTTCAGCCTTTTCTGTCCCGCCTGCTGCCTCGTCAACAATAGAAACGCCAACCCCCAGCAGGCGCCATGATTTATCAGGGCTTGCTTCTTTTTCAATAAGCTCTGCTGCCACCTCAAACAGGCGATGGGCCATCTGGGTCGGCCTGTCCAGACGCCGGGTCCGGGTCAAGAGCTGATGATTGGGGCGTTTCAGCTTGACCGTCACATTCACAGCGTCCATCTGTTGGTCTTTCAGCCGCTGCGAGACAGATTGTGCCAGCGTCTCCGCAATGCTCAGCAAATCAGGCAGGGCTGATATATCTTGTGCAAATGTGGTCTCTGAAGAGACTGATTTCGCCGCACGGCTGGTTTCTACAACACGCGGGTCAATGCCGCAGGCCAATTGTTTCACCCGCTCAGCATCCCGTCCCAGAAGCGTGCGCAACCGCGGCGCGGGACAGGCGGCAATATCACCGCATTTATGCAGGCCTGCCGCGTTCAGCTTTTTTGTGCTCACCTTGCCAAGGCCGAACAGAATCTGAACCGGCTTGTCCTGTAACCAGCTTTGGGCCTGTACCTCGCCAATCACATAATAGCCATCTGGTTTATCCTGATCAGAAGCAATTTTGGCCATCGATTTATTCTGGGCCAGCCCCACAGACACTGTCACACCGATTTCAGAACGCACGCGCTGCTGAAAGGCGGCAAGCACCTCAGCCGGGCTTTTTTTATGCAGCTTTTGGGTACCTGTTAAATCAAGGAAGGCTTCATCAATCGACAAAGGCTGAACCAGAGGCGTTAAGGACAGCATCATCTGTCTGATTTGTCTGCCAACATGCTGATAGTGAGACATGCGCGGTTTAATCACAATGAGGTCCGGACAGGCTTTACGCGCCTGCCAGCTGGGCATGGCTGAACGGATGCCATATTGGCGCGCCACATAACAGGCGGCCGCCACCACACCGCGATCACCGCCCCCGACAATAACAGGCTTGCCGATCAGATCAGGGTTATCCCGTTTTTCCACCGAGCAATAAAACGCATCACAATCAATATGCGCCATGGTCAGGGAAAACAGCTCATCATGCAGAACCACACGGCTGCCGCCACATGACGGGCAAGCCGGCACAGACAGCCCTTCATCTTGTCCGGCAAACCCATAATGACCCGCCAGCAGACAATCACGGCAGATAAAGCCTTTTGAATGGGCCGGTGTCATAAGACATGCCTGTGCCGCAACTGGCGCGAGAAGACAGCCCGCCGGAGATGAGGTGCGTCCAAATTGCAGCCGGTCTGATTTATTTTGCGAATCATCTGTGTCTTTGGTCCTGTTGTTCGCCAAAAAACCCCCGTTAAGTCTGACAAATTGTGGGCAGACAGAACACCCAAAAAGATCACAGAACAGGGTTTGATCATAAAATTACAAAAACAGAGGGTAAAGTCTGTCTCAACACCAGAATACAGCGCTGAAAAGACGGAAAATTACTTTTTAAAAAATTTAACAAAAATGTAACTTTTCAGTACTTTACAAACCAATTAAGTCAGCATATATGTCCTATATCAGCAAAGCCTTGCCACATCCTGACAGACTTTGTCTGAACCATTCTCAACCTGTAACCCGCATGCTCAATGTTGAGCCGGGGGACACTTATGAAAGGGTCAGACCAATGACACAAATAAAGCACGCCGCAAACGACAACGCACCAACATTTCTGGGCCGCCTGAAAGCGTGGCTGGAATATTCAACAGCGGTTTCTTCACTGAACCGCCTGGATGACAGAACACTGGCCGATATTGGCCTGAAAAGAGACCAGATCAGCGATTTCGTCAAATCATGGTCAGTAAAGAATGATGATGCTGCATAACAAATAACAGGACCAGACGCCGCCTTTCCTCCCCCTCATATCGCGGCGTAATGACTGGTCCTGATGCAGACCATCGAAGAGCGGAACCGTTTGATAAAAATGGGTTCCGCTTTTTTTATGTTTGGAATCTGGCGTTCGCGGCATATTATTTTAACATCATCTGGCGGGTCCCGCCTGTCGGGCCTGATGCCCACACTACCCGCAGGACAGTATGAGGTTAATATGTTCGGACATTTATTGTCTGTTGCCACCCGGACGAAATCTGTGGTTGCGTCAGCGCTTCTTCTTTCTTTTTTTCTCCCCGCACCTGTCTGGTCACAATATAACCGGTCGACACCTGTTGAAACGGCGCTGGCCGAAGAACAGGTTCTGGCAAGGCAAATCACCGTTCAGGGCCGGGTCCGGTCTGGTCTGCCGCATGAAATCAGCGCCCCCCTGACCGCGGTCACCCGCATTGAGGCCCTGAGAACAGGTGATTTTGTTGAACAGGGCCAGACTCTGGCTGTTCAGGATACAGATGATCTGAAGACGCAAAGACAGCGCACCATGCTGAGGTTATCAGAGACAAGACAAAGTGAGAACCAAGCAAAAACAGACCTGACTTTCAGAATAAAACTGGCTGAACTGGCGATGCGCAAGCTGGAGCTGTTGCGGCAAAGGGCCGAGCGGGCACAAAGCCTGGTGAACAGAGGCACATTGTCTGCAGAAGCCTATGAAACTGTGCAAGGCAATCTGCTGGCCGCAGAAGAACAGCTGATCACGCGCCAACAAGCCGTCAGCCAGCTTCAGGCCCAGCTCTCTGTGTTCAGCATCACGCTGCAGCAGCTGCAGCTGGATCTGGATGAGCTGGACAGAGATATTCGCGCAGCCACACTCATCGCCCCTGTTTCAGGACAGCTGGTTGAACTGGTTGAAGGGAATAACCGGTTTTTAAGAGAAGGTGACAGCGTTGCCAGCATCAGAAACCAGCAGGATTTTGAAATTGAAGCCCAGATCCCGGCTGATTATATCGGGTTTGTGGAACAGGCCGGAGAGGTTCAGGCCAGCTATGGCAACAGGTCGCCAAATGGCGGATTTGCCGCCCGCGAACCCCTTAATCTGGTGTTCAGGGCAACCTTGCCGCTGGAAAACAGCCGCACCGGCACACGGACCGTCAGGTTCAAGGCTGCAGCCGCCCTGCCCGCCAGCCTGCAGGCAGATAACACGCCGGTAAACATCCATGTTCCTTCTGGTCAGCCTGAGCCTGTGATCACGATCCCGCAAGATGCGATTATTCCGGTATCTGCCGGTCATATCGTGTTTGTGGTCAGTGAGGACAGAGCCAAACGCCGCATCGTTGCGCTGGGCGGCACAGACGGGAATAATGTGATCATCACAACAGGGCTGAGCGCCGGGGATATTGTCGTTGTAAAGGGAAATGAAGGTCTGTCAGACGGCAGCAAAGTTCAATTGCCCGGACGCCAGCCAAAAGGACAGGCTGGCGGCAAACGGCCAAACGGTCAGGCCGGGAAAAAACCGCAACAAGCCGCCTCTCAATAGATGGTGTTTGAAACATGATTGCTGTGATTAAATCTGCTATCGAACGGCCTGTTGCGGTCATCGCTGTCATGGCTCTTATTGTGATGTTCGGGTTTGTAGCGGCGCGCACCATTCCGATACAGATGAGCCCTGATATTGAAAAACCCATTCTTCAGGTCAGGGTGAACTGGGCCGGGGCCACACCAGAAGATGTGGACCGGGAAGTCGTCAACAGGCTGGAAGATGAGCTGTCCAATTTATCGTCTGTTGAAGAGATATCATCTACCTCACGCACCGGCTCTGCACGGGTGACGCTGACCTATGCGGTCGGCACGGATATGGACAAGGCGCTGACGCTGTTGTTAACGAAACTGTCCGGCATTACAAATTTGCCTGATGAGGCCAAAGCCCCTCAGGTAAGAACCTCTAATTCAGATGACAGCCCGATTGCCAGACTGGCCCTGACCGCGCTGCCGGACACACAAGTTGATGTTGAAAATCTGGGCAGTTTTCTGGATACAGAAATTGTCTCTCGGTTAGAGCGTGTGCCCGGGGTGGCTGAGGTGGGGTATTTTGGCGGCGGCAGCCAGCAAATGACCATTCGTATCGATCCGGACAAGCTGGTCAGATATCGTTTATCAATTTCTGAGGTTGTGGCCGCCCTGCGCCAGTCCTCTGCGGTGATTTCCGCAGGGTCAGTTGACCAGGGCAAACGAACCTATGCTGTGCGCACGCAAGCTGATTTATTCACCCTGCAGACCGCCGGAACAGCTGTGATCCGCAATGATATGACTGCAGATGGCCAGCTGGTGCCTATTTTGTTGCAGGATATTGCTGATCTGAGCATTGAGATGCAGAAACGGACCAGCTTCAGGCGGCTGAACGGCGAGAACGCGCTGATCCTGAATGCGCTGAGGGAACAAGGCACAAATGTGGTCCAGACCATGCAGCGGCTGCAGGAGGTGATCGAGACGCTGAACAGGGACACGCTGGCCAAGCGCGGGTTGGTTCTGAATCTGGTTTATGATGAAACAAAATATATTGAATCCGCACTTAACCTGGTGCAGCAGAATATCTGGGTTGGCGGCCTGCTGGCCTTGTCTGTGCTGATCTTGTTTTTAAGAACCGCCGCCCCGACTTTGATTATCGCTGCGGCAATACCAATTTCTGTGATCGGCACATTTGTGGCGATTGCCGCGCTGGGCCTGTCAATTAATGTGATTTCTCTGGCCGGGCTGGCCTTTGCGGTTGGCATGGTGGTGGATGCATCAATCGTATCTCAGGAAAATATATTCAGGCTGCGGCAGTCAGGCATGGACGCGGCCCGTTCAGCCTTTCACGGCGCGCGCCAGGTCTGGGCCCCTATTCTGGGCTCTGCGCTGACAACTGTGCTTGTTTTCATTCCGGTGATCATGCTTGATCTGCCGGTTGGCCAGCTGTTCCGTGATATCGGCATTGCCATTTCGGTTGCTGTGCTGATCTCAGTTCTTGTGTCGGCAACGGTGATTCCGTCTATTTCGGCAGCTTTGCTGAAAGGTGATGCAGATCGCTATTCTCACCCGTTCAGAATAGCTGGTCTTGACCCTCTGGCCAGGCTGGTGCATCGCGCCGTGGTCAGCTATGCGACCTTTGCGGTGAAGCGGCGTCTGATCGGGCTGGGGCTGGTGGTCCTGATGATCAGCTCAGCCGGCTTTGCGGTATACCGGTTTATGCCGCAAATTGACTATCTGCCTGACGGGAATGCAAATTTCGTGTTTGGCCGCATTATTGTGCCGCCAGGATATTCAATGGATGAAACCCTGCGGATTGCCGAAAAAATGGAACAATCTGCAGAACCGCTCTGGCAGGGGCAGACAGAAGCAGACGGGCCGCCAGCAATTTCCCGCTTTTTCTTTGTGGCTTATGCAGGCGGGGCTTTTGCCGGGGCGGCTGCAGAAGACCCAGCCCGTGTTGGTGAGCTGAAGCGTGTTTTATCCCGACCTGTCTTTTCTGAGCCGGGCGCAAATGCCTTTGTGCGGCAGGCCTCTTTGTTTGGCCGGTCTGTTGGCGGCTCGCGCTCTATCCGTATTGATATCACCGGATCTGATCTAGAGATTATTGCCCCTGTTGCCCGGCGCTTGAATGGCCAGTTATCACGGGCCTTTCCGCGTTCTGAAGGCAATCAGGTGCGCATAATTCCCAATCTGTCTTCGGGGACCGCGCAAATCCGGATCAGCCCTGACCCTGTCGCGCTGAGCGCGGCCGGACTGACCGCACGCCAGTTTGCAGAAGCGGTGGATGTGCTGAATGACGGCCTGCCTGTTCTGCAGATTCCGTTTGATGGAAGCCTGATTGACATTGTCTTGTCTGGCCAGGATGCCGGAGATTATGCGCTGTCTGACCTTGGCGGCCTGCCGGTTATCGGCCAGGGTGGCGAGATTTACCGTGTTGACCAGCTGGCCCGTGTAGAGATTATCAGCGCGCCACAGGAAATTCGCCGCATTGGCGGACAGCAGGCTTTATCCATTCAGCTGCGCCCGCATGAGGGCCTGCCGCTTGAAGCCGCAATCGCTGAGATAGAGGGCACGATCCTGCCTGCCTTATTTGCCGAAATTGATGATCAGCTTATCCAGATTAAAGTCAAAGGGGCGGCAAGCGAGCTGGCCAGAACCTGGACAGCGATGCAGCTGAATGTCATGACAGCGATTGGGGTGATATTCCTGTTGATGGTTGTGCTGCTGCGCAGTTTTATTCTGCCGGCCATTATTCTGCTGGTGATTCCGGTAGCCAGCGCAGGCGGTATCGGCGGGCTGGCGATTCTCAATCTGTTCCTGCGCCAGCCTCTGGATATGCTGACCATGCTGGGGTTTGTGATCCTGACAGGCATTGTGGTCAATAATGCCATTTTGATGATTGAGCAGACCGTGCTGCATATCAAAGAAGACAAGCTGGCCGCAGCAGACGCCATTATTGAGGCGACCCGCAACCGGATCAGGCCGATTTTCATGTCAACGCTGACCTCTCTGTTCGGTCTTATCCCTCTGGTGGTGTTTCCGGGGGCCGGGTCTGAATTATATCGCGGCATTGGCACAGTCGTGTTTGGCGGGCTGGCCCTGTCCATGGTGGCCACATTGCTGATTGTCCCGCCATTGCTGTCTCTGGCCAGAGGCAGCCTTGCCGCCTCAGCCAGACAAGGCAGCCAGCAGCTTGACCTTTCTGGC
>CALKIF010000150.1:0-4824 GCA_937988715.1 uncultured Alphaproteobacteria bacterium | reverse complement strand
CCCGGTTTATGCCCTTGGCCTTGCGGCCGGAATTATGTTAGGTGAACCCAGGGTATTGTGAAGCTTGTCAGGCTTACCTGGAGTTTGTGTTGTGCGGTCTGGCAGGAAGTAAGGGTGTATACACAGAATGAATATTATCACTGCCATTCGCGAAGAAATGCTGGTCCCGATCCATCCGGCTGGCTGGCCGTTTATCGGTTTGTTTGCTGTCGTGACCTTGGTTCTGGGTCTGATGTTTGAGCCGTTTTTCTGGCTAGGTGTGCCGGCAACCTTGTGGTGCGTGTATTTTTTCCGCAACCCGCCCCGTGTGACCCCAACTGATGAATTGGCTGTGGTTGCGCCTGCTGATGGCCGGATTCTGAATATTGGCCTGTCTGAATTGCCGCCTGAGCTCGACCTGCCAGAAGGGGAGTGGCGTTGTATTTCCATTTTCATGAATGTGTTTGATGTGCATGTGAACCGCAGCCCTCTTGCTGGAGTGGTAGCTGACAAACATTATGTAAAAGGCAAATTTGTGAACGCCAGTCTGGATAAAGCCAATCGGGATAATGAACGCCTCGCCCTTGTTTTGGACACGGGCCTGGCACAGGCCCATAAAATCGGGCTTGTCCAGATCGCAGGCCTTGTTGCACGCCGGATATTGTGTGATGTGGATGTGGGTGATCGCCTTACTGCTGGCCAGATTTACGGTCTGATCAGATTTGGCAGCCGGGTTGATGTCTGGCTGCCCGCCTCATCCACACCTCAGGTGCTGCCCGGGCAAAAATCGATTGCCGGGGAAACAATTCTGGCCCGGCTGCCAAAAGGGCAGGCAAAACGGCCCCGCACAAAGGCGAAGGCATGACCTCGCCATCGCAGGAACGTCCGTCTGGACCGGCAAAAAAACGCCGTTTCCGCAGCGTGTCTTTGAACTGGTTGCTGCCCAATATGCTCACCATTGGTGGTCTGATCTCTGGTCTGACCGGGCTGCGGTTTGCTCTTGATGAGATGTGGATTACAGCAATTACAATGATTGTTCTGGCTGCGATTTTTGATGCACTTGACGGCCGTATGGCCCGGCTGTTGAAATCCACCTCTGAATTTGGTGCCGCGCTGGACAGCTTGTCTGATGCAGTTGTATTCGGCATCGTACCGGCGCTGACATTATATCTCTGGGCGCTGCAGGATTTAGGCAATATCGCTTGGGGTACGGCGTTATTTTACGCGGTCTGTGTAATTTTGCGGTTGGCCCGGTTTAATTCTGAACTGCCTGACAAACCTGAATATACCAAAAGCTTTTTTGTCGGTATTCCCGCACCGGCAGCTGCGTTTCTGGTCATGCTGCCTGTAGTAGCGCTAGAAGTAACCGGCCTTGACTGGCTGCGTGATGAGCAGGTTGTCTCAGTGGTCCTGGTGGCGGTTGGGGCAGGGGCGGTCAGCACCATGCCGACTTTTAATGGCAAAACGGTGAAAGTGCCCAGCCATGCTATTCTGCCATTTCTGGCGTTGATCGCGCTGATTGGCGGCATTATCGTGATCTCGCCTTGGGTGGTATATATCGCGCTGGCGGGGCTATATATGGCCAGCTTCCCCGTTTCTGTGCTGGCGTTTTACCGTCGGCGGCGGCGGTTTGAAGGCCACCGCTCGTCCTAAGCTCAGTAGCAAAGATCCCAGAAAAAATGAATGGTTCTGTTGGGCATTGGACCGGCAATGTGTTAATCTGTGCGCGCACCCATCAGACAGCTTATGTCTGCCAGATAAGAGGAGCTGATAAAAAAGCAATGTCTGAATCTCTGCTTGATAGATGTCTGGCGAAAAATATCCGGATGACCTCACAACGTCAGGTCATCATCAAGGTAATTGAAGAATCTGATGACCATCCGGATGTTGACCAGCTGTACCTTCGCTCTGTGCAGATTGATAACACAATCTCAATCGCAACCGTTTACAGAACAGTGAAACTGCTAGAAGAAGCTGGCCTGATCGAACGGCTCGAATTTGGTGATGGCCGGTCAAGATATGAGGAAGCTGGTGAGCATCACGAACATCTGGTTGATGTTGAAACTGGTGAGGTATTTGAATTTTATAATGAAGAGCTCGAAGCGCTCAAAGAAGAGATCGCCCGCAAGATGGGCTATGATTTGATCGACCACCGGCTGGAGTTATACGGCAAGAAAATTAAGGAGTAAGTTCTTGCCGGTCAGAAGCCGCCCAGCCACCAATTCTTGTCTTTCTTGCGCAAAGACAAAAGCCAACAGGGAGGGTTGTATGGGTGAGTTTATCTGGGGACGTTATGCGCTGTGGGCTTACACCGGCGTTGCGACCATTATATTCTGTGGTCTTGCAGTGGTCAGCCAGCCTTATTTTCTGCTAGGCACGGCCATATCCGGCGGGTTGTTTGCACTGGGCTTTCATGATTTTGTTCAGAAAAAAAGAGGGGTTTTGGCGAACTATCCTTTGCTTGGTCGAGCCCGATACATTCTTGAGTCAATTCGTCCTGAACTGCGTCAATATTTTTGGGAGGCAGACACAGATGAGCTCCCCTATTCCCGTAACCAGAGAGCGATGGTGTATCAGCGCGCGAGAGGTATTCTCGCGGCCCGTCCCATGGGTACCGTTTTAGATATCTATGCCGAGGACTTCACCTGGCTTAATCATTCTCTGCAGCCTACTCATATTGAGGATAAAAATTTCCGGGTACGGGTCGGTGAGGGCGAGAATGCCTATGATTGTGCTGTTCTGAATATTTCGGGGACCTCATTTGGGGCGATGTCACCGCCGGCCATTCAGGCGCTTAATGCAGGTGCGCGCTTAGGAGGATTTGCCCATAATACTGGTGAAGGGTCATTTTCAAAGTATCACCGAAAAGGTGGCGGTGATGTGATCTGGCAGATTTCCACAGGATATTTTGGCTGCCGAACATCTGATGGCCAATTTGATGCTGATAAATTTGCCCGCACGGCGGCTGACACACAAATCAAAATGATAGAAATCAAGCTTTCACAAGGGGCAAAGCCCGGTCATGGCGGAATGCTTATGGCTCCGAAAGTCACACCCGAAATCGCTGAAGCAAGGGGGATAGAGCCTTATCAGGACTGTATTTCGCCAAATTGCCATTCTGAATTTTCCACCCCGCGTGAACTTTTGGGATTTGTGGCGCGTTTACGCGAATTATCTTGCGGTAAACCTGTCGGAATAAAGCTGTGTATAGGCCATCCTTGGGAATTTGCTGCTATCGTCAAAGCCATGGTGGAAACAAAAGAAGTAGTCGATTTTATAACAGTTGACGGGGCTGAAGGTGGCACCGGTGCTGCGCCTGTAGAATTCACCGACCATCTTGGCTGCCCACTTCGCGATGCGCTAGTCTATGTTGATAACACGCTAAAAGGTGCGGGCCTTCGCGGGCGGGTCAAGGTAGCAGCTTCTGGCAAGATTGTGTCTGCTTGGGATATGGTCAGGCATCTCGCGCTTGGAGCTGATTGGTGTAACATGGCGCGCCCTTTTATGTTTTCCCTGGGTTGTATTCAGGCCCGTGATTGTGCTTCCGGTGAATGTCCGACTGGTCTGGCAACAATGAACCCGAAGCGCTATCGTGTGGTGGATGTGGAACATCGTGCCAGCCGGGTGGCAAATTTTCAGGAAAACACCGTAGCAGCGGTTGCTGAGATGCTAGAGGCAGCAGGTTTGAAAGGCCCACATGAACTCTCTCGTCGTCATATTGTACGACGCCTATCAGCCAGTCAAATACAACTCGCTGATCAAATTTACCCGAAAGTTGCGGAAGGTGCCTTGCTGCGAGGTGAAAAGGTTGCTGACCCGCGCTTGGCTTCATATTGGCATCGTGTTTCGCCAGATAGCTTCCAGCCGGCAGAGCAAACAAATTAGTGCCGTAAACTCAGTACTTACCGCCAATTGACGCTGTAATAGTTCAATGGTCTAACTGTTCATGTAAAATGATTCGTTGGCGGTGCGATTCCCTTTTGCGGCTCGATGCATGAGGCATAATCGTTCGAGCTGCTCACACCTCAGAACAACTGTTACAAATCCCATGTAGCTCAATATTGGATTTTGATGTTTTTATCTTTGTTTTCTGAGCTAGGCTGCTAAGAAAGGCAGCAATAGTGTCATCACATATTTCTTGAACATGCTCGCACCTGTCGCAAATCACAAAGGCTGTCGAACAACTGGCCTCACAATGCATATGGCTACAAGCAATGAAGGCGTTAAGGCTTTCAAGTCTGTGGACCATGCCAAAAGAGATCAGCTTTTCCAGCGCACGATAAACCTGAAGAGGGGCCTTCAGACCATCTTTCCGCAGCTCTTCAAGGATCATATAGGCGCTCATCGGCACGGCTTGATTCTCAAGGACGCTCATCACCAGCTTTTGATTTTGCGAGAGTTCCACAGTTTCCTCTTTTTAAAAGCGACGCATTCAATAAACAGGTTGCATATGCATAATTCTGCTCAGATATGTTTTGCGGATTTTGAATGCAAATAGCCTGAAACGAACAGGCTGGCCACAAACATAACAAGAGCTGCAACAATTATACTCGGTCCGGACGGCGTGTTCAAAGACAGAGAGCTGAACATCCCTATCCCAACTGCAAAGCAGCCAATCAGAGCTGCCACAAAAGCCATCACCACAGGACCACCACACATATTTCTGGCGGTGGCTGCAGGTAACAATAACAGGCCTGTGATTAGCAACACACCCACCACTTTGATCGAGATTGAGATCACAAGTGCCAGTAACAAAGTAAATTTGAGCCGCACAATGTGAGGGTTCAAACCTTCTGCAAAAGCCAAATCCGGGCTGACTGTGTCTGCAAATAAGGGGCGCCAGAT
>CALKIF010000149.1:0-28201 GCA_937988715.1 uncultured Alphaproteobacteria bacterium | reverse complement strand
GGCATGTGGATAGGCAGAGGGGTCGCGCCGGTGCGATCTTTAATCATGTGCACACAATTAAAGAAATCAGCGCCGATTTTGTCCATCTTGTTCACGAACACAACGCGCGGGACCTGATAACGGTCAGCCTGACGCCAGACTGTTTCTGTCTGTGGCTCAACACCTGCGTTGGCATCCAGTACACAAACCGCACCATCCAGAACAGCAAGTGAACGCTCAACTTCAATAGTGAAGTCCACGTGACCTGGTGTATCAATGATATTAAAGCGGAATTTTGCTTCTTCAGCGTCCGCACCATGCTCACCAGATGGGGTTTCGCCATCTTCGGTTCTGAACCAGAAACAAGTTGTCGCAGCAGAGGTAATGGTAATACCGCGCTCCTGCTCTTGTTCCATCCAGTCCATAGTGGCCGCACCATCATGCACTTCGCCAATCTTGTGTGACCGGCCAGTGTAATACAGCACACGTTCGGTTGTTGTGGTCTTACCGGCGTCGATATGCGCCATGATGCCGAAATTACGATAACGTTCCAGAGGATACTGACGAGACATGGGCTTCACTCCGCCTAAAGGTGCCTAAATTACCAACGATAATGTGAGAACGCACGGTTGGCTTCTGCCATTTTGTGCGTGTCTTCGCGTTTTTTCACAGCATTGCCGCGGTTGTTGGCCGCGTCCATCAGCTCGCCAGACAGGCGCCCCACCATGGTGGTCTCACCACGCTTGCGTGAGCTGTCAATCAGCCAGCGGATAGCCAAGGCCTGCGCCCGGTCAGAGCGAACCTCAACCGGCACCTGATATGTTGCCCCACCAACACGACGAGAGCGCACCTCAAGATGAGGGCGCACATTTTCCAACGCATCGTGGAAGACTTTTGTCGGCTCAACACCAACTTTTGATTCGATCTGGTCAAAGGCGCCGTAGACGATCTTCTCAGCAACTGACCGCTTGCCGTCAAACATCAGACAAGACATAAATTTGGAAACCACCACATCCTTATATTTCGGATCCGGAAGAACAGGGCGTTTCTCAGCTTTGCGACGACGTGACATGACTGCTCCTTATTTCGGCCGTTTGGCGCCATATTTGGACCGGCGCTGACGGCGGTCAGCAACACCTTGTGTATCCAGTGTGCCGCGAATGATGTGATAGCGGACACCAGGCAAATCCTTTACCCGGCCACCGCGGATAAGCACAACAGAGTGTTCCTGCAGGTTATGACCTTCACCAGGAATGTAGCTGGTCACTTCAAACCCGTTTGTTAAGCGAACACGAGCAACCTTACGCAGAGCTGAGTTCGGCTTCTTTGGTGTGGTTGTGTAAACACGTGTGCACACGCCGCGCTTTTGCGGGCATGCTTCCATCGCTGGCACTTTGTTCCGTGATGTCGGACGGGTACGCCCGTGACGGATCAACTGGTTAATTGTTGGCATAACTGGCCCTTTTGCTGCCTATCCCAAAAATAAAAAAACAAAACAGCCGGTCCGGCGCCGCCGGTTTGACTGTCTTCTATTCCTCTGACGAGGAGATGTCTTCTGCCTTGTATATTTAACTCAGCGTCTAGGCCGCCGGCTGAAATGGACGTCTCGTCCGACCAGCATCCTACTACCTGAGCCAACAAGGTGTGCGGACTATAAGGGCGAAAGGGCGTCAGGGTCAAGTTTTATTTTGACCCTGACGCCCCAATTTCTCAGCCCTTTGACGCGATCTGCGTCATTGGCCGGGTAAGAGCTGTCTTCTGCGGTTATTCTGCAGACAATTCAGACACCTCTGCATCTTCAAACCCTACCTCAGCAACAGCTGCTGCCTGTGATTCGGCTTCAGCCCGCTTCAGCGCAATTGTTTTGTCTCTGTCAGAGGCAATTGAGCGCAGGCGGTTCATCACAGACCCTGTCCCGGCGGGAATCAGGCGGCCAACAATGACGTTTTCCTTCAGCCCTTCAAGCCTGTCTTCACGACCGGAGACTGAGGCTTCAGTCAGAACGCGGGTGGTTTCCTGGAATGATGCGGCAGAAACGAATGAGCGTGTCTGCAAGGACGCCTTGGTGATGCCCAGCAGAACAGGACGCGCTTTGGCCGGGGCAAGCCCTTCAGCCTCAGCGGTTTCATTTGCGCGGGCAAATTCTTCACGCTCCACCTGTTCACCGACCAGCAATGTGGTATCACCGCCGTCTTCCACTTCAACTTTCTGCAGCATCTGACGGACAATAGTTTCGATATGTTTGTCGTTGATTTTCACACCCTGCAAACGATACACATCCTGAATTTCCTTCACCAGATATTCAGCCAGAGCCTCGACACCCAAGATATTCAGAATATCATGCGGCACAGGTGAGCCATCCAGAAGCAGATCCCCTTTGCGCACTGTATCGCCTTCATTCACCGCCAGTGAGCGGCCTTTTGGCAGCAGATATTCCACCGGTTCTGAAGTCTGATCAGCTGGCACAACACGGATACGGCGCTTGGCTTTATAGTCTGTGCCAAATTCCACCCGGCCGTCAGTTTCACTGATCACCGCATAGTCTTTTGGCCGGCGCGCTTCAAACAGTTCAGCAACCCGTGGCAGACCCCCTGTAATATCACGTGTCTTTGAAGATTCACGCGGGATACGGGCAACCACATCACCAGCCTTCACCTCAGCCCCGTTTTCCACAGACAGAATCGCTCCGACTGGCAGGAAGTAGCGGGCCTCATTGCCATTTGACAAGGTCAGCACTTCACCATCAGCATCCCGCATCGTGATCCGTGGCCGCAGATTGGCTGATTTGCCAGACTGCTTACTTTCAATCACTTCACGGCTGATGATGCCGGTTGCCTCATCCGCAACTTCGCGGACAGACACACCGTCAATCAGGTCAACATAGTTGGCCACACCTTCAAGTTCTGTGATGATCGGGATTGTGTAGGGATCCCATTCAATCAGAATGTCGCCCGGATTGACCGTTGCGCCATCTTCAAAGAACAGCTTGCCGCCATAAGGCAGACGATAACGGGCCCGTTCGGCATCCTGTTCATTCACAATGATCAGCTCAGCAGAGCGGCTCATCACGATCGGCTTGCCATCTGCACCACGCACCAGGCTGATATCCTGCAGCTTTACAGTACCAGCAGCGGTTGATTCAATGTTATTGGCTTCCGCCCCCCGCTGGGCCGCACCGCCCACATGGAAGGTCCGCATGGTCAATTGTGTGCCAGGCTCGCCAATAGACTGAGCCGCGATCACGCCAACCGCCTCACCAATATTCACAGGTGTGCCTCTGGCCAGGTCACGGCCGTAGCAAGTTGCACAAACCCCAACATTTGATTCACAAACCAGGACAGACCGGACATAGGCCTGATCATTTCCTGACTCTTCAATCTGCTCCAGATGATCTTCTGTCACCATCTCACCAGCGGCGACAATCACCTCATCTGTTTTCATATCGCGCAGATCAGCAGCCAGAATCCGGCCCAGAATCCGCTCTGACAAGGCATCAACAATCTCTGATCCGTTCATTGCATGACCAATCGTGATCCCTTGGGTGGTGCCACAATCGATTTGCGTGATGATACAGTCCTGGGCCACATCGACCAGACGGCGGGTCAGATAGCCGGAGTTTGCTGTTTTCAGCGCGGTATCTGCCAGCCCCTTACGGGCACCATGTGTTGAGTTGAAATATTCCAGAACATCAAGGCCTTCTTTAAAAGAAGACTTGATCGGAGTTTCAATAATCTCACCAGACGGCTTGGCCATCAGGCCCCGCATCCCGGCCAGCTGCTTAATCTGGGCAGCAGAGCCCCGCGCACCTGAATGGGCCATCATCCACACAGAATTGATCGGCTCACCTTTCTTTTCTGTGGAAATGCCCTTCATCATCTCATCAGCGACCTGATCAGAACAACGTGACCAAACATCAACCACCTTGTTATATTTCTCACCCTGAGTGATGAAGCCGTCCAGATACTGACGTTCGAACTCTTCAACCTGTGTTTCCGCATCAGAGACGAATTTTGCTTTCAGATCAGGGGTGGTCAGATCAGCAATGCCGAAAGAAATACCGGACTGACAGGCCTGGGTGAAGCCAAGTCCCATCAGACGGTCACAGAAAATCACTGTGTCTTTCTGGCCGCAATGACGATAGATATAGTCAATCACGTTTGAGACTTCTTTTTTGGTCATCAGCTTGTTGACCAGTGAGAAGGTGACATTCGGGTTATTCGGCAACAGATCAGCCAAACGGGCCCGGCCAGGTGTGGTGTCCATAACGCGGGTGACCGGCTGGCCGTCTTCATCAAAGGTAGAGACCCGGGCTTTCACCTTGGCATGCAGGCTGACAGACCCGTTATCAAGGGCCAGCAGAATTTCCTGAATATCGGTAAAGGCCATGCCCTCACCTTTTTCGCCATCCCGTTCCATAGACAGATAATACAGACCCAGAATGATATCCTGAGACGGCACAATAATCGGCTTGCCATTAGCCGGGCTGAGGATGTTATTTGTCGACATCATCAGAACCCGCGCTTCCAGCTGAGCTTCGAGAGACAGTGGCACATGAACCGCCATCTGGTCACCATCAAAGTCAGCATTGAAGGCGGTACAGACCAGAGGATGCAGCTGAATCGCCTTGCCTTCGACCAAGACAGGTTCAAACGCCTGAATGCCCAAACGGTGCAGGGTTGGCGCCCGGTTCAGCATGACCGGGTGTTCACGGATCACCTGTTCCAGAATATCCCACACCTCAGGGCGTTCTTTTTCGACCATCCGCTTGGCCGCCTTAATGGTGCTGGCCAGGCCATACATTTCCAGCTTGGAATAGATAAACGGCTTGAACAGCTCCAGCGCCATTTTCTTTGGCAGACCACACTGATGCAGTTTCAGCTCTGGGCCAACCACGATCACAGACCGGCCTGAATAATCAACCCGCTTCCCCAGCAGGTTCTGACGGAAACGGCCTTGCTTGCCTTTCAGCATGTCAGACAGTGACTTCAATGGCCGCTTGTTCACACCAGAGATAATGCGGCCACGACGGCCATTATCAAACAGCGCATCCACAGCTTCCTGCAGCATCCGCTTTTCGTTCCGGACGATGATATCAGGCGCGCGCAGCTCAATCAGCCGCTTCAGACGGTTATTTCTGTTGATCACCCGGCGATACAGATCATTCAGATCAGAGGTGGCGAACCGGCCGCCATCCAGCGGGACCAGTGGGCGCAGCTCAGGCGGAATGACCGGCACAACATCCAGGATCATCCATTCAGGACGACAGCCTGACTCGCGGAACGCGTCAACCAGCTTCAGCCTCTTGACCAGCTTTTTACGCTTGGCTTCTGAGCCTGTTTCACGCAGTTCTTCACGGATGGTTTCGCGTTCAGAATCCAGATCAAGTGCGCTCAGGATAATCTTGATCGCTTCTGCCCCAATTGCGGCTTCAAACGCATCATCACCAAATTCGTCCTGGGCGTCGTAATATTCTTCTTCAGACAGCAGCTGGCCTTTTTCAAGCGAGGTCAGGCCAGGTTCAATCACCACAAAATTTTCGAAATACAGCACCTTTTCAAGATCTTTAAGGGCCATATCCACCAGCAGGCCAATGCGGCTTGGCAGCGATTTCAGGAACCAGATATGCGCAACCGGCGCGGCCAGTTCAATATGGCCCATCCGTTCACGACGGACCTTTGATAAAGTCACCTCAACACCACATTTCTCACAAATGATGCCGCGGTACTTCATCCGCTTATATTTGCCACACAGACATTCATAATCACGGACCGGGCCAAAGATACGGGCACAGAACAACCCGTCTTTTTCTGGCTTGAAGGTACGATAATTGATGGTTTCCGGCTTCTTGATCTCGCCAAAAGACCAGGATCTGATCCGTTCTGGTGAGGCGATTGAAATTTGGATTTTGTCGAAGCTCTGGGCAGCTTTTGGCTGGCCAAATGGATTCATCAAATCGTTCATGTTACGCAACTCCTAAAGCGTTTTCATCATCAGGCAAGCAGCAGAGCGGGCCCGCTCTGCCCTTTGCGATCAGACTTCTGCATCATGCAGTTCAACATTCAGTCCCAAAGACCGCAGTTCTTTGATCAGAACATTGAAGGATTCCGGAATACCGGCTTCGAAATCATCATCACCGCGGACAATCGCCTCATAGACTTTGGTCCGGCCGGAGACGTCATCAGACTTCACCGTCAACATTTCCTGGAGAGTGTAGGCCGCCCCATAGGCTTCCAGCGCCCAGACTTCCATCTCGCCAAAGCGCTGGCCACCAAACTGGGCCTTACCACCAAGCGGCTGTTGAGTCACAAGGCTGTATGGGCCAATTGAGCGGGCGTGAATCTTCTCATCAACCAGATGATGAAGCTTCAGCATATAGATATAGCCAACGGTGACGGGCCGGTCGAACGCCTCTCCGGTACGCCCATCAATCAGGGTTTCCTGACCGGTGGCCGACAGGCCGGCTTTATCCAGCAGCGTGACAACATCAGCTTCACGCGCGCCGTCAAACACAGGCGTGCCCATCGGCACACCCCGGGCCAGAAGATTGGCCTGTTCAATGACCTGATCATCATCCATCGCGCCCAGCTTGTCTTTATACTGATCATCAGGATAGATGTCTTTCAACAAGCCATGCAGCTTTTTGACCTCACCGCTGGCCTGTGCGGCTTCTGCAGCTTTGCCGACCTGCTCACCCAGGCCCCGGGCTGCCCAGCCCAGATGGGTTTCCAGAATCTGCCCCACATTCATACGTGACGGCACACCAAGCGGGTTCAAGACGATATCAACAGGGGTCCCGTCAGCCAGATACGGCATATCTTCTGCAGGCATAATGCGCGAGATCACCCCTTTATTGCCATGACGGCCGGCCATTTTGTCGCCTGGCTGAAGCTTACGCTTCACCGCAACGAATACCTTGACCATCTTCATTACGCCCGGCATCAGCTCATCACCGCGCTGCAACTTGTCAACCTTATCGCTGAAACGGCCATCCAGAGCTTTGATCGCCTGTTCGAAATTGGCGTTCTGTGCTTCAACAGATTTCTGGACCTTGTCATCCTGAACCGCAATCTGTGACAGCTGATGACGGCTGAAGCTGTCCAGAAGCTCTTCATTCAGGACTGTGTCTGTGGCGACATCTTTCGGCCCGCTGGCCACTTTCTGGCCTTTCAGCAGTGAATGCATCCGGCTGGTATAACCGCCTTCCAGAATGGCCTGTTCATCATCACGGTCTTTTGCCAGACGTTCAATTTCAGCCCGTTCAATCGCCCGGGCCCGTTCGTCTTTTTCCAGACCACGCCGAGAGAAGACGCGAACCTCTACCACTGTTCCGGCCCCGCCTGGCGGCACCCGCAATGAGGTGTCCCGCACATCAGAGGCTTTCTCGCCAAAGATGGCCCGCAGCAGCTTTTCTTCTGGTGTCATCGGGGTTTCGCCTTTCGGCGTGACCTTGCCCACCAGAATATCGCCTGCCCCAACCTCTGCACCAACATAAACAATGCCAGCTTCATCGAGGTTTTTCAGAGCTTCTTCACCCACATTCGGGATATCACGAGAGATTTCTTCCTGACCCAGCTTGGTGTCTCTGGCCATCACCTCATATTCTTCAATATGGATAGAGGTGAACACATCGTCACGCACGATCCGTTCATTGATCAGGATGGAATCTTCAAAGTTATAGCCGTTCCAGGGCATGAACGCGACCAGCACATTCCGGCCCAGGGCCAGCTCGCCATCTTCAGTAGACGGCCCGTCAGCGATAATATCGCCTTTCGAGACATGGTCACCCACCTTCACCAGAGGCCGTTGGTTCACAGTTGTGTTCTGGTTTGAGCGCTGGAATTTCAGCAGGGTGTAGATATCAACCGGAGAGGCTGTGGCATCACCAATATCGTCAGTCCGCACAACAATCCGTGTCGCATCCACCTGGTCAACAATACCATCACGCTTGGCCACAATGGTCACACCGGAATCACGGGCCACACGGGCTTCCATGCCGGTCCCGACAATCGGGGCCTCAGCTTTCAGCAGAGGCACAGCCTGGCGCTGCATGTTTGATCCCATCAGCGCGCGGTTCGCATCATCGTTTTCCAGGAACGGAATCAGCGCCGCGGCAACAGACACAAGCTGTTTTGGTGACACATCGACATATTCAATATCGGTCGGGCGGGCCAGGCCAATTTCACCTGCCCGGCGTACCGGAATCAGCTCACCCACAAAGCCGCCCTTATCATCCAGCTCAGCATTGGCCTGCGCAATCGTATAGCGACCTTCTTCCATCGCAGAAATATAGCGATATTCGTCAGTGACCTTGCCGTCAACAACCTTGCGATACGGGGTTTCGATAAAGCCGTACCGGTTGATCTGGGCATAGGTTGCCAGAGAATTAATCAGACCAATATTCGGGCCTTCAGGTGTTTCAATCGGACAGATCCGGCCATAATGGGTCGGGTGCACATCGCGCACCTCGAATCCAGCCCGCTCACGTGTCAGGCCACCTGGCCCAAGGGCAGATACACGCCGTTTATGCGTAATCTCAGACAAGGGGTTAGTCTGGTCCATGAACTGAGACAGCTGAGACGAGCCGAAAAATTCACGTACCGCTGCTGCTGCTGGTTTCGCATTGATCAGATCAGCAGGCATCACTGTGTCAATCTCAACAGAGCCCATCCGCTCGCGGATCGCCCGTTCCATCCGCAACAGACCCACACGGTACTGATTTTCCATCAGCTCGCCCACAGAGCGCACGCGGCGGTTGCCCAGATGATCAATATCGTCAACCTCACCCCGTCCATCTTTCAGATCAACCAGAACCTTCAGAACAGACAGGATATCCTGTTTGCGCAGAACCCGGACAGAATCTTCAACATCCATATCCAGACGGCCATTCATCTTCACCCGGCCAACCGCAGACAAGTCATATTTTTCAGAATCAAAAAACAGGCTGGTGAACAGCTCATGTGCTGATTCCAGTGTTGGCGGCTCACCCGGACGCATGACCCGGTAGATATCCACCAGTGCTTCTTCACGGCTGTTGTTCCGGTCAGCGGCCAGCGTGTTGCGCAGATGCGGACCAATATTGACATTATCGATACCCAGCACAGAAAATTCGCTGATATCATTGTCCCGCAGCATGTTCAGCATGTCTTCAGTGATTTCATCACCTGCTTCTGCCAGAACCACACCAGTGTTCATATCCACCAGATCAGTGGCCACAAAACGGCCCAGCATGTCTGTTTCTTCGATCCGGATGTAAGACAAGCCGGCATCCTGGATTTTGCGCATGGTCCGCGGGGTCAGCTTGGTTCCTGTTTCTGCGGCCACTTCACCTGTTTCCGCATTAATCAGGTCTCTGGTCAGCTTGACACCGGCATAGCTGGCGCTGTGGAACTGGCACCGCCAGCCATCGCCATCACGGCTGTATTCCACAGCTTCATAGAATACAGACAAGATTTCTTCACGGCTCATGCCGGTGATATCTGACGGGTCAACTTCACGTTCTGCAGACGCCGCCTCAGAAACCATTTCAGCTGATTCTGTATCAGGCAGGGCCATCAGGAATGTGGTTGCCGGCAATTTGCGCTTGCGGTCAATACGGACATTCAGGATATCTTTGGCATCATATTCAAAATCAAGCCATGAGCCGCGATATGGAATAATACGGGCAGCAAACAGATATTTGCCTGAAGAATGTGTCTTGCCTTTGTCATGGTCAAAAAATACGCCTGGTGAGCGGTGCATCTGCGAGACAATCACACGTTCTGTGCCGTTGATGATAAAGGTCCCGTTATCGGTCATCAGGGGCATATCGCCCATATAGACATCTTGTTCTTTGATGTCGCGGATAGATTTGGATCCGGTGTCCTCATCAATTTCCCAGACCACAAGACGCAAGGTTACCTTCAGAGGTGAGGCAAATGTCAGGCCGCGCTGCTGACATTCATCAACATCATATTTCGGGGCTTCCAGCTCATAGGATTCAAACTGCAGAATCGCCCGGCCAGCAAAATCATGAATAGGAAAGACAGAGGAGAACGCTTCCTGAAGACCAGTATTGGTTCTGTCTGCCTTTGCCACACCAACCTGCAGGAACTGGTCATAACTTGACCGCTGCACATCGATAAGATTGGGCATCTGCGCAACTTCAGACAGGTGACCAAAGGTGCGCCTTACGCGTTTACGACTATCCAGACTGCTCACACGTTTTGCCATCAGCTAACCCTCATTCATTTGAAAAGCTGGTGCGCCCCAAACCGCCTGGCTCACCCCAGCAAAAAATCATTCTCAGCGGCGGCACGTCCCCTGGTTCAGGTCAGGCCACCTCAACAAACGCCGTGCACCGGACCCCTTAATGAGGCCCGGTGCTCAGCTAATTCAGTCATGCAGACTGAACGACCTCAATTACTTGAGTTCGACAGTCGCGCCAGCTTCTTCAAGCTTGGCTTTCAGCTCTTCAGCTTCAGCTTTCGCCACACCTTCTTTCACTGGCTTTGGTGCGCCTTCAACCAGGTCCTTGGCTTCTTTCAGGCCCAGACCAGTGATTGCGCGAACTTCTTTAATCACGTTGATCTTTGAAGCACCAGCAGCGGTCAGAACGACATCAAATTCGTCCTTTTCTGCGGCGGCTGCCCCACCGGCGTCACCACCAGCAACAGCGGCTACAGCCACAGGTGCGGCTGCTGCAGACACACCCCATTTATCTTCCAGCAATTTTGCCAGCTCAGCCGCTTCCAGTACGGTCAGAGCAGACAGGTCTTCAGCAATTTTTTCGATATCAGCCATTATAATCTCCTTATAGCTTTGTCTTTCTGATCAGTTCGGCAAATGCCTACTGCAATTGATCTGCCCGTGCCTGAATGACACGTGCCAGCTTACCAGCCGGTGCTTGCGACACACGAGCCAGCTTTGCTGCCGGGGCATTAACAAGACCCACAAGCTTGGCCCGCAGCTCATCAAGAGATGGCATGGTGGCCAGAGCCTCGACACCGGCCTTGTCCAGCATTTTGCCGTCCATAGAGCCGCCGACGATGGTCAGCTTGTCATTTTCCTTTGCAAAACTGACAAGGATTTTGGCAGCCGCCACCGGATCAGACGATGTACCCATCGCTGTTGGTCCGGTGAACATGTCTGTCATGTCCTCGTACTTGGTGCCTTGCAAAGCAATTTTGGTCAGTCTGTTTTTCGTTACCTTAAAACCGGCCCCTGCTTCACGCATACGCGCCCGCAGATCGCTGCTTTCCGCAACGGTCAGGCCGACCTGGTGGGTAACAACAACGGTTGTTGCCTCAGACAGGGTCGATTGCAGTGTTTCGATCAGTTCGGCTTTTTCGGTCCGGTTCACCTGATCATCTCCACTTCACTACAGTGAAAACGAAAACATCGCTTTCACCTGGTTTCACCCAGATACAGAAAGGCCCAAAAAGGCAAATCTGTACCCCTTGGCCTGCCCACAGAAAGTCAAAGCCTTTCAGCTTTTCCCCTTGTCTATGCAGGAGATTAAGGTTGCCAAAATGCAACCCCCTGCAGTCTTGGACAGGTCAGCAACGTTCTGTTCAGTTAATGGTCAGAACGTCGCCGCTACCCGCCAGCCTGTTGAAAGACTGGCGAATTCATCCCCTGAACCGGCGGTCAGCCAGCCAGAGTGTCATCAATAAATACGCCGGGGCCCATGGTTGAGCTGAGCGTGATTTTCTTGATATACGTTCCTTTTGCCCCAGATGGACGTGCTTTTTTAATGGCATCGATAAAGGCAGAGGCGTTTTCAGCAATTTTATCAGCCGCGAAGCTGGCTTTGCCGATACCGGCATGGACCACACCGGCCTTTTCAACACGGAACTGAACCTCACCGGCTTTAGCCGTTTTTACAGCTGCTGCCACATCAGGGGTCACTGTACCCAGCTTTGGGTTTGGCATCAGGCCGCGCGGCCCCAGAACCTTGCCCAACCGGCCAACAACACCCATCATATCCGGGCTGGCAATCACCCGGTCAAACCCGGATTCGCCGTTCTGGATAGCTTCTGCCAGATCTTCAGCCCCGACAAATTCAGCCCCGGCCGCTTTGGCTTCATCAGCCTTGGCATCACGTGCAAATACCGCCACACGCACATCCTTGCCAGTACCGTTTGGCATAGCAACAGCGCCGCGGACCATCTGGTCAGCATGGCGCGGGTCGACACCCAGGTTAATCGCGATTTCAATTGTTTCGTCAAATTTGGCTGTGGCGCCAGTTTTGATGATTTCAGCAGCTTCAGCCACGCTGTAATCGCGTGAGCGGTCAATATCTGCTGCGTAGCCTTTTTGTTTTTTCGACAGTTTTGCCATGATTATCCCTCCACAACATCAAGGCCCATGGCCCGGGCTGAACCGCTGATCATGGCGACAGCGCCATCCATGTCTACAGCGTTCAGGTCTTTCATCTTTTGCTCAGCGATTTCTTTCACCTGTGAAATGGTCACCTTGCCCGCGACAGTCCGGCCAGGCTCGCCAGACCCTTTTTGCAGGCCAGCTGCTTTTTTCAGGAAATAGCTGACCGGTGCGGTTTTGGTGGTAAAGGTAAATGACTTGTCCTGATAAACGGTAATCACAACCGGCACAGGCATGTTCTTTTCCAGGCTTTCTGTTGCCGCGTTGAACGCCTTACAGAATTCCATGATGTTCACACCGCGCTGACCCAGGGCAGGACCCACAGGCGGAGACGGGTTCGCCGCTCCCGCGGGAATGTTCAGCTTCAGATAGCCTTCAATTTTCTTTGCCATTTCTTCAAGACCCTTTGTTTATCTTCTGCCTGTTCAGCAGATGCCTTTTTGTGTGTTGCCCCGCCCGCCTGTGCGGACTGTTCCTGTCCTGACCTCTTGTCAGGTTGATTTTTCGACCTGGCTGTATTCCAGCTCAACCGGCGTTGACCGCCCGAAAATAGAAACCGAAACCTTCAGCCGCTCTTTTTCATCATCAGCTTCTTCGACAATGCCGTTAAAGCTTTCAAACGGCCCTTCAATGACCCGGACCTCTTCACCGATATCAAAGCTGATGGTGGTGCGCGGCCGTTCAACCCCTTCATCCATCTGCCGGATCAGCCGTTCTGCCTCAGCCTGTGTGATCGGCACAGGCTTGCCCTTGCCGCCCAGAAAGCCGGTGACCCGGGGCTGGCTCTGGACCAGTGACCAGGTTGTGTCGGTCAGTTCCATATTCACCAGAATATAGCCCGGGAAGAATTTGCGCTCAGACTGGACCTTGGCCCCGCGGCGCACTTCAACCACCTCTTCGGTCGGCACCATCACATCGACGATCTGTTCATCCAGACCGTGTGTTTCTGCCTGCTCCAGAATCGACTGGGCCATCTTCTTCTCAGAACCTGAAAAGACGTGGACTACATACCAGCGTTTCGCCATGCCAGACCTACCTTAAACTCCAAACCGCCTGTCAGCCCTCAGCCACCAAGGCCGAGAATAAACTGAACCAGGTTCGACAACACCATATCTGCAAGCAGGAAAAACAGCGCGGCAATCGTTGCCATCACAAAAACTGTAACAGTGGCCAGCCCGGTGTCACGGCGGGACGCCCAGGAAATGCGGGACACTTCCTGTCTGACTTGTCTGACAAATTGTGCAGGGGACACTTTCGCCATCACCAGAGCTTCCTTTAAAACCGGTTTTCCTGTTGCAAAACAGATGCAGACGCCCAGCAACGGCATACCTTGGTCAGTGTCCGCTGTGGTCGTTTTTCTGAATCGATGCGGGTATTTAGCACGGAACGACCGTGCGTATCAAGCCCCAGATGAGACGAAATGACCGCTTTTTTACTTTTTTTAGCATAGCCGCATCTGCTGGTCTGCGCCATACTGTACCGCAAGGGCAAAGATTACACCAGCAAACAAGGTTCCCATGTCGCAACAGGCCATGCATACGCACACCACTGTCTTTTCCGGCTCTGTCGGCTGGTGCGGGCTGGGCGCAATGGGTGCGGCGATGGCCCCTCGCCTGTTGGCGGTGACGGACAGGCTCAGCGGTTATGACATCAACAAGGACGCCGGACAGAACCTTGGTCTGCAACGGGCAGAACAGCTGGCTGAGCTGGCCACGACAGATATTGTGATCACCATGCTGCCAGACGGGCGGGCCGTGCGTGAGGTGGCCGAAACCCTTCTGGCGGCCGGCTTTTCCGGGCTGCTGGCTGATATGTCCTCATGCCATCCGCAGGACAGCCGGGTCCTGGCTGCTGATCTGGCGGCCTCTGGCTGCCGGTTTATTGATGCGCCTGTTTCAGGCGGGGTGGCCAAAGCTGCCTCAGGAGAGCTGATGATAATGGCGGGCGGGGCCGAAACAGATATTGAACTGGCCCGCCCACTATTGGCCAGATTAGGCACGGTTCAGCCGGTCGGCCCGGTTGGTGCCGGTCATGCCATGAAAGCCTTGAACAACTATGTCTCTGCCGCTGGTCTGCTGGCCAGCTTTCAGGCGCTGGCCACGGCCAAGGGCGCGGGGATCGCCCCAGAAACCTTCGTGAACGTCATTAATGGGTCAACCGGGCGCAACAACACCACTGAGGTGAAGCTGGAGAAATTCATTCTGAATGAGGCGTTTAATTCAGGCTTTGCGCTTCAGCTGATGGCCAAAGATGTGAATATCGCCTGCCAGCTAATTGAGGCCGCCGGCCATACTGTTGAAGCCACACCAGCGCTGGCTGCCTGTCTGGATAAGGCTGTGGCCAGTTTGGGCGTGTGTGCCGATCATACCGAATTATACAGATATGTGACAGGTGATCTGGCACAGGAAGGCAGCAGCGAATGACAGACCTGCAGACTCCGGCCCAGGCAGAAGATATCGGGCAGTTTGATTATATTATTGTCGGTGCAGGCACAGCCGGATGTGCCCTTGCCAACAGGCTGTCAGCTGATCCTAAGACAGACGTTCTGCTGCTGGAAGCTGGCGGCAGTGATAATTATATCTGGACGAAAATTCCGGTCGGCTATCTGTATTGTATGGGCAACCCCCGCACAGACTGGGGGTTTAAGACCGCACCGGCAGACGGGCTGAATGGCCGGTCTTTGAATTATCCGCGCGGCCGGGTTCTGGGCGGCTGTTCCTCTATCAACGGGATGATCTATATGCGCGGCCAGGCCGCTGATTATGATCACTGGCAGCAATTGGGGAATCGTAACTGGGGCTGGGATGATGTGCTGCCCTATTTCAAAAAATCTGAAGATCACTATGCCGGGGCAGATGAGATGCATGGCGCAGGCGGTGAATGGCGGGTGGAAGAACAGCGCCTGTCCTGGGAGATATTGGATAAGTTCCGTGCCGCCTGTATCGCCGCCGGTATCCCCGCCACAGATGATTTCAACCGCGGCGATAATGAAGGGGTCGGCTATTTTCAGGTCAATCAGAAACGCGGCTGGCGGTGGAGCAGCTCAACCGCTTTCCTGCGCCCTGCCCGGAAGCGGAAAAACCTGACCATTCTGACCGGGGCAACAGCTGAGCAGATTATCATGACTGGCCGCAAAGTCACCGGCCTGCGGTTTCACCATCATAACCGGTCTGCCATCGCGCACTGCGCTGCTGAGCTGATTTTATGCAGCGGGGCCATCGGCACGCCTCAGCTGTTGCAGCTGTCCGGAATTGGCCAGCCCGAATTGCTGCAGCAACAGGGCATTCAGGTGCGCCATGCCCTGAACGGGGTGGGACAAAACCTGCAGGACCATCTGCAGATCAGAACGATTTACAAAGTTAAGAATGTGCGTACTTTAAATGATTTTGCGCATACCCTGACCGGCAAGATGCGGATCGGGCTTGAATATCTGCTGAAACAGTCCGGGCCGATGTCGATGGCGCCCAGCCAGCTAGGCGCGTTCGTGAAATCAGATGCCGCCGTGGCGACACCTGATCTGCAATATCATGTCCAGCCCTTGTCTCTGCCTGCCTTTGGTGAGCCTTTGCACAGTTTTTCTGCTTTCACAGCCTCAGTCTGTAATCTGCGGCCACAGTCGCGCGGCAGTGTTGAGATCACCTCTGCAGACCCGTTTGCCAAACCAAAGATTGCGCCGAATTATCTATCTGCTGAGGCTGACCGGCTGGTCGCAGCAAAAGCCATTCGCCTTACCCGCAAGATTGTCAGCCAGACCCCGCTGGCAGATCATGTAACAGATGAATTCCTGCCTGGTGCGGATATCCGTTCAGATGATGAGCTGGCGGCCAAAGCCGGAGATATCAGCACCACCATTTTTCACCCCGTAGGCACAGCCAAGATGGGAAATGATTCTCTGGCGGTCGTGAATGACCGGCTGCAGGTTCACGGGGTTTCGGGCCTGCGCGTTGCTGATGCTTCTGTGATGCCGACCATCACCTCTGGCAACACCAATTCGCCGACCCTGATGATCGCTGAAAAAGCCGCTGACATGATCCTGGACAAAAGATAGGCCCGGACCGGTTACAGCCGGTCTGCCAGAATGGCGGCAACATGGCGCGCTTCACGGCCGGTTCCATCAGCAATCTGACACCGGCAGGATGTGCCATCAGCAACCACAACAGTCTCCGCAGATGCCTGCTGAACCTTTGGGAACAGCTTGGATGCGCCCATTTTCATAGAGATGTCATAAGTCTCAGCACCATAGCCAAAGGCCCCGGCCATACCACAACAGCTGGTCTCCACCTGTTCAACCTCAAACCCGGCCAGATCAGACAGAACCGTGTGCACCGGCCCGACCACATCAAAAGCCTTTTGATGGCAATGGCCATGCAACAATGCCTGCCCGCCTGTTTCGCGCAGCTTCAGATCAGGCTTGTCGCGGGCCAGCAGCTCTTCAAAGGTCAGCACATGTTCAGCAACTTTATTTGCCGCTGCAGACGCCAGCAGGGCCGGAACCTCATCACGCAGGGCAAGGGTGCAGGACGGTTCTAGGCCCACAATGGGAATTCCCTGTTCTGCGAAGGGAAGATAGGTACTGACCAGATGTTCAGCCCGTTGCCGTGCTTCATCCACAAGCCCGGCAGACAGATAGGTCCGGCCACAACACACCGCTCGGCGGCTGGCTGATTGCGGAATAAACACCTGATAACCCGCCGCGTTCAGCACACGCAAAGCGGCGCGCAGATTTTCAGGTTCAAAATACCGGTTAAAGGTATCGGCAAACAGAATCACCGGCTGTGTGCCCTCTGGTGAGGCTTGAGCTTCTGTGTCACGGAACGGGCGGGAAGCCCATTTCGGCAAATCCCGGCGCGCGGTAAATCCTGTAACTCTTTCTAGTAATGAAGATAAAAGCGGGATATGGCGACGCGCAGCCTGCAGCAAATTAACAAGACCCGCACATCGCGCCGCCAGCGGGGCATAGGCGGGCAGATGCGCAATCAACCGGTCATGCACAGACAGGCCTTTATCTGCGGCACGCAGGGCTGTGACCTCAATCTTCATGCGGGCCATATCAACACCTGTCGGGCATTCACGTTTACACCCTTTACAGGATACGCACAGCTTCATGGTTTCGGCCATTTCATCACTGGCCATCGCCTCAGCCCCTAATTGGCCAGAAAGGGCCAGACGCAGGGTGTTGGCGCGGCCGCGTGTGCTGTCTTTTTCATCTCCGGTCGCACGGAAAGACGGACACATCACCCCGCCCTCCAGCTTGCGGCAGGCCCCGTTATTGTTGCACATCTCTACCGCCCCCTGCAGACCGCCAGCCGCCCCAGGCCAGGCTGACCAGTCAAGCTGGGTTGGAAATTCATCCACAGAATAGCCAGGGGCAAAACGGAACAGATCGCGCGAATCCATCTCTGGTGCATCAATAATTTTGCCCGGATTAAACAGCCCGTTCGGGTCAAACATCGCTTTGACCTGACGGAACAGAGCGGCCATTTTCGGCCCGAACATGACCTCGTTAAATTCAGACCGCACAATGCCATCACCATGTTCACCTGAATGAGAGCCACCATAATGCTGAACAAGGGCGAAGGCTTCTTCGGCAATGCTTCGCATTTTTTCAACATCGCCGCCCATTTTCATATCCAGGACAGGCCGCACATGCAGACACCCCACAGACGCATGCGCGTACCAGGTTCCGCGCGTACCATGTTTTGCAAAGATTTCTGTTAAGCCCGCGGTGTAGTCAGCAAGATGTTTCAGATCAACCGCGCAATCCTCTACAAAAGAGACAGGCTTGGCTGATTGTTTCATGCTCATCATGATATTCAGGCCGGATTTGCGCATTTCGGCAACCCGCCCCTGAAGGCCAGGGTCAATGGCATCCACCACACCGCCGGTCCAGTCTGCCGCCTTGTTCCAGCCAAAGCCCAGATCAGACATCATCTCATGCAAACGCGTCAGGCGGCGCAGATTTTCAGCTTCATCCTCTTCAGCAAATTCAACCACCAATAAAGCAGCCGGCTCTCCCCTCACCGCTTCTTCAACAATAGGTCTGAAGATCGGGATTGAACGGGCCAGCTCCAGCATAGTGTCGTCAATCAGCTCAACCGCCACAGGATCAAGGGTGATCAGATGCTGGGCCGCGTCCATCGCCTTATAGAAGGTGGGAAAATGACAAATGCCCATGATTTTCTTGGCAGGCAGAGGCCATAATTTCAGCTCAATCGCAGTTGAATAGGCCAGCGTGCCTTCAGAGCCGACCAGAAGATGGGCCAGATTCATGCCGTCCCCGGCCTGGCCATCAGGACGAAGCGCCATCGCATCAGGGATAAGCGCATCAATATTATAGCCCCCGACCCGCCGCAAAATTTGCGGAAATCGCGTTAGAATTTCCTCTTGATGATCGCGGCCAAGTGCCTCCAGCTGAGGCCAGAGATCAGCCAGCATGCCCTGAAGACCCGACCCGTCCAGCGCGGCAAACCGGCTGTCAGAGCCATCTGCCATAATCGCGTCAATCGCGGTCACATTATCACGCATTATCCCATAGCGGATAGACCGGCCGCCGCAGGAATTATTGCCCGCCATACCGCCGATGGTGGCCCGGCTGGAGGTGGACACATCAACCGGAAACCAGAGGCCATGTGGTTTTAATTGGCGGTTCAGCTCATCCAGCACAATCCCCGGTTCAACCACACAACGCCTGTTTTCAATATCCAAAGACAGGATCCGGTTTAAATGTTTGGTATTGTCTATGACCAGCGCGTGATTAACAGTCTGGCCGCATTGTGAGGTCCCGCCCCCGCGCGGCAGTACAGCCAGACCTTGTTCACGTGCGAAATCCAGTGCGACCCGCACATCATCAATACTCTCCGGCATCACAACGCCATGCGGCAGCATCTGATAGATAGAGGCATCTGTGGCGTAGCGCCCGCGCGAGAAGCGATCGGCCATCAGGCGCGGACCAAGCGCACGCTGTAACGCAGACAAATCAGGAGCCGGAAGACCAGCTGTATCACGAGATGGAAAAGTAAGTGTATCTGGCATTTTTTTACATCAAATCACGGTTATGGTCTAAAGACACGGCACTATATTATCTGGCGGAATAGTCTTCCACAAAACTTGGAATACCGAATACAGTATGCCATAACTGATGAAGAGGCGACGACCTTTTTCACGATCCAACTATTCACAAAGCCGCCCTTTCAGGGCAGTTAAGACAGTTAAGTTAAAATGATAAGGATAAAGCTCTATGGCAAGTTCCCCTTATAAAGCTGGTAAACATTTTCTGCAGATCCCAGGGCCCAGCAATGTGCCTGATCGTATTTTGCGGGCCATGGATTATCCGACAATTGACCACCGGGGACCAGATTTTGCGAAAATCGGCGCCGCCTGTCTGGCTGGGATGAAAACCATCTTTAAAACAGACAGCCATGTTGTGATCTATCCCGCCTCAGGTACAGGAGCATGGGAAGCAGCGTTGGTGAATCTGCTGGCAGAAGGGGATTTGGTGCTGATGGTGGAAACCGGCCATTTCGCCACGCTCTGGCATAAAATGGCCAGCAATTTAGGGCTGGAAACAGAATTTTTATCTACAGACTGGCGCCGCGGGGTTGATCCGCAGGCCGTTGAAGACAGGCTGCGGGCGGACACAGACGGCAAAATCAAAGCCGTCTGCGTAGTGCATAATGAGACCTCAACCGGGTCAACCTCTCGTATTGATGAGGTCCGCACGGCTATGAACGCGGCCGGGCATGACGCGCTGTTGATGGTGGATACGATTTCCTCTCTGGCCTCAATTGACTACCGCCATGATGAATGGGGTGTGGATGTAACTGTATCCGGCTCTCAGAAAGGGTTGATGCTGCCGCCTGGCCTGTCGTTCAACGCGCTGTCTGAGCGGGCTATTGAAGAGTCAAAGACAGGCGGCATGCGCCGGTCCTATTGGGACTGGCAGGACCAGATTGCGGCCAATGCGTCCGGGGCCTTTCCGTTCACCCCCGCAACCAACCTGCTTTACGGGCTGAAAGAAGCGATTGATATGCTGCATGAAGAAGGGCTGGATAACGTCTTTGCCCGCCATGACCGGCATGCAGAAGCCACCCGTCAGGCGGTACAGGCCTGGGGGCTGGAGGTGTTGTGTCAGGAGCCGAAGAATTATTCCAGCTCGCTGACCGCGGTTCTGTTGCCGGAGGGGCATAATGCAGATGCCTTCCGCGCCACTGTGCTGGATAATTTTGATATGTCACTGGGCAACGGCTTATCAAAGCTGGCAGGCAAAGTGTTCCGTATCGGGCATTTGGGTGACTTTAACGATCTGATGATGCTGGGCACATTGAGCGGGGTTGAAATGGGGCTAGGGCTGGCCGGTATTCCGCATCAGACCGGCGGTGTCGCCAAAGCCATGAGCTATCTGTCTGCCACCAGTTAAGACAGGCTTTTTTCTGCCCAATCAGGAGGACCGGTAATGGCTGAGAACACCACACCAGATGATGAGCTGATTTATGAAGCTGCTGACGGGGTCGGCATCCTGACCCTGAACCGGCCACACCGGCGCAATGCATTAACCTTTGCGATGTATGAGAAGATCAAACAGATCTGCGCCCGCGCCGGAACACCAGATGATCCTGACAATCTGAAGGTCATTATTTTCAAAGGCGCAGGAGACGCCGCCTTTGCCGCCGGAACTGATATCTCTCAGTTCAGGACTTTTTCAGGCGGAGAGGATGCGATCGCTTATGAGGAAATGATCGAAGCTGTCCTGCATGAGATTGAGCAGTGCGCCATTCCTACGATCGCCGCCCTGAACGGTTTTGTGACAGGCGGCGGGGCGGCGATTGCCGCATCCTGTGCGCTGCGTATCGGCAGCCGGTCTGTGCGTGTTGGCGTTCCTATCGCCAAAACCCTCGGCAATTGTCTGGCGATTGCCAATCTGAAACGGTTCATTGCCCTGATTGGTGAGGCGCGGACCGCCTATATCCTGCTGACTGCCCAGCTGATTGATGCTGAAGAAGCAAAGCTGGCCGGATTTATAACAGAACTTCTTGATGACCAGGCCGCAGTGGAAGCGCGCGCGCTTGAGCTGGCAAAATCAATCACTGAATCTGCGCCCCTGACCATAAAAGCCACCTTAACAGGTATCCGCCGTCTTCGCGCGGCAACGCCTCTGCCTGATGATCACGACCTGATCACCATGTGTTTCGGCAGTGCTGATTTCAAAGAAGGTGTATCAGCCTTCTTCGAAAAACGGCCAGCCGACTGGTCAGGCAGCTAAGCACTGTTTTTTATCCTCATCCCCGCGCACTTTCGGATTGCGGTCTGCGCAGAATCAGCTTATGGTTTTTGGTATACCATATATCGAATTTCTGCTGTTGTGAGGAGGGCAGGCCCATGGATTACGCACATTACATTGATGGAAGCTGGGTTGACGACAGCGAACGTTCAGAAAATATAAACCCGTCCAATACTGACGATATCATCGGCCGTTTTGCCAGAGGGGATGCGGGCCGTGTTGATGAGGCGGTTGCCGCTGCGAAAGCTGCTCAGCCCGCCTGGGCAGACGCCAGCCCGCAAGTCCGGCATGATGTGCTGGAAAAAGCCGGTGCGCTGGTCATGGCGCGCAAGGATGAGCTCGGCCGCCTGTTGGCCCGTGAAGAAGGCAAAACCCTGGCGGAAGCGGTTGGTGAGACCATACGAGCGGCTCAGATTTTCAAATTCTTTGCTGGCGAGGCTCTGCGCAATCTTGGTGATGCGGTTGCCTCTGTTCGCCCCGGCGTTGATGTGATGATGGAACGAGAGGCGGTCGGGATTGTCGGCCTGATCACCCCCTGGAATTTTCCGATTGCGATCCCGGCCTGGAAAATCGCCCCTGCCCTGGCCTTTGGCAATGCGGTGGTGATCAAACCAGCTGAACTGACCCCGGCCTGTGCCTGGGAGCTGGCCAAAATTCTGGATGAGGCAGGCTGTCCGAAAGGTGTGTTTAATCTGGTCATGGGTGCCGGGTCTGTCATTGGGGCGCGGATTGCTGAACACCCCGATATTGATGCGGTCAGCTTTACCGGTTCTGTGCCGACCGGCCGCCAAATCGGCGTGACCTGTGCCAGTTTGGGTAAAAAAGTACAGATGGAAATGGGTGGCAAGAACCCTATGGTGGTGATGGATGATGCTGATCTTCAGGTCGCTGTCGGGGCCAGTCTGAACGGGGCGTTTTTCTCGACCGGCCAGCGTTGTACCGCCTCATCACGTCTGATTGTCACCAAAGGTATTTATGATGAATTTGTGGACGCGCTGACAAAAGCCGCAGATAAATTAGTTGTTGGCGATCCGCTGGACAGTGCCACCCAAATCGGGCCTGTTGTTGATGGCAAACAGCTGCAGCAGAATGTTGACTATGTCAAACTGGCTGCTGATGAAGGCTGTGATGTGCGGGGCGGCGATATCCAGAACGGCCCCGGCTTTTTTCAGAAGCCAGCGGTATTCGCAGGCGCGACCAATGACATGCGGGTATCACGTGAAGAAATTTTCGGGCCCTGTGCTTCAGTGATTAAAGCAGAAGATTATGATGAAGCCCTGCATCTGGCCAATGATACGGATTTCGGCCTGTCTGCGGGTATCTGTACAACATCACTGAAATACGCCACAGATTTCCGCAAGAAATCAAAAGCCGGAATGGTGATGGTGAATCTGCCGACAGCTGGTGTTGATTATCATGTGCCGTTTGGCGGGCGAAAAGGGTCCAGCTATGGCCCGCGTGAACAAGGTGGTTATGCGCGCGAATTCTATACAATCGTGAAAACCAGCTATATCGGCGCCTAGTTGCGGGAAAAGGACAAATAGATATGAGCAAGACAGTCTATCAGGGTATATGGCCCGTTGCCCCCACCCCGTTCACAGCTGACGGCGCGGTTGATTATGACGGTATGAAGCGTGTGCTGGACTGCATGATTGATCAAGGTGTTGACGGCATCTGTATTCTGGCGAATTTTTCAGAACAGTTCCTGATTTCTGATGATGAGCGGGAACAGCTGACGAAGGTCTGTCTTGAGCATGCGGGCGGCCGCATTCCGATGATTGTTACTATCAGCCATTTTGCAACTGATATCGCGGTGGCAAGGGCACGGCTGGCCAAACAGTTAGGTGCAGAAGCGGTTATGATGATGGCCCCGTATCACGGCGCTTTGTTAAAGGGCACAGCCCAGCAGACTTATGAGCAGCTGGCCCGTGTGGGTGAGGTCGGCATTCCCATCATGATACAGGATGCGCCGTTATCTGGTGTTGAGCTGCCGGTTGAGCTGCTGATCAAAGTGGCCAACACCATCGATATGGTGAAAATGTTCAAGATTGAATGCGCCGGCGCGGCGGCAAAGCTGCGCACCCTGGTGGACGAAGGCGGGGCCGCCATTGAAGCCCCGTTTGATGGTGAGGAAGCCATCACCCTGCTGGCTGACCTGGATGCCGGGGCGCGCGGATCAATGACCTCTGCGCTGATCCCGGATTTGATCCGCCCAATTATCTTTGCCCATCTTGAGGGCCGCCGGGATAAGGCGGTACAGCGCTACAGCACATTGCTGCCGGTGATTAATCATGAGAACAGACAATGCGGGTTCAGGGGAACCAAAGAAGCCATGGTAGAGGGCGGTGTGATCGCCTCAGCCTTCTGCCGTCATCCGATTGCCCCACTTCACCCGCAAACCAAAGCTGGCTTGCTGGAGCTGATGGCCCCACATGACCCGCTGGTCCTGCGCTGGGGGAAGTAGCTGCTATGGTCCGCAACCCTTCATTAAGCAAATTGCTGGCTGATGGGCATATCCCGGTGAAGACACGCAAATCACTGGGAGAAGAGACCGCAGACACCCTGCGTGAACTGATCCTGCTGGAAAAGCTGGCCCCGGGCACATCTATTCCCGAACGTGACCTGGCTGAATTGCTGGGGATCAGCAGAACGCCCATGCGTGAAGCGATGCGATTGCTGGAGACAGAAGGGCTGATTGAATATACCGCCACACGCCGTCCGTATGTGGCCAACCCGACAATTGAGGATATCTGCCAGTATCTGGCTGTCATCGGCTCATTAGAAGCGTTAGGCGGCGAGCTGGCCTGTACAGTGGCCACAGATAATCAATTACAAGACATCAGTGTGCTTAACGAAAAAATGCAGGACACGTCTGATACAGAAGCCGCGCTGAATTTTTTCGAACTTGATATGCAGTTTCATAGCAGCATCGTTCAGGCGAGCGCGAATATCCCGCTGATTGAAACCCATAAACAATATAACCGGCGGCTGTTCCGGGCCCGGTTTGTGTCGTCACGCATGCGCCTGAAACGCACCCAGACCCTGGCCCAGCATCAACGGATCACTGATGCGCTTCTGGCCAGAAACCCTGATGACACCGCCCGGGAATTGCGCGGCCATCTGCACAGCGCGGTAGAAAATATAAAACTGGCCTTTGAGGCTGATCAAACGAACGATGAGTAACAGAAGGATAGGTAAGTGATGAAGCCTAAAATCGGCATTATTCCAGGTGACCCGGGCGGCATTGGCCCTGAACTGATCGCAAAGCTGCTGAGCAAAGAAGACACCGCTGAGAAAGCTGATATTCTGCTGATCGGGGATGGTCATCTGTTCACCCAAGGCATGCAACAGGCAGATGCACATTATGATATGCGCGCGTGCCAGCCGCAAGATGGTGACTGGACCACCGGTGAGGGTTATGCCCATTTTGACCGGCAGACCATCACTGAGGATGAGGTGAGCATTGCAGATGTCACCCTTGCCAATGGTCAGTCTGCCTTAGCCAATCTGAATTGCGCGCTTGAGCTGGCCAGAGACGGGGTTATTGATGCCATCACCTTTGGCCCGTTCAACAAGGCGGCCCTGATTGAAGCTGGTCTCGGCCATGAGGATGAGCTGCATTATATGGCTGAATTTCTGGGTGTTGAGACCTATATATCTGAGCTGAACACACTTGACGGGGTGTGGACCAGCCGGGTGTCCAGCCATATCGCGCTGAAAGACGTGCCAGACTATATCACAGACCACCGTATCTCTGAGGCGGTGCATCTGATTGACAAAACGCTGCGCCGCTCTGGGTTGAGCCGGCCGCGCCTGTCTGTTGCAGCCCTGAATCCGCATGCAGGGGATAATGGCAATTTCGGCCGCGAGGAAATTGATGTCATCACCCCTGCGGTGCAAGCCCTGCAGTCAGAACAGGTAAATGTGGATGGCCCCTGGCCGTCTGATACGGTCTTTTTGAAAGCCAAGGCTGGTGATGTGGATGGTATTATCACCATGTATCATGATCAGGGCCAGATCGCGCTGAAACTGATGGGCTTTGACCGCGGCGTCACCGTTCAGGGCGGTATTCCGTTTCCGGTCACCACCCCGGCACATGGTACCGCCTTTGATATCGCCGGTTCAGGCACAGCAGATGTAAAAGCCATGACCGCAGCCTTTGACATTGCCTGTAATATGGTCAGCAACTGGCAGTAAGACCGGACAGCATAAAACCACCGTCAAAGGGGAACGGAGCATGAGGGCATGAAGATCACCGCGGTCAGGGCCTACGCGCTGAATGTAACAGCAGAGCTGGATATCACAGCTGAGGTCAAGACAGCCGCGCATCAGGTCTGTGTGGTGGAAATTGATACTGATGACGGCCTCACCGGTCATGGGCTGACCTCTATCGGGCCGGCGGTACCGATAAAGGCGGCGGTTCTGTCTGTTGCCGCACCAGAACTGATCGGGGCTGACCCCATGCGGCATGAACAGATTTGGGATCAGCTGTACTGGCTTCTGGTGCCGCGCGGCCAGTCTGGTGTAGGCATGCATGCGATCGCCGCGATTGACATTGCCTTATGGGATATCAAAGGCAAAGCCCTCGGCCAGCCGATTTGGAAGCTGCTGGGCGGGGCACGCGGCAAATGCCCTGTTTATGCCACCTTTGGCTTTGGCTTTTATCGCACAGAAGAGCTGGCTGAGGCCGCACAAAACTGGCAAAAGAACGGCTTTCACCGGCTGAAGATGACCGTCGGCAATCAGGCCCTGAAACGACGGGATGAGCCGCGCCTGCTGGCAGATGTCATCGTAGAAGACGCGACACGTGTAAGAACAGTGCGTGAGGCGGCAGGACCAAAAGCTGAGTTGTTTATTGATGCCAATTGCAGCCTTGATCTGTATCACGCCCGCGCGCTCTGTTCGATGATTGAAGACTATCACATTGAATTTTTTGAAGAGCCAATTACCCAAAATGATGTCCGGCAGATGGCCGAACTGCGCAGCCAGACCTCTATCCGCCTTGCTTGCGGTCAAAATGAAGGTCAGGCCTATCGCTTCAGGGATATGATGATCGCTGGTGCGGTTGATATCATCCAGCCCAATGTGGCGATAACCGGCGGCTTTACCCAATGCCAGAAAATCGCCGCTCTGGCGAACAGCTTTAACATTTCGGTGGATAATGGCGGGGCCTGGCCCTTTTTTAACCAGCATCTGCAGGCCGGCGTGTCAAATGGCGGACTGGTTGAATATCATTACAGCTCTGTTGAGGTCTGCAAACAAATCTACACCGGTCTTCCAGAACCCAAAGAGGGCTGGCTGGAGATGAGCGAGACGCCGGGGCTGGGGTTTGACTTAAACACCGCAGCCCTGACCGCGTTTGAAATCGACTGACGCTTACTTGCTCTGCCCCTCTTTAGCGTCAAATGACCCCCTTGTCGCCAGCCTGAACAGTTGCGGTCCGCATAAGCCCAGGAACGCCAGCAACAGGAAAAATACCGCCAAGGGCTGAGTGAATATAAGCCACCATTCACCATTGAATATCTTCAGTGAGTTCTGCAGGTTCACTTCAACCATCTTGCCCAGAATCAGACCAACCGCAATCGGGGCAACAGCAAAGCCAAACCGGCGGGCCAAAAACCCGATTACACCAAATATCAGAACAATCCAGATATCAAGCAATGAGGAATTCAGCGCATAAGCCCCAATCACCGACAAGGCAAATACAATGGGCCACAATATCGGTGTTGGGATCAGGGAAATCCGGGCAAAAATCCTTGCAGCATAAAGACCCATAAGCAGGAAGACGATATTCGCAACAAACATAGAACCAAATATCTGATAGACCGCTTCAACCTGTTCTGTGAACAGATACGGACCAGGGCGCAGACCATGCACCATCAGCCCCACCAGAATAATCGCCGTTGTCCCGCTGCCTGGAATGCCCAGAACCATGGTTGGCACCATCGCCCCGCCAGTCGCCGCGTTATTTGCGGATTCCGCGCCGGCAATGCCTTCTATTGAACCTTTGCCAAATTCTTCTTTGTTCTTCGACCATCTCTTGGCCTCAGAATAGCCGATCATGGACGCAACCGTTGCCCCTTCAGCTGGCAGGATGCCAATAAATGTGCCGATGCCGGATGAACGCACAACAGTCTTCCAGATTTTCTTGTAATCTGCACGACTGGGCAGTTGAACGGCCTTCATCTTTATGAACTCGACAGCCTGATTTGCCATTTTTGACTGGACCAGAAGTTCTGACATCGCAAACAGGCCGATCATAACAGGCACGAAAGACAGGCCTTCATAAAGTTCATAATTGCCAAACATGAACCGTTCAATCGCCGTCACGCGTTCCGCACCGATCGTTGATAACCAGACACCAAACACACCACCGATCAGATTTTTCACCGCCCCGCCAGAACTGATACTGGCCAACATGGACAAACCAAAAATCGTCAGGGCAAAATATTCAGGCGGCCGGAATTCATAGGCCACACGGGCCAGCAAAGGCGCAGCAAAACATAGCACAATCACAGACACAATGCCGCCAAAGGTGGACGCAATAACCGCAATACCCAATGCCCGCCCGGCTTCACCACGCTG
>CALKIF010000148.1:0-3352 GCA_937988715.1 uncultured Alphaproteobacteria bacterium | reverse complement strand
AAGCAGCAGAATTTTATGCTGCGCATCCGAACAAAAAGCCGATTGCCGGATTTATCGCTGGCCAGACAGCCCCGCCAGGCCGGCGTATGGGCCATGCTGGTGCGATTGTTGCAGGGGGAAGCGGGGCTGCGGTTGATAAAATCGCGGCGATGGAGGAAGCCGGTTTTGTGATGGCACAATCACCGGCCCAGCTTGGTGAGGCGATCACAAAAGCGATTGCCGCATTTTAAATAGGGGAACGGGCACCCGGGCGCGCACCGTGCTTTTCAAGAAGGCGGCTTGCTCTGTGCCCCAAAAACAGGTGATACTTTCGTCAGGATGTCAGTTTTTCTGGATGATGCTGAAGTGAGGAGGGGGTAGTATGGATACGAGTTTCCTGTCAGGGGCCAACGCGACCTTTATTGCTGAAATGCACAAGGCTTGGTCAGATAACCCAGCCTCAGTGGATCAGCAATGGGCGGATTGGTTTTCTTCAATCGGCACTCTTTCTGATGATAATGAAGATGTGCCGGACTGGGGTTCAGGACCTTCTCAGGTGGTGGGGGCCAATGATCCGGAAGCCTCTATAAAGGCTGTGGCAAAGGGTATCGCCGGGGATCGGGATCTGATGGCCGGTGATGTGCGTTCGGCCACTCTGGACAGTTTGCGGGCCATTATGTTGATCAGGGCCTACCGGATCAGAGGCCATCTGCTGGCGAAACTTGACCCGTTGCAATTGTCAGAAGAAGACATTCACCCCGAACTTGATCCGGCCACCTATGGCTTTACAGAAGCTGATTATGACCGGCCGATTTTCATCAATCATGTTCTGGGGCTGGAAATTGCCACCTTGCGTGAGATTTTGGATGTGGTCAAACGCACCTACTGCTCAACCATCGGCGTGGAGTTTATGCATATTCAGGATCCAGCGCAAAAAGCCTGGATTCAGGAACGTATTGAGGCGATCGGGAACCGTACCGAATTTACCCAGAAAGGAAAGCAGGCCATTTATGAAAAGCTGGTCGCCGCTGAAGGGTTTGAGCAGTTTTTGCATAAAAAATATATCGGCACCAAACGCTTTGGTCTGGATGGTGGCGAAGCGCTGATCCCCGCGCTGGAGCAGATCTTGAAACGAGGCGGTCAGATGGGCCTGCGTGAGGTGGTTATCGGCATGCCGCATCGCGGCCGCTTGAACGTGCTTCACAATGTGATGGCCAAACCGTTCCGCGCGATTATTTCAGAATTTCTGGGCAACCCGTCAAACCCTGAAGAGGCAGGCGGATCAGGTGATGTGAAATATCATATGGGGGCATCTGCTGACCGCCAGTTTGATGAAAACGAAATTCACCTCAGCCTGGCCCCGAACCCGTCTCATCTGGAAATTGTTGACCCTGTTGTTGTCGGCCGGGTGCGGGCCAAGCAGGATCAGATTGCTGATGTGGACCGGCGTGAGGTGTTGGGTGTGCTGCTGCATGGTGATGCGGCTTTTGCTGGTCAGGGTGTTGTGGCCGAAACATTTGCGTTTTCTGCCCTCAGGGGGTACCGGACTGGCGGAACCATTCATATCATTGTGAATAATCAGATCGGCTTTACCACCAGCCCGTCTTTCTCGCGCTCTTCACCCTATCCGACTGATGTGGCAAAGATGGTGATGTCACCGATTTTCCATGTTAATGGCGATGATCCCGAAGCTGTGGTCCATGCGGCCCGGATCGCGGTTGAATTCCGCCAGACCTTCGGCTGTGATGTTGTGCTGGACATGTTCTGTTACCGGCGGTTCGGCCATAATGAAGGGGATGAGCCCGCCTTTACCCAGCCATTGATGTATAAACAAATTGCTGCACAGGCCACAACGCGCCAGCTTTATGCGCAACAGCTGATCTCTGAAGGGGTGCTGACAGCAGAAAAAGCCGAAAATATCTTCAGCCAGCATATGGATTATCTGGCAGATGAATTTGAAGCGGGATCGACCTTTAAACAGAACAAGGCTGATTGGCTGGAAGGCCAGTGGGCGGGCTTCAAAGCAGCTTATGGGGATGACAGACGCGGCCAGACGTCCTGCTCAGAAGATAATCTGAAGCATATCGGCAAGGTGATGACCACTATCCCTGAGAACATGTCTGTTCATAACAAGTTGAGGCGTGTGATCGATGCCCGGCGCAAAGCTATTGAAACAGGCGAGAATATCGACTGGGCAACTGCTGAACATCTGGCGTTCGGGGCGCTGTTGCTGGAAGGCAGTGTTGTGCGCCTGTCTGGTCAGGACAGCTGCCGCGGCACATTTTCCCAGCGGCATGCCGTCTTTATCGATCAGGCCAGCGAGGACAGATATATTCCGCTGGCCAACTTATCGGCTGACCAGGGCCAGTTTGACGTGATTGACTCACCTCTGTCTGAAGCGTCAGTGATGGGGTTTGAATATGGCTTTGCCCAGGCTGAGCCAAATGCGCTGGTGATGTGGGAAGCGCAGTTTGGTGATTTCGCCAATGGGGCGCAGGTGGTGATTGATCAGTTCATCAGTTCTGGTGAGGCCAAATGGCTGCGTATGAACGGTCTGGTGTTGCTGCTGCCACATGGCTATGAAGGCCAGGGCCCGGAACATTCATCTGCCCGTCTGGAACGCTATCTGCAGCTGTGTGCTGAAGATAATATGCAGGTTGTGTATTGTTCGACACCAGCCAATTATTTTCATGTGTTGCGCCGCCAGCTGAACAGAGACTTCCGCAAACCGTTGGTGATCATGACACCGAAATCGTTGCTCCGGCATAAGATGTGTGTATCGCGGCTGGATGAGTTCACCAAGGAAACCTCATTCCACCGTGTGCTGGATGAAGCTGATCAATCGATCAAAAACAATCAGGTCAAACGTGTGGTGATGTGTTCAGGCAAGGTCTATTATGACCTGCTTGAAGAGCGGGAAAAACAGGGGCTGAAAGATGTCAAACTGGTACGCCTTGAACAGATTTACCCGTTCCCGAAAAAGACAGTGACAAAGATTTTGTCAGCCACACAAGGGGCCGAACTGGTCTGGTGTCAGGAAGAGCCGCGCAATATGGGCAGCTGGACATTCGTCCGGGATTATCTTGAAGATGCCATGGCTGCAGCCAGGATGAAGGCCAGCCGGCCGATCTATGTTGGCCGCAGAGAAGCGGCCTCACCGGCAACAGGTTCAGCCGGTCGGCATCGTGAAGAACAAGCGGCTCTGGTTGAAAGCGCTCTGGACAGAGGCAAACAGACCGTAGCAGCAGAATAATCAGATATCGAAAAGGGGGATATCAGAACATGTCAGTTGAAATAAAGGTCCCTGTATTAGGGGAATCTGTGGTTGAAGCCACCGTGGCCAAATGGATGAAGGCTGCGGGTGACGCTGTCA
>CALKIF010000147.1:0-6885 GCA_937988715.1 uncultured Alphaproteobacteria bacterium | reverse complement strand
GGCAATCGCTGAGGCAGGGTGGCCGCATATCGCTATGCGCGGAGAGAAATCCTATAATGGGGTGGCGATCCTCTCTCGGCTGCCGCTGAGTGACATCAGCCATATGGACTGGACCGGCCGGACCGATTGCCGTCATATCAGCGCGTCTGTCGGCGGGCTGACCATCCATAATTTTTACATTCCGGCCGGCGGGGATGAACCAGACCGGGATAAAAACCCGAAATTCGGCCATAAGCTCGATTTTCTGGCTGAGATGACAGATCATTTCGCCGCCAACCAACCGCAGAAATCCGTTCTGGTGGGCGATCTGAACATTGCGCCTCTGGCCGAAGATGTCTGGTCAACACGCCAGCTGAAAAATGTGGTCTCTCATACCGATATTGAACGCAACGCCCTGCTGGCCCTGATCGATAAAGGCGGCTGGTCAGATGCGGTGCGGGCCCATTTCGGCCCGGATGAGGTGTTATATAGCTGGTGGTCTTACCGGGCCCGGGACTGGGCGGCGTCTGACCGGGGCCGCCGGCTTGACCATATCTGGGTCAGTACCGATATAAAGCAGGCTGTGCAGGCTGTGGCGATAGACCGGCCTGCCCGCGGGGCTGACAAACCGTCAGATCATGTGCCGGTTACCGCGACCCTCTCGCTCTGATATCGCTATTTTTATGACTTTCTGCTAAGCTGTGCGCAACGTTTTGCCAGAACATATATGACCATGACCATAAGAACTGATCTGCCGTTTTATAAAATGCACGGGCTGGGCAATGATTTCATTGTGCTGGACAGCCGGGCGGGCCAGCTGATGCCAGATGCTGATCAGATGCGCCTGCTCGCGGACCGGCGTCTGGGGCTGGGGTGTGATCAGATCATGGTGATTCGCAGCTCTGACACCCCGCAGACAATCCGGCTTGATATGTTTAATGCAGATGGCAGCCCGGCCGGGGCGTGCGGCAATGGCACGCGCTGTGTTGCCAGGCTGGTGATGGATCAGGACGGGGCGGACAAGATAGGGATTGAGACCATCGCCGGTCATCTGACCGGCTGGCGGGCTGACAAGGCCAGTGAGATTATCAGCGCGGATATGGGCCCGGTGTTCACTGACTGGACAGATATTCCCACCATAAAGCCAGTGGACACGCTGTCTGTTGATCTGGGGCTGGCTGAATTTGGGCCGGCGACATTAGTGTCTGTCGGCAATCCGCATGCGGTGTTTTTTGTTGATGATGCAGACGCGGTTGACCTTTTGAAATGGGGGCCTCTGGCTGAACATCATGATCTGTTTGCTGATCGCGCAAATATTGAATTTATCCAGATTCTGGATCGCCGGACCATCCGCATGCGGGTGTGGGAACGCGGCGCGGGGGTGACCATGGCCTGCGGGTCCGGGGCCTGTGCGGCCGCAGTTGCCGCGGCACGGCGCGGGCTGACAGAAGATGAGGTGACCATCCATCTTGATGGCGGGGCGCTGCAGATTTGCTGGCGGCGGGATGGTGATGGCCATGTGGTGATGACGGGCCCGGCCAGCTATGTGGCCCAGGGGGTGGTGCCGGCTGCTCTGCTCAACACTGCCTCAGCAAAACCCGGAGCGTAATAAGGTGAGCCGTCAGAACAGACCCGATATCCGCACCTTTGGCTGCCGGATTAATATCTGGGAATCAGAAGTGATGCGCAGGCATGCCGAAGCCGCCGGCCTGAATGATGTGGTGGTGGTAAACACCTGTGCGGTCACTGCTGAGGCAGAAAAACAGGCCCGTCAGGAAATCCGGAAGATAAAGCGTGAACGCCCTGATGCGCGGATTATCGCCACTGGCTGCGCGGTCCAGATAGATCCCGACAATTGGGCCAGCCTGCCTGAGGTGGACGGCGTTCTGGGCAATCAGGACAAGATGCTGTCAGACACATGGTCTTCACTTGCTGCTGACCGCCTGGCCCCGCATCAGGTCAGCTCAATTATGGAAGCAGAGGAAGTCGCCAGCCATTTGCTGGATGGGTTTGATGATCACACCCGTGGATTTCTGCAGGTTCAGCAGGGCTGTGATCATCGCTGCACTTTTTGCATTATTCCTTATGGGCGGGGCAATTCGCGGTCTGTGCCATCTGAAGATGTGATCGCCGCTGTCCGGAAAATGGTTTCTGGCGGGACTCGTGAAATCGTCCTGTCTGGTGTGGATATCACCAGCTGGGGCGCTGATCTGCCTGGCCGGCCGCGCCTTGGCCAGCTGGTTCTGGCCGTTCTGGACGCTGTGCCTGAATTGCCGCGTCTGCGCTTATCCTCTCTTGATCCGGCTGAACCTGATCATTATCTGATGACGGCTCTTGAAACCCATGCCCGCCTGATGCCGCATTTGCATCTGTCTGTTCAGCATGGTGATGATCTGATTCTCAAACGTATGAAACGCCGGCATCTGGCTCGTGATGTGCACCGGTTCTGTGAAGAAGCCCGCCGCCGCCGCCCGGATGTGGTGTTTGGGGCAGATCTCATCGCTGGCTTTCCAACCGAAACCGAACAGGCCCATCAGAACAGCCTTGAGCTGATCACAACAGCAGGCCTTACACATCTGCATGTGTTTGGCTATTCGCCGCGCAGCGGCACCCCCGCCGCCAATATGCCCCAGCTTGACCGGGCTGTGATAAAACAGCGTGTGGCAGAGATTAAAGCCGCAGGTGACAGACAGCTGGCCGCGCATCTGGCCGGGCGCGTGGGCACATCTGATATGCTGCTTGTTGAAGCTGGTGCGAAAGGCTATCTATCCGGTTATGAAAAGGCCAGGCTGGCCACCGGACAGGCGGCTGAGCCAGCAGATCAGATAAAGCCGGGCGCGCTTGTTGCGGTGCAGATAGAGTCAGCAGAAGATGGTCTTGTGCATGTCTCCCCCCTGCGTCGTGAACAGCCATCGCGCAGCCTTTAAGTAAGCAGAGAGTGAAAAGATGAGTTGGCTGAAAAAACTGACATCAGGTCTGAAGAAATCATCTGAAAAAGTCACGCAGAACCTGTCTGGACTGACCCGTCTGTTCGGCAAGGAAAAGATAGACGCCGCCTCATTGGAAGAGCTTGAAGATGCCCTGATTATGGCAGATATCGGTGTGTCGGCAGCTGCAGATATCGCACAGGCCCTGCGCAGCCATAACTGGCAGGGTGAGGTGAGCCCGGAAGCCTTCAGAGAGGTGCTCAGCACGCATCTGGCCGAAATTCTGGGCCCGGTTGAACAACCCCTTGATGTATCCGGCGAGCATCACCCGCATGTGATCCTGATGGTCGGGGTGAACGGGTCCGGCAAAACCACCACAGCAGGAAAGCTGGCGGCCCGCCTCCAGAATCAGGGCAAATCAGTGATGCTGGCAGCCGCTGACACCTTCCGGGCAGCCGCAATTGAACAGCTGACAGGCTGGGGACTGCGCACAGATACACCGGTGATTTCCGGCGAACGCGGCGGTGATGCTGCTGCGCTGGCCTATCGGGCGATTGAAGAGGCCATCACGGCCGGCACAGATGTTCTGATTATTGATACCGCTGGCCGTCTGCAGAACCGCCAGGAGCTGATGGATGAGCTGGCCAAAATTATCCGTGTGATTCGCAAGCTGATCCCCGAAGCCCCGCATGACAGCCTGATTGTCCTTGATGGCACGGTCGGCCAGAACGCTCTCTCTCAGGTCAAAGCGTTTCAGGCTTGTGCAGATCTCACCGGTCTGATCATCACCAAACTTGACGGCAGCGCAAAAGGCGGTGTGGTGGTGGCCCTCGCCCGTGAATTTGGCCTGCCTGTCCATATGGTCGGGGTCGGTGAATCAGCAGATGATCTGCAAGAATTTACCGCGAGTGATTTTGCACGCGCCCTGGTCGGCTTAGAGCCTGCCACTGACGACTAAAACTGAAAAAAGGTCGCCCAGTCTGAATTCGGTCCAGCCTAAATTCGGCCGGACAGCCAATAGGCCAGATAGCCGACATATTCATGCAAAGCGATGTTCATCAGGCTAAATCCTTTTCCCGGGCTGAACGTGCCCAGATGCGCATTTTCAGTGGTCTGAAAGCTGACCGGATAACCAGTGATATTGTCCCAGCCTGCTTTTCTGAAGCTGGCCAAAGACCGCTTCATATGGCTGGCTGAGGTGACCAGTATCCATTTCTCACCAGCCTGAGGCTGTACGTTCTGAAACATAAAATCGGCGTTCTGGGCTGTGTTCTGGCTTTTCTCTTCAAAGGAAAACCGGCTCAGCGGCAGGCCAAGCTGAACCACTAGACGTCTTGTTATCTCTGCTTCTGACCAGCCGCGCGGGCGGATTTGTGATGAAAAGCCGGAAAACCAAACCGGTTTGTCTGGATATAGTCTGGCCAGTTCAACAGCTTTTAAAAACCGTTCACCAGCGCTGCTGATCTGGGCTTCACCGCGGTCCTCACTGACAACAGAACCGCCTGTAAACCCGCCCAGAACAATAATCCCCTTGGCCTTGTCTATCTGCTCTGGGGCGGGGACTCCTATATGGTTTTCAAGCGGCCTGACAAGGATTTCACCAACAAAGGTCCAGCTGTAGATGAGCGGCAGCAGGAAAGCGAGCACAACAGCCCGTCTGGCCAGTCGCCTGGCGCCAAACACTGAACATAAACCGGCCCCCAACAGACAGAATACGCTGTGCAGTTGCGCTGTCAGCACAAACGCCAGAACTTTGCTGAAAAGAAAAAACATATCCACAATCTTCCCTGACAGGGGCCGGCGGAAACAGCCCGAGCCCTGTTTCCTGCGTAACGGGAAACCACGGCGGAATCCAGATTTTACTTGACAAATGGCACAAAAATGGGCTATGAACCCGCTATCATTGGCATCACTAGCCTTTACCGACCCTAGCGGGTTCCGTCTGTCCTTGAAGTTTTCGAGCACAGGCGCGTTTTTGGTTTGTGGCCAGCACAGGACAGACAGTCATCAGGTAAGACGAAAGCGGATATGTTTGACAATCTGAAAGACAAACTGCAATCGGTGTTTTCCGGCCTTGGTAAGCGGGGCACGCTGAACGAAGCTGATGTGAACGCCGCCCTGCGTGAGGTTCGGCTGGCCTTGCTGGATGCTGATGTCGCGCTTCCGGTTGTCAAATCTTTCATGGACAGCATCCGTGATAAGGCTGTTGGCGCGGCGGTTCTGAAGTCTGTGCGTCCTGATCAGCAGGTCATCAAAATTGTTAATGATGGTCTGGTGGAGATGCTGGGCGGTGAAGCCAAGCCGCTGATGGTGGATGTCACCCCGCCAGCGGTTATTTTGATGGCTGGTCTTCAGGGCTCAGGGAAAACAACAACCGCAGGTAAGCTGGCACTTCACCTGCAGACCAAACAGAAAAAAAAGGTCATGCTGGCCAGCCTGGATCTCATCCGGCCTGCCGCGCGTGAACAGCTTCGCGCCTTATCTGAACAGGTTGACGCCGGCATTCTGCCCGAATCAGATACCGAAACAGCGGTACAGCTGGCCAAACGGGCGCTGAAATCTGCCCAGCTTCAGGGATATGATGTTCTGATTCTGGATACCGCCGGCCGGTTGGCGATAGATGAAGCCTTAATGGCTGAACTGCGCGAGATTAAAGCGGCTGTTAACCCGCATGAAACCCTGCTTGTTGCGGACAGCCTGACCGGTCAGGATGCGGTGCGGACCGCAGAAGCCTTTAATGAAGCTGTGTCTGTCACCGGTATTGTGCTGACCCGTCTTGACGGTGATGCCAGAGGCGGCGCGGCGCTGTCGATGACTCATGTGACCGGCTGCCCTGTAAAGCTGGTTGGTGTCGGGGAAAAGCTGGACGCGCTGGAAGCGTTTGATCCTGCCCGTATGGCAGGCCGCATTCTGGATATGGGTGATGTTGTCGCGCTGGTTGAAAAAGCAGCTGAGGCGATTGAAGAAGAAGAAGCGATGCGCCTGGCTGAGCGCATGGCCTCTGGTAAATTTGATATGAATGATTTCCTGACCCAGCTTCGCCAGCTCCAGAAAATGGGCGGTCTGGGCAGCCTTTTGGGTATGCTGCCGGGTCTGGGCAAGATGCAGAAACAGATTGCCGCTGCCGGTGTTGATGACAGCATGATCAAACGCCAGGAAGCGATTATCCTGTCTATGAACAAGCGTGAACGCAAACAGGTCGGCCTGCTGAATGCGTCTCGGCGCAAACGGATTGCCGCGGGTTCAGGGACCACCGTTCAGGATGTCAATAAGCTGGTCAAACAATATCAGGATATGGCCAGAATGATGAAGAAAATGGGCACCAAATCTGGGGCTGCCGCGATGAAAGCAATGCTGGGCGGCGGCGGCATGGGCGGCATGGGCGGCGGTATGCCGTCTGCTGAACAGATGCAGCAATTATCACAACAGATGGGCAAATCAGGCAATCCGCTTGGCGGTCTGGGCGGCGGCAAACTGCCGAACCCGTTCGGCGGTGGTGGTCTGCCTGGTCTTGGCGGATTTCCGGGCCGGAAGAAATAAACCGCCTCTGCCGGCCTTGTGTGAAACTTTTAAAGAAACAAGTCACTGTCAATGAAAAGGAATGATGAAAAATGGCTTTGAAAATCAGACTGTCCCGCGGTGGATCAAAAAAACGTCCGTTTTACCGTATTGTTGTCGCTGAGGCGTCTGCCCCGCGTGACGGCCGCTATGTTGAGCGTGTGGGACATTACAACCCGATGGTTGCCAAAGACAGCGATCAGCGTCTGGTGGTTAATGGTGAGCGGATCACACATTGGCTGGGCCTGGGTGCACAGCCAACCGAACGTGTCCAGAAATTGCTGTCAACAGTCAGCCTGGCTGAACCGGTAAAGCTGCGTGAACAGCCAAAGAAATCTGCACCAGGCAAGAAGCGGGCAGAACGTGAGGCTGAAGCTGCCGAAGCTGCTGCTGCCGCTGCTGAAGCGGCTGAAGCTGAAGC
>CALKIF010000146.1:0-3874 GCA_937988715.1 uncultured Alphaproteobacteria bacterium | reverse complement strand
TGTATGGCCGCGCTGGATGCGGAACGCTGGCTGGCCAGCAAGGCCTGATTCTGCCGCCTTATTCCTGGCTGAACAACCTGACCTCAGTGGCCTGCGGGCCTTTGCCTTCATCATTGACATGAAGCAGAATCTGCTGCCCTTCAGTCAGATTATGAATACCGCAATTGCGCAGGGTGCGCAGATGCACAAACACATCTCTTTTATCTGCGCCGATATCCACAAACCCATATCCTTTATAGGTGTTGAAGAATTTCACCACCCCTTTGACTTCATTTTCGCGCAGCTCGGCATCAACCGGGACTGATTTTGGTTTCACCCGTTCGATCGCCAGAATTTCGTGAATCACGGCGCCGCATTCATTTTCAGAAATACACACCGTCAGCATGTCACCTGGATAAATGGCACTGAGGCCGAACCGGTCAAGGGCGCTGTGGTGAATGAAGATTTCCTCACCACCCACTTTCACAAACCCGTATCCCTTTCTCTCATTATACCAGACTACTTGTCCTTGACGTTTCCCGTCTTCCGTCATGATGTCATCCTTTATTCGACAGGCCTGTTTGCTGGGCTGAAAAGCGGGACAAACAGGCTTGAATTACCTGTGTTGAAGCTGTAGTCTTTACAAGTATATGAAATGTAAAAAACAACCATAAGATAATTATGTTCGTGTTAACAATTTTGCGCAATAACCTGCATAGGCTCTGGCTCACTGATACCGCAAAACCCCCTGCTGGCCGGGGCGGGCTGGCGGCTGTTCCGGCATTGGCCGGTCTGGCCAGGGCTGTACTTCTGACGGGGCTGACCGCTGTATTGCTGGGGTTTGGCGGGGCGGCGCGCGCAGAGCTGGACAAGGCTCTTATCCAGGCAGGCTGGTCTGAATTTACCTTTGAGGACAAGCTGGCGAATCGGTTTGCCCGGCCTGATGGCCAGCCGGACGTGATTCAGATCGACACAGATAATTCAGTATCGATTGCTTATCTGCCGTTTACCGCCCGGCCGGTGAATTTAAAACGCACCCCGTATCTGACCTTCAGCTGGCGGCGTCTGGGCCCGGCGGTGGATACAGATCTGACCCAGAAAGGCGGCGATGACCGCACGCTGGCGGTTTATGTGGCCTTTCCCTATCAGCCGGAACGGGCCAGCTTCAAAGAGAGGCTGTTGCGCCCCTTTGTTGAGGCGAGCGAAGGGGCGGATGCCCCCGGCCGGGTGCTGACCTATCTGTGGGGCGGGGGCCAGCGGCGCGGCCGCTGGTTTGAAAACCCCTATACCGGTTCTGCTGGATGGATGCAGATTCTGCAAGTGCCGTCCGATCCGGAACAGGTCTGGTTCAGCCACCAGATTGATGTCCGCGCTGATTTCAAGGATCGATTCGGCTATCCGCCGCCGAACCCCAGCTATATCGCGATTGCCGCTGACAGTGATGACACCAAATCGATGTTTTCCGCTCAGGTCAGAACCCTGGGCTTTTCAGGCTGACAAATCAGCAATTGCGGCTGTGATCGCTGCCGCCATCGCCTCAACCGCCTCATCTGTTTGGCCTGCGGCCTGTACCGCCGGCCCATGGGTGATGGCCCGCGATGCGTTGACCAGCCCGCCTGTATATAAACCTGTGCCCTTATCTTTTATCAGGCCGGACAGGGCGTCTTCTGCGCTCGCCCCTTGGGCACCATAACCGGGGATCAGAAACGGGGCGGCGGGCAGCTGCTGGCGCACCGCTCTGGCTTCTTCAGGACCGGTCGCCCCGACCACAATCCCGACTGAAGACAGCCCGGTTGCAGGGTCAGTCAGCCTGTCCATATAAGGGGCCAGCCCGTCTGCCAGATGGGCCCAGATTGCTTTTCCCTCACTTTGCCTCTGCTGCAGATCAGCAGATCCCTTATTGCTGGTCCTGACCAGAATAAACAGCCCTGACCCGGTCTGTTCTGCCCGGTCAATAAACGGCTCCAGACTGTCAAACCCCAGATAAGGATTGATGGTCAGCGCATCAGACGGGAAGGCGGCCTGCGGGCCCAGCCAGGCCTGCGCGTAGGCTTTGGCGGTGGTGCCGATATCGCCGCGCTTGGCATCCATAATCACCAACAGGCCGCGTCTCTGCGCTTCTGCTGCGGCCTCAGCCAGAATCTGTACGCCCCCCGGGCCATGCTGTTCAAAAAACGCGGCTTGCGGCTTGACCGCGGGCACCCGTCCGGCTGCTGCTTCAATCACGGCAAAAGTGAAGGCACGCAGATGCCGCAGCGCATCTTCAGACCCGGCGGCCTGTTCTGCCCCGCCAAATACAGCCGGCATCAGCCCGGGATGCGCATCAATACCCACACATAAAACCGTTCCTGTGCGGATTAAGGCGTCATTCAGCCTGTCGGCAAAACCGGTGTCATTCTGGCGGGCGGTCATCTGGTCTTAATCCAGGCCAAGGGCTTCACGATAGGTGGTCAGCAGGGTGTCCTGTTCTGCCAGCAGGTCTGAATCCATAGCGCGCAATTTGATGATCTGGCGCATGGTTTTGGGGTCAAAGCCGGAATGTTTGGCTTCAGAATACACATCCCGGATATCGGCCATCAGGGCGCGTTTTTCTTCTTCAAGCCGTTCAACGCGCTCAATATATTGGCGCAGCTGATCTGCACCTTGTGTCGGGGTTACATCCATCTGGGGTCTCATTTTTTGCAACAGGGGTTAAGGGATCTGAACAAACACGACATCAGTCATGAGAGGCGGAAAAAGCTGCCTTCTGGGCCTCTGTTGCCTCGGTCTGGTATTTTTCCCGCCACTCGTCATAAGCCATACCATACAGATAGGCGCGTGCCTCATCTTTGCTGATATCCAGATTGCGTTCCTGACCGGCTTCCTGAACCCAGCGGGACAGGCAGTTCCGGCAGAACCCCGCCAAATTCATCATATCAATATTCTGCACATCTGTTCTGGTCTGCAGATGGTCCCGCAAGGTCCGGAACGCGGCGGCCTGCAACTCAAGTTCTGTTTGCGGATCAAGGTCATTCAGCGTGGTCATGGGCTGTCTCCTCTGGTGGCTGCAGGGCAGAAGCGCGCCTGCCAGGACTGTCGGATGACCGTTATACCATTTAAAGCTGTGAACACAAGCGCTTAAAAAAAGACTTTAAAAAAACTTTGCTTCAGCTAACTTTCTATTTTATACCTGAACTTCAACAGAAGATGGTGTTCTGAAATCAGGGGGCGAAACTGGCGTGATGATGGTCCATGACTGAAGCTCATATCGCGCAGAGCGCGGCAAAATTTGAACGGATCCGGAAAGCCCATCAAAGCGAGGTTGCCGAGGATTATGTCGAGATGATCGCTGATCTGATTGAACAGACCGGCGAAGCCCGCGCGGTTGATCTGGCGTCCCTGTTCGGGGTGACCGCACCGACCGTTAATGCCACTGTGCAACGCCTGCAAAAAGACGGTCTTGTTATTTCCCGCCCCTACCGGTCTATTTTTCTGACCCCTGCTGGCCAGGAACTGGCGGCCTATTGCAAACAGCGCCATCGTATCGTGCGTGATTTTCTGATCGCTATTGGTGTGGATGCTGATGTGGCTGAACAGGATGCTGAAGGGGTGGAACATCACGTCAGTGAAATCACGCTCCAGCAATTTGCTGATTTTGTCGCGGCCAAGGGCTAATCTGCCACCCAGAACCAGACCCGGCGGCTGTCTCTTCTGCTGATCTTCACCTCTGATCTGGCGCCCCCGCTGCGCCAGTCCGCCTCTACCGGCAGATGTGTCGGGGCGCTGTCTGTATCTGTCAGCGCCAGCAAGGGCCGGGCAGAACGCGGGCTCAGCGGATAGCGCCGGTGATAATGATTGCCTGCCCCCGGCCCCAGCCGCGGCAGCACAATCGCCAGCCCCTCACCCTGCAGATGCC
>CALKIF010000145.1:0-1617 GCA_937988715.1 uncultured Alphaproteobacteria bacterium | reverse complement strand
ACCCGGAACAGCGAGTCCCAGATATGACCATCCAGCATCGGCACAGATCCTAAATAAACCTCGCCTTGCGCAAAGGCCAGCAGCTTGTCCTTATAATTCGGCATAAAGCTGCCGTCGGGCTGATGCCGGGCATAGTCACCGGGCAGCATATCAACCAGCCCGTCAGGAATGATAAAGGCAACCACATCAGCCACAGGCAGCCATTTCCACCAGAGCAGGGTGGTCCCTTTATAGCCGCCGCCGGCCGCCAGGTCAGGGTTGGCCAGCTTGCCAAAGGTGGCGACAACGTCAGTCGGTTTCGGCAGCCAGCGTCCGGGACCCTGTTCAGAACAGATGGTCTTTGATTTGACCACACCTTCACCAGGGAAGAACACAGCTTCTATAAAGCCAAGGCTGCCTTTGGTGTCATCCACAGTCCGGTACAGGTTCAGCACAGAGGCATTGACCGTGTCCAGCGCGTCAGCCGGGAAAATCGTGCCGTCATCCACACGTTTATAAATCCGATCAACAGCTTTGATATAGGCGGCACGCGCCTTGTCTATATCTTCATCACCTGTTGGCTGTTTGTTGGCCTCTTTCAGGGCCGCGATATCGGCTTTGGTTTTTGTAATCAGCTGGTCAGCTTCAGCCGATTTGTTGCGCAGCTTCAAAAAGCGTTTGGCCACCTCCTGAATCTCCAGTGACACAGCGTCAAACAATACGCCTTTCGGTGTCATCGGCAGCAGGCCGATTTCTTCATCCTCGACACCCCATTTCGGCTGTGCCAGCGCCTGGGTGGTCGGAGTCAGCCCGTCATATCCGGCCGCAATATTTGCGGTGATCTGATCCAGATCAGCGGCCACCTGATCAAGGGCAGCAAAAGAGGCCGGGTCCTGGTTTTCCGGATTGGAAAAGGCAGAAATAATCGCCCGGGTCTGGTCAATAGCGGCCAGAAGGCGGCGTTGTTCAGCAGCCGAAAACACCGCTTCAGGCAAACGTGCCTCAAGCTCGTCCAGCTGCTGGATATTGCGGACCACAAGCGTGGTTGATTTGTAATAGCGTGACTGCATCGGCAGGGCAGCGGTAATCGGTGACATGGCTTCATCAATTTTCGCCACCTGACACATCTCATTGCCGGCGTTAGGGAAATAGGCCCGGCCCATTCCCCAGGAGAAATAGAACCAGACCAGCAACAGCGCAGAGACCCCGCATAACGCCCAGTACCAGCCGCCTTTGGTGCGTTCAGGATCGCCGAACACTTCGTCCTTGGCGCGCAGAACAGATTGTTTCAGGCCAATATAAAGAGATGCGCCCAGGGTGATAAACAGGCCGAAAATGATAAAGGCTGCGATCAGCGCACGTTCCTGTGATAAAAAGTCAAGCACCGCCCATAATCTCCTCTTCCATGTCCCAGATCATGGTCAGTATCTCTTCGCGGACTGAGCTGAATTCAGGCAGTTTTTTAATCTCGCGCAGAGATTCGGTCAGCCCCTTTTCAGCAAAGGGGAGGTGGTATTCTTTATGGATACGGCCCGGGCGCGGGGCCATCACAAACAGCCGTTCGCCCAGCAGCAACGCTTCTTCCACAGAATGGGTGATGATCATAATGGTCTTGCCGGTCTCTTTCCAGAGTTCCAG
>CALKIF010000144.1:0-1032 GCA_937988715.1 uncultured Alphaproteobacteria bacterium | reverse complement strand
TCATAAGCACGGATATAGCCGGTCAGGAAAAAGCTGTTCTGATCGCTGGTCATGGCCGCGCCTGTATCGATCTGAATCTCTACCTCATCACGCTGATAGAGCTGGGTCCAGCTGATGTCTGCGCGGGCGCTGAGCGGATCATCAGGATGGACAGACCAGACTTCCTTTGCAAGGGTGTCTGTGACCAGACCATGGCGCAGATCACGCGAACGCCCGCTGTCTGTGGTGATGGTCAGGCTAACATGGCCGGTGGCGAGGTCCTGATGGATCTGGCGGTTATAGCGGGACGCGCGCAACCCCTCACCCGGCCAGGGCGGCAGTGCTTCCGGCGGGCCGAAGGTGACTTCCGGCTCGGGCGGGTGCGGGTCCTGATGCACAGGAAGGTCAAGATGGCCTGAATATACGGTCAGGCGGGCCGCCTCCGGAGAAGGCCAGACAAAGGGAAAATAACTCGTCGAAAGGGCAAGACGCAGACGGTGACCGGCGGGCAGAACATAGCTGGTCTGATCCAGCGTCACGGTGATGTCATAAGGCTTGTCAGGCACAAGCGGGGCAGGATCAGAAAAGCTGTCCCGATGCGCCAGATTCAGCATGCCATGCGCGATACGGGTCGAGGCCCCGTCAGGGTGAACATCACACAATCGGACAAAGATTTGTGCCTGAGGCGTGGCACTGGACAGGCGCAGATGAAAGGTTGCCGCGCCCAGCAACGCGGTGTCCTGGTCTAAAGGCGGGCTGTCAAAACACAAAGATAACGCATCGTCACTGCGCTGGTCCCCCGGCCGTTCAGGCGGACCAGGCGCGTTATGATCATCTGTGGCAATGGCCATCGGAAAATATTCCCCTGCACTTAACCCGCATTGCTGCGGTGTGGCGATCATTAGATTCAGAAGTTCTGCGGTCTGGTCCGGGGTATGTGTTGTCTCTAACAAGCCATGAGCCGAGGTCAGGGTGAGGGTTTGAATTGTCACCCGCTGAGACGGCCAGTCCTGTTCAGCCCGCCAGAGGCCGGGCTGGCTATGATAATGACGG
>CALKIF010000143.1:0-11432 GCA_937988715.1 uncultured Alphaproteobacteria bacterium | reverse complement strand
TCAGATTGAATATGCGGATAAGCGGCTTGGCTATGGCCTTGAGTTTCACCAGAAGGGATCGAAATTCACGCTGTATAGTTTTGACTTAGGGGCGCAGAGGCACAAACAGCCTCCCTTACGGTCACTGTTCGACGCGGCAGAGACAGCCGTTGGTACTGAACTGAAAAAATACAATACCACCATCGAAATCTTAAAGCCCTGGCAGGTGCCTGAGCAGTTTATCAGCTCTGCTGAAACGCTCGAATTTGCAAGCGTTACCCCGCTTGTGGCACCAAACAACACTACCCTGTCATTCTTGGGCATGGGCAGGCGCGAAAACTGTGTGTTAAAGATGCGTCTCACCTCAAAGGTAAAGACAATCGACAGAACGCAGCTGCTGGGGTTCACCTCATTTGCGGTAAAGCTGATCGCAAAGATGGAAAAAGGTCTGATGATTCAGTGAACTCTGATAGGTGGTTTATCAGGATTGGCGCTGTGAGCGATGGTCTTCAATCTCAGATGATCTCTCAAGCCATTCACTTTCCAATTCATTGATCGCGGCTGTTATTTCTGCCAGCAATGCTGTTTTCTGATCGATGACAGCTCTTTCTTTTTTTTCATAAAACTCTGCTGAGGCCATCTCTGCTTCCAGATCTGCTTTTTTCTGTTCTGTTTCCTGCAGCTTGTCTTCCAGCTTGCGCAGGGCCTTTTCCGCCCGGGCAAGGTTAAATCGCTCAGCAGCTTGTTTCTGAGGCTTTGGTCTGTCCTTATCCTGTTTTTTCTGTGTTCTGGTGGCCAGTATGGCGGCGCTGTAACTGGCGATATCTCCATCATAATCTGTCACCCGGCCATCTTTGACCAGCCACAGCCTGTCGGCAACAGTCTGCACCAGATGCATATCATGACTGACCAGAATAACCGCCCCCTGATAGCTGTTCAGCGCCATTACCAACGCGTCCCGGCTTTCAATATCAAGATGGTTTGTGGGCTCATCCAGGATCAGAATATGCGGCGCATCAAGGGTCGCCAAAAACAACAACAGCCTGGCTTTCTGCCCGCCAGACAGACGGCCGGTGGCAACATCGGCCAGCTCTGCTGAAAACCCAGCTGTCCCCAGCTTTGATCTTAACTGGCTGTCGGGAAGATCAGGATAAGCCCGGCGCAGATGGTCAAACGCGCTGTCTTCTGATCTCAGCTCATCCATCTGATGCTGGGCAAAATAGCCCACCTTCAATTTGCGGGCCCGGCGTTCCTGTCCGGCCATCAGCTGCAGGCGACCGGCAATCCATTTGGACAAGGTTGATTTGCCCTCGCCATTAGCGCCAAGCAGCGCGATTCTGTCATCCCCGTCAAGCCGCAGATTCAGGCCTGAAAGAACCGCTTTATCCTGATAGCCCAGCTGGCCGCTTTCTATCTGCAGCACAGGCGGGCTAATCTCATCTGGTTGCGGGAAGCTGATTGGGGCCACCCGCTCCTCACTGATGGCCTGGACCGGTTGCAGACGTTCCAGCATCTTCAGACGTGACTGGGCCTGGCGGGCCTTGGTGGCCTTGGCTCTGAACCGGTCAATAAAGGACTGGATATGGGCGCGTTGGGCGTCTTGTTTTCGCTGAGCGGACAGGCTGTTGGCCAGCCTTGCCTTTCGTTCAGCATCAAACTGGTCATACCCGCCGCTATGCAGGCTAAGCCGTCCTTCAGACAGATATAAAATACTGTCAACTGACCGGTTTAACAGCTGCCTGTCATGCGAGATAATAAGGGCTGTATGGCTGTATCTGGCCAGAAACTGTTCCAGCCAGACCGCGCCTTCAAGATCCAGATAGTTGGTTGGCTCATCCAGCAGCAACAAATCAGGTGCGGCAAACAGGATAGCCGCCAGGGCCACCCGCATACGCCAGCCGCCTGAAAATTCATGACAAGGTTGCATCTGGGCGGTTTTGTCAAACCCCAGCCCATGCAGAATTGTTGCGGCGCGGGCTTCTGCTGAATGAGACTGGATATCCGCCAGACGCTGGTGAATATAAGAAATTCTGTCTGCCGCCTCAGCTGTCTCCGCCTCAGCCAGCAAGGCTGCGCGTTCTTCATCAGCAGCCAGAACCGTCTCCAGAAGCGAATGTTCAGTCGCCGGGGCTTCCTGTTCAACACTGCCGATCCGGTAATGGCTAGGTACCGAAATGCTGCCGCCTTCTGGATGCCAGTCCCCTTTGATCAGCTTGAACAGAGAGGTTTTTCCAGACCCGTTCCGCCCGACAATACCGATCTTATGTCCGGCCGGAATGATCGCACCCGCCTCTGAGAACAACAGCTTGCCCTCTATCCGGAAAGAGAGGTCCTGGATTATCAGCACGGGCTAGCTAGCTTCGTCCGTAAATATCGTCATAACGGACAATATCATCTTCACCCAGATAGCTGCCGGTCTGAACTTCTATCAGCACAACCGGCAGGTCTGTGTCATTTTCCAGCCTGTGTTTGGCCTGCAAAGGGATATGCACATGTTCAGTCACCGCAACTTTTAAGACCGTTTCATCCACAGTCACGGTTGCTGTGCCGGCAACAACCACCCAATGTTCAGCCCGATGCTGATGTGACTGCAGGGATAGACGCCCGCCTGGCACAACCGTAATCCGCTTGACCTTATAGCCGTCACTTTCGGCAAGAACTTCATATTTTCCCCACGGGCGTTCCCCGATTTCACCGATCACCTGCACAGCCCTCCTTAACCTGCTGTTCACATCCTCATCAAAACTGGCTGCACTTTACCTGAACATGACCGGCCTGTCAGCCTTCAGCTTTTAATCTGCGGAATATGTATTTTTTTCTCTTTATTGTAAAAAATGCATAAATTAACATAAATCTATGGAGATTTACAGCACCGCTCTTACACAGGCCTTCAGCCTGATCCTCTCTGGTGACGCCGCTCTGGCTGAGATATTCTGGCTTTCGGTTAAGGTCAGCCTCACGGCGGTGCTGATTGCCTGTGCGATTGGCCTGCCTCTTGGCGCCGTTCTGGCGGTTCAGCGGTTTCCCGGGCGCGGCGCATTGGTAAGTGTTATCAACACATTAATGGGGATGCCGCCGGTTGTTGTCGGCTTGATTGTTTATCTTCACCTGTCCAGGTCTGGGCCTCTTGGCTGGCTGGGTCTGCTGTATACACCGACCGCGATGATCATTGCCCAGGTGATTTTGATCACACCGATCATTGCGGCGCTCAGCTGCCAGATTCTGGAAGATCTGCATGAAGATTACCGCGACCTGTTCACCTCATTGGTTGTGCCGCGCCGGATAGCTGTCTTCAGTTATATTTATGATGCACGGTTTTCGCTGCTGACGGTTGTTCTGGCCGGGTTTGGCCGGGCTGTCTCTGAGGTAGGGGCCGTGATTGTTGTTGGCGGCAATATTGACCATCTGACCCGCGTGATGACCACAACCATTGCTCTTGAGACCTCGAAAGGAGAGCTTGAGCTGGCGTTGGCCCTTGGCGTGGTATTGATGGGCAAGGCGTTGCTGATTAACGCTGTGGGGCTGCGGCTGAAAACAGCTGCACAGGCGCGTGCCTATGTGTAGCGCACCTGTGCCCAAGCTGCTGCCGATCCAGGTTCACGGTCTTAGGGTGACAACACAGAAACGCGCGCTGCTGAACGCGGTCAGCTGTGACATTTCTTCTGACGGGATCAGCGTCATCATGGGCCCGAACGGGGCAGGCAAGAGCCTGTTTTTGCGGTGTCTGCACGGGCTGACACAACCTGCCGCAGGAGAGATTCAGTTTTGTGGCCGGCCTCTTGATGAGGCTGTTGTGAAGCGGCAATCCTTTGTGTTTCAGTCACCAACTGTGCTGCGCCGGACGGTGTTTGACAATCTGGCCTTTGTTGCTGGGTTGCGGCCAGATATCACAATGGACACAGTACATCAGCTGCTGGCAGAGATGCGGCTGGAGGGCTTGCGTGACCAGCCTGCCCGGCTGTTGTCCGGCGGGGAAAAACAACGTCTGGCCATGGCACGGGCTTTGTTAACCGCACCTGATCTGCTGCTGATGGATGAAGCCACCGCCAATCTTGACCCCGCATCAGTTCACATCATCGAAACCAGCCTGAAAACAGCAGCACAGCAGGGGATGAAAATTATTGTGGTCACCCATGATATCGGTCAGGCCCGCCGCCTGGCCCGTGATGTGCTGTTTTTCAGCCATGGCCGGCTGACCGAACACACAGATGCCGACAACTTTTTTCACGCCCCACAATCTGCACCCGCGCAGGCCTATTTGCGGGGTGACCTCATTGATCTGAACCCGAACAGCTAGACTCATCTGAACAAGAGATATGAAAATAATGACCTTATCCCGCTTTTTCCTTCCCGCAATTCTGACCAGCTTTTTGTTCAGCCCGGCTTTTGCCAACACTGAAATCATTGTTCAGTCGACAACCTCGACCAAAAATTCAGGGTTATATGATTATATTCTGCCCCTGATGGAACAGGACACAGGTGTGAGAGCACACATCGTTGCGGTGGGCACAGGCGCGGCGATTAAGAACGCCATGAATTGTGATGGTGATATTCTTCTGGTGCACAGCCGCGAACGGGAGGATAGGTTTGTTGCTGATGGCTTTGCTGCCCGCCGCTATGATGTGATGTATAATGATTATGTCATTATCGGCCCGTCTTCTGATCCGGCAAAAATTGCGGGGCTGACAGACGCGACAGACGCGTTTTCACAGATTGCCTCATCACAATCGGTCTTTGCCTCACGTGGGGATCTCTCCGGCACACATGGCAAGGAAACCAGCATCTGGGCTGCTGCCGGGCTTGATCCGCGCACAGGCTCTGGACAATGGTACAGGGAAACCGGCTCCGGCATGGGAGCAACCTTAAATATTGCTGTGGGCATTGCCGGCTATACCCTGACAGACCGGGCCAGCTGGACAAATTTCGGCAATAAGGCAGATATGAAAATCCTTGTTGAAGGTGATAAACGGCTTTTCAACCCATATGGCGTGATGCTGGTCAGCCCCGAAAAATGCCCGACAGTAAATAAAAAAGCAGGGCAGGCCTTTATTGACTGGCTGGTGTCTGATGCGGGCCAGCGCGCCATTTCTGCTTATCAGATCAAGGGAAAACAGGTGTTTTTTGCGAACGCAAACCCGTAACCCGTTGGTCAGATATTTAATCTGACGTCGCCAAGATAGCTTATATCATAGCCGTCAAACCTGCCGGCTAGCGCAGTGAAGGCAGCTGTTCGGCAAAAGGCCAGCAAGGACTGAAAGGCCGGTTCAAACACCATTCGCCGGTCGACTACGATATCAACATATTCAGTGATTAACGGCAGAAAGGCCAGATCATACCGGCTGGCCAGATGTTGCAGACCAAAGGCAATATCCGCCTGTCCTTCCAGCAGCGCCAGCACCGAATCCAGTTCGGTATGAAACGCCTCTGTCTGGTGCAAGCGGTTCTGTGCAAGGCCCGCCTCCTCCAGCAGACAGTCAAATAAAATCTGCGCGCCTGCCCCGGGCTGGCGGCGGCTCAGGCGGAAGGGCTGGATATCCGCAAGGCTGGTCACCTGATCAGCACTTGCCTTGTTCATCACCAGCCCGCGCGTCCGCTTTGCCCAGTGCAGCAAGACAACATCTTTATCTGTACAGGCGGCCTCTACCGCGCGAAGGTTCCAGCTGTGATCATCTGGGCTGAAAATATGCAGAACCGCAGCAGAGGCCCGTCCTGAAGACACCAGCTCAAGGCCTGAACTGCTGCCGTTCCAGATGGTTGCGATTTCGGCCTCTGACTGGCGCAGCACAGCTTCAAGAAGCGGATCATGGCTGCCCGAAATCGTCAGCTGGCCTGGCCTTGCCGGTTCATGATCCTTATTGATCCAGGCCAGCACAGCGTCTTTGGGAAACAACAGCTTGCCTGTGGTTTTGCTGAACGGGATATCAGACCGGGCCACAAGATCATAAACCTTGCGTTGTTTCACCCGCATCAACGCGGCAACTTCCTTGGTGGTCAGATATTCGATCATCTTAAGGTTACATTATGCTCCTGCGCGCACCGGTAAAGGCCTTTTTGACTTTAGCATCTAATCTGCCCCCGGCACAAAATCACCGGATAAATACCCATCAACCAGAAAACTCATCCAGATAGACGGTCTGTCCGGTTTCCGCTGCCTGTTTCACCGCTTCAATCAGCACAAGAGATGCCAGCCCATCTGCCCCATTCACCAAAGGGGCCTGATTGCCAGCAATAACATCAACAAATTGTTCAATTTGCCGGACCAGCGGGTCAGCAGACCCATAGACAGGCTTGACCTGCTTTATCGGCTGCCACCAGCTTGGTTTGCTCTCAGCTGCCCATAAAGACAGGTTCGGCACCGCCAGCGCCCCGGCTGTGCCACCGATCATATAGGCATGTTCTGTTGTGGTCGGGTAATCTGCATTTTCACCTGAGCTCAGCTCCCAACTCCATGGGCTGACAATGGTATCAGACAGATTAATGGTCCCCAAAGCGCCATTGACGAACTCAAGCAGGATGACCGCGCTGTCTTCAACCTCAAACCCTCTGGTCGCAGAAGACTGCATCGCCATGACTTTTTTCACATCCCCCAAGAAATAGCGCGCCAGATCAAGATCATGGATGAGATTAATATAAATCGGCCCGGCCCCTTTTTTTGTGCGCCAGTCAGCCTGATAATAATCTTCAGGTTTCATCAGCCAGCAGGTCATCGACAGTGATACAGTCCGGCCGATATGGCCTTCATCAATCATCGCCTTTGCTTTCTGGATCAGCGGGTTATGGCGACGGTGATGCCCTGTCAGCAATGCCACCTTGGCCGCTTCAGCTGCTGCAACCAGCTGGCGGGCCCCGGTCAAATCACTGGCCAGCGGCTTTTCAATCAGCACCGGAATGCCGGCTTCGATCAGCAACAGACCATGTTCTACATGAAACTGGTTCGGGGTTGCCACAATCGCCCCGTCAACACCCTCTTCAGCACACATCTGCGCCACTGACGGGTACCAGTTCACCGCCAGCTGCTCGGCCAGGCGGCGTGCACCCTCATCCGGGTCAACAATACAGACAAGACGGCAAACCGGGCTCTGACGGATAAGCGCGATATGTTTTTTGCCGACAAGACCTGCACCAATAACGGCCAGTCTGGCTTTTGGACGTTGTGTGTGTTCAGCGTGCTGCATCGTCAACGGCTCCGAAAAAAAACAGCTGGATAAACTCAAGACCGGCAAACAGTAGACAACTCGTTATCTGAGCACAAGTTCCCGTCTTGCCAGTTGACGGCGCCCCCAGCTGCTGTATCTCAAAAAGAAACACAATCACACAGCTTCTGACAACCACAGATAATCAGCGAGACCGAACCAATGGATAAGATCAAGCTTATAAAATGGACCAGCACCGCTGCCGTCCTGACAGGGATTGCCCTCACCAACCTCAATATCTATCCTGTGAATATTATGATCCACGGGGCCGGGGCAACAGGCTGGACCGTTGCTGGCTATCTGACTAAAGACCGGGCCTTGCTGACGAATTTCTGTTTGCAGCTTCCGTTGTTCATATTCGGTATTGTGAATTATATCTGGCAAGGATGAGACGATGACTGCAAATTTCTTCCATATTGATGACCTGTCTCAAGGTCTGCCGCGCGAGCTGGCTGAAGGCGTGACAACCCGCATTTTCCCCGGTGATCAGGCGATGTTGTCTGTGGTCCGGCTTGAGGCCAACGCCAAAGGCAGTCTGCACAGCCATCCAGAAGAACAATGGGGGTATCTTATCGAAGGGTCAGCCACACGGATTCAGGATGGTGAGCATATCCCTGTTGAAAAGGGCTCATTCTGGCGCACACCATCTGATGTGGAACACAGCGTTATCGCCGGGCCTGAGGGGTGTGTTATTCTGGATGTATTTGCACCGCCGCGTGAAGAGTATAAAACAGCTGGCCGCGGTTTTGGCACAAACAGTGATTAAACCAATCTGGTGAAAAAAACAGGCCAGCAAGACTGAAGCTGCTGGCCCTGTTTGATTTAGCTGCTGGCCTCTTCTGCGGTATCAGCGCCAATCTGTGCCCAGTCCGGGACCCAGCTGGGATAGCTGGAACAGGCTGAAAGCCCGGCCAGCCAGACAGTTGCCAATACAAGTGCTGTAACTTTCTTCATTATACTCTCCTTCTGTACCTAAAATCTTGAAACCTCTGTTTATTCATGTTCACGTTGCGGAAGGAAAAACGCAACTGTGAAATTTTCCCAGGTTTCTTCGCGGTTTTTTAAAAAAGAACAGGCAAGGCAACCAGAGAAGAAAACGGACTGACATAATGGATATCAGCAGCAAGACAACATTGACCTTTGATTGCTACGGCACCTTGATTGACTGGGAGACAGGCATCTGGGACGGGTTTCAGATGTTGTTGCGGTCGAATAACAGCAGCATGTCGCGGCAGACTTGCCTGCTCGGTTTTGCAGAGATTGAAAGCGCGGTTCAGGCCAGCCATCCGGATATGCTGTATCCAGATGTGCTCGCCCTCACTCACCGTCTGTTTGCTGAACGGTTTGCCTTGCAAACCAGCGATGAGCTGGACAGACGGTTTGGCGGGTTTGTGCCCTACTGGCCAGCTTTTGCAGACAGCGCGGACGCCTTGCGCCAGTTGAAGGCCCGGTTTCGCCTGGTGATTCTCTCAAATGTGGACAGAACCAGCTTTGCGGGCTCTCATGAACGTCTCGGGGTTGAGTTTGACGATATTTTCACAGCAGAGGATATCGGTTCTTACAAACCAAATCCGAGGAATTTTGACTATCTGCTCAGCCATCTGTCAGACAGCAAGGCTGATATACTGCATGTTGCCCAGTCTCTGTTTCATGATATCCGGCCTGCTGCAGATGCAGGCCTGAAGACAGCCTGGATTGATCGCCAGAATCTGGCAGAAGGCGGCTCCTGGGGGGCGACTGCCATTATCGACAAGCCGCCCCAGGCTGATCTAAGATTTACTTCGCTACAGGCATTTGCTGATTATGCCTGCAGCCGCTGAGCAGGACTGAACCACCAGTCCGCCCCCTTTCTGCCTGACCTGTTAAGGAGTCTTAGACATGCTGCTGGATACCCCGATTTGCGATTTTGGCTGGCAGGCCCCTGACTTTACACTTGCTGATGCAGATGGTCAGAGCCATACGCTGGCAAGTCTGATGAGCGAGAACGGCCTGTTGATTGCCTTTATCTGTAATCACTGCCCTTATGTTAAGGCCATTATTGACCGGCTTGTTGAGGACACAGACACCCTGCGCCGGTCTGGTGTGAACACAGTCGCCATTATGCCGAATGACTATCACCGCCACCCTGATGACAGCCCGGCAAAAATGAAAGAATTTGCCCGGCTGCATAAGATGTCTTTTCCCTATCTGGTTGACGAGACACAACAGGTTGCCCGGGCCTATGGGGCGGTTTGTACACCTGATTTTTTTGGCCTGAATGCCGCCGGACAGCTGCAGTATCGCGGCCGTCTGGATGATGCCAGAATGGGCGCCGCCGATAACCGCCAGCCAGAACTTCTGGCCGCAATGCAGATGGTGGCCACAACCGGCAAAGGACCAGCCCAGCAGACCCCGTCTATGGGCTGTTCAATAAAATGGGCATAAGCTGGTGTTCTGCAGACAGGCAAACAGGCCTTTTGTGCTGGCCTTATCGGCGCAGACCATGCTGAAGCGACTGCGTGACTGGCACGGCCGTATGCTGGATGAGCTGCAGAAGCGGACCGGCCTGAGCAGCTATCAAATCCTGTGGCTTGCCTTTGCAGAAGGGCTGTTTTTTGGCGTGTTATTGGGGTGGTGGTGGTTTTGATGAATGTTTACAGACGCCTGTTTGGGCTTGGCCTGATGTTCTTGATGCTTATGCCCGTTTCTGGCTTGAGCGCAGACACCCCGCAGGAGCCGGTTAGGGCGGCACTTGCGCAGACAGGTGCAAATGTGGTGTTCATGCGGCACGCGCTGGCCCCTGGATATGGCGATCCTGATAATTTTCAGATAGAGGATTGCAACACGCAACGCAATCTGGACGCAGCCGGACGCCGGCAGGCTGAGGCGATTGGCCGGTATTTTCGTGAACATCAGATCACCTTCACCGCGATTCTGTCCAGCCGCTGGTGCCGCTGCACACAGACAGCCGAACAGTTGAATTATGGCAGCTGGTCAGAATTTGACGGGCTGAATTCGTTTTTCCAGGGTCATGTTGACAGGCAGGAAACCTTAGCCCTGCTGAAAGATAAGCTGGACAGCCTGTCTTCTGATGATCTGGTTTTGATGGTGACGCATCAGGTCGTCATCAGCGCGATAACAGATATATCACCGCCCAGTGGCGGGCTGGTTGTCTATAATACATCTACCCAGAACGCGAAGCCGGTCAGGGTCCCTCACCCGTAACTGTTAACTTCAAAGAGACCTTGTTCTATGCCGCAGAAACTTTGTGCAGAAATGTTAGGCACTTTTATGCTCGTGCTGACGGTTGTCGGCTCTGGCATCATGGCAGAACAGCTCTCAGCAGGTATTGACGGGCTTGCGCTTCTCGGCAACACGCTGGCCACGGGATGTATTCTGATTGTGCTGATCACGATTTTGGGGCCAGTGTCGGGGGCACATTTCAACCCGGCGGTTACCTTAACGTTTTTCTTTGCTTCAGAGATTTCCGCCCGCACAGCTATCTTCTATATGCTTTGCCAGATCGCCGGCGGTCTTGCCGGAACCGGGCTTGCTCATATCCTGTTTGATTTGCCGGTTCTGCAAATTGCCCAGACAGATCGGGCCAGCCTGCCCCTCTATTATGCAGAATTTATTGCCACCAGCGGGCTGATTCTTGTGATTCTGGTTGGCCGTGTCTACAGGCCAACTGCTGTGCCTGTGCTGGTCGGGCTGTATATTTCTGCCGGCTACTGGTTCACCTCATCAACCAGCTTTGCCAATCCGGCTGTCACCATTGCCAGGACCTTCACAGATACATTTTCAGGCATTTCACCATCTGCTGCCGGGTGTTTCATTCTGGCGCAGATCCTGGCAGCCTGGCCGGTCTGGCGGTTTGCCACCTGGCTGATGTCTGGTCAGGGCCGTGACATTCACACCCAGGAATGAAGCCCAACCGCATTGCCTTCACTGTCACCAATGATCGCAATGAAGCCATGCTCGCCTATTGACTGTTTTTCAACAAAGACCGGAACACCTGCCTCTGCGGCCCATTCAGCTGTTGTCGCACAGTCGGGCACAGAAAAATAAAGCAGATGCCCTTGCTCATTCGGCTTGCGCATAGGGTGCTTTATCAAGGCACCGGCCGCCCCTGGCAGCGACATTTCGCCGGGAAACAGATACATCTCCATCTCACCTCCGGGCATATCCTCCAAATTCAGCTCAACACCCAGCAGCCCTTCATAAAATTTGCGGGCACGTTTCATATCCTCAACATAAATTTCAAACCAAGGCATCGGATTT
>CALKIF010000142.1:0-1100 GCA_937988715.1 uncultured Alphaproteobacteria bacterium | reverse complement strand
AAAAATGCGTCCTATAAACGGTTTGCTAACCTTTTTCTGCCATACTGCCTTTTGTACCCGAATAGTTTGTGCGGGGCTGGGATTGTGATGCGGGGTTCTACCCCGCAGAAAACAAGGGGATTTGCGAAACAATACAGGTGGCAGAACAACAATATGCAGGTGAAGTTCTATTTTGACAACAAAGGGCGCATTTTCACCTCTGGGCGGGGGAAGGCTAAACCTGCGCGCAAATATCCGGTCGAATTAAGCCGGAGCGGCACCCGAATTAACGTTCATCTGCAAAAAATTGTGGGCGAAATGGCTCTGCTCAGCCTGATGAACCATACCAGAAGCATGAAACAGTTTGATTTCATGCTGAATTCAGAAATGGCCGCGCTGAAATCAAAACGATATGAGTCTGTTGAGACGTTCTGTCTTGATCTGGGGCTGGCCTGTCTGCGCCTGTTTGAAGAAGAAGATGGTGACGGGCTGAAGAGCGAGGTGACCCTGTAGGACAAGTCCGAGCTGGACACGGCCGCGCTGCCATTTGATATGCTGAATCTGAGCCAGCAGAGGCTGATCCATCTGGATACGCCCAGCGCGCTGGCCAGCCTGCCGGAAAAGCTGACCCAGACTGCGGCCTTGTACCGGTTCAGTGCAGAACGCCAGCTGGTGCTGATCAAACTGCCGAAAACCGTCAAGCCGGATACCACAGAGCTGGTCACTCAGCCTCAGCTGGAGGATATTATAGATGACCGCTATATCCGCTGGCTGTCGATTTGCGGCCACACCACGCTGGCGGTCGGCACGCCGTTATGCCAGCAAGGCCAGGTGGTCTGGCAGATTCGCGGCCAGGACAAACCAGAGACACATCACTTCATCCGCCTGCTCTATCCCCTCACCTCCCCTTATGAACGCCCCAATAATTACCGCCTGATCACCATCACCTACCTGCCTGACATCAAAAAATTTATTTTATAATTTTCCCCCTTTTCCCAGCCTGTTCCTGACCTCCGATAGTACTTATCAGCATAATTCAGACTTTTTCAAAACAACCATTAGTATATTTTTATTTATTATTTTTTACTATACTTTTAAGTGGATTGATTTGCACTACTGCG
>CALKIF010000141.1:0-21681 GCA_937988715.1 uncultured Alphaproteobacteria bacterium | reverse complement strand
ACCACATTGCTGACCAACCCTTATGCCGGTTTGATTGTGTTCTCGAACCTGTCTGTCGGCTCAGAATTCACGGTGGCCCAGTCCACCATATTGGCGATGTTCATGCTGCTGGCTCATTCCCTGCCGGTCGAAGTGTTAATTGCCCGTAAAAGCGGGGTCAGGGCGCGGGCGACGATTTTTGTCAGGGTGGGCGGCGGTCTTCTGATCTGCATATTGCTGAATTATTTTTTTGAAGCGACTGGATTTCTCTCGCAACCAGCCCTGATCTCTTTACCGCAACTATCGGCAACTGTGGGCTGGCAGGACTGGACGATTGAACAGATAAAGGCTCTTATATTTGTTCAGATCGTGATTATTGTGCTGCTGTTTTTCCTCGAAGGGCTGCGCGTGATTGGTGTGGAACGGTTGATCAAGCTGGCTTTGAATCCGTTTCTGCGGTTCATGGGGGTGGGCGATCAGGCCGCGACAATCGCGGTTGTCGGGGTGACGCTTGGCCTTGGCTTTGGTGGCGGCCTGCTGATTAAAGAGGTGGCCTCAGGAACAATTCCCAAAAAAGATGTTTTCGGGGTGCTCAGCTTTTTGAATCTGTCTCATTCTGTATTTGAAGATACGGCTGTTGTGATGCTGATCGGCCCCAGCCTGTTTATTGTTTTGGTGGGGCGGATGATTTACGCCATGCTGTTTGTCTATGTATTAATGCGCATTGCCTCATCTTTGCCTGATCATATATGGAAACAGCATCTGACCAACGCCAATATTCCTGAACACCCCGCCATGGCCTGATCCAAACAGGAGTACTGAAAATGTCATCAAATTTATACAGCTTTCCCATTCAGGTGGGCGAGTCCGGCGTGCATGGTCAAGGTGTGTTTGCCACGCGCCCGATTGCCAAAGGCGAGGTTATTGAAAGATGTCCGTATATAGTGATTGATGATGATGATTTGGCTGAGGCAAACCGTCTGCAGGATTATCTGTTCACCAGCCCGGATCAGCCAGGGGATTATTTATGCGTTCTTGGCTATGGCATGATGTATAATCACAGCGACACCCCCAATGCGGAATGGGAAATTGATGATGATGATATCCAGTTTGTCCGCTTCACCGCGCTTCAGCCGATATCTGACGGTGAAGAGATTTTCCAGAATTACGGTGAAGAATATTGGGCAACACGCACAGGTGACTGACCCCTACGATCAGACAGTCTGATGTCAAAATTGCCGCACAAACAGCCTGTTTATACCCCTGTGGTGACCAGGATTGATGTCAGCCAGGCTTTGGTTTCACATTCCCTGTACTTTTCCCGGAAGCCATCTTGGGTTCAGGCGGCGATTTGCGGTGCATTACGCCTGCTGATAAAAGAGGCGCGGATAAACCGCTTTCTTGCTCAAAACGCTGACCTTCACGGGCTGGACTTTATTGAACAGGTGTTTGAAGAGCTGAGGTTCAGCTATGAGGTCAGCCCTGAGGATATCCGGAATATTCCCACCAAAGGTCCTTTGATTATTGTGGCCAATCATCCGCTTGGCGGGCTGGACGGGCTCAGCCTGTTACATCTGATCGGTTCTGTGCGGCGGGATGTGAACATCGTGGCGAATCAGCTGTTAAAACAGCTCAGCCCCTTATCTGATTTGTTTCTGGCGGTCGATAATATGACCGGCGAGACCCGCAAACAGGATATCAAATTCATCGAACAGGCGCTGATACAAGGCCAGGCGGTGATCTTCTTTCCCGCAGGTGAAGTGTCCAGGGCCAGCTTGCGCGGGATCAGAGACAGACAATGGAACAGCGGGTTTCTGCGGCTTGCTGAACGTCTTCAGGTCCCGGTTCTGCCGGTCTGTATACAGGCCCGCAATTCAGCAGCCTTTTATCTGACTTCACTGTTCAGCCAGACCTTATCGATGCTGTGTCTGCCGCGCGAGATGATCAGCTTTTCAGGCCGGATGCGCTTTCATATCGGCCCGAAAATCGACAATATGCAGCTCAAAACGCTTTCTGTGACGCGATCTGGCAAAACCAGCCTTATCCAACACCATGTCTACAGCCTGCGCAAAACACATCAGCCGCCTGTCATTGTCACACCGGAACGCCTCAGCCCGCCGCAGGATCGCCAGGCCCTGAAACAAGACCTTCAGCAGGCCGAACATCTGGGCAAAACCGCAGATGGCAAATCAATTCTTCTTCTGTCAGCAGACCGCACCTCACCGGCTCTGCAGGAAATAGGCCGGTTGCGTGAAGAAGCCTTCAGGGCTGTGGGAGAAGGGACCGGGGCCTGCCGTGATCTTGATCACTACGACCGCTATTACCGGCATATCGTGTTGTGGGATGACCATCTGCTTGAAATTGCCGGGGCCTATCGTCTGGGGGAAATTTGGGCCTGGCCTGACAAGGATAAAAAAAGGCTTTATTCCAGTACCTTATTTTCTTATCAGGACACAGCACAGCCCATTTTTGACGCCGGGCTGGAATTGGGCCGGTCTTTTGTTCAGCCCCGATTCTGGGGCAACCGATCGCTTGATTATCTCTGGCAGGGCATCGGGGCTTATATTGCCCGCCATCCAGAGGTTCGCTATCTGTTTGGGCCGGTGTCTTTATCAGCATCTTTGCCTGAACGGGCAAGGGCCCTGCTGGTGCGCTACTATGCTCATCACTATCCGGATCCGGCTGATTTGGCCTGTGGCCGGCTGCCCTACCGGCCTGACCCGCAGCACAGCCAGCTGGCTGAACAGATCATCCCCGGCCGTGACAAGAGGGCTGATTTCAGACGCCTGCGTGAACAGCTGGATCATCTCGGCGTGAAAGTGCCGACTTTATATAAACAATATGCAGAAGTGTGTAAGCCAGGCGGTGTGCGGTTTTCAGCCTTTAATATCGATCCTGAATTCACCTATTGTGTTGATGGTCTGGTATGTGTGGATTTGCGGTATCTGACAGACAAAAAACGCCAGCGTTATCTGGTCCCGCATCTGTGAGGTGCTGGTCGTCTCATAATTTTGATCTAATTCTGGATTTTACTGTTCAGATGAGGTGCAATTTCACAGAATAATGTCGTTACTGTACCCGCAAACCGAACGGTATGTGCGGTGTCGGCTGTTCAGGCTGTCATAAACTGTTCAGGTCCCTGCCTGAGATAAGATGTGTGTTGAAGAATGTTGAGTGGGAATGGTATTGGGCCGCTGGCGTGAAAAACTGAGACCTGTTCAGGCTGTTTTCGGGCGTCTGGCTTGTGTTTGTCTGTTGCTGTGTGTCCATCCGCTCAAGGCTGAAGACAGCACAACAGGCCAGAGGGTGTTTGATCAGACCAGCTGGTTTGCTGAGGTCGACCAGCTTCTGGCGGTGTCTGCTGACACCCCGTCTCATGCGCGCTTGGCAGCCTTGTGGGCGGCCCCAGATGATCTGACCATACAGGCCCACAGCCTGGCTGACTTGAAACAAAAACTGCCCTTGCCGGCACGCACGGTTCGGCGTCTTCTGGCCCAGCTGGTCTCATCAGCATCTGTTGATACAGATACAGCTGGCAGCCTGCCTGCCCGCCGCTCAGGCTTTATCACCACCCAGCCTGCCCGTCAGACGGTATGGGCTCAGCCCCGCTCACGCCAATGGCGTGAGGAAGTCAGGCGTACAGCCAGGCATCGCCGGACAGCTGCCAGACAGCTTACGTCAGACGCCCGCCTGGCCGTGCTTCAGGTGATGTCTGCACATTTGTATGATCCGGCATTGGCGCCGCTGAATGCTGCTCCGCCTATGCCTGCGCCGCCGCCTGTACCTTTGCCGCCTCCTGCTGTGGGGGCGGCTGGTGGTTTCGGGGCCGGGGCGGCGGCCAGTGCGGCTGCCGGGGCGGTCACCACGGCAACCGTGGCAGGTGTTGCGGCAGGGGCGGGCGCGGTAGCGGCAGCGGCCTCAGGCGGCGGCTCAGAAAAGACAGCTGCCGGTACTGGCGGCGGGGCTGGTGCTGGTGACGGCATTGGCGGCGGCAATGAAAATCTGGATACCGCGGTCTGGGAAACAGCTGAATATAACGCCAATTACGGGCTGGGGGCGATCAACGCCTCTACTGCCTATGCCAGAGGGTTTACAGGTGATGGGGTAACGGTATCTGTATTGGATTCGCCGTTTGACACAAATCATGCAGACCTGCAGGCAAATCTGACCACAGCCTATGACGCCCTTGATGGTGACAGCATTGTATCCTGTCCTACAAATGGCTGTGTCTCCTCGCATGGCACACATGTGGCAGGGACCATCGGTGCGGTGAAGAATGATACAGGCATGCATGGTGTTGCCCCTGAGGTGACCATCAAGCCGGTGAAAATATTTGGCAATGATTTGTCGTTTGTGACCACGCCGCAGCTTGTCAACGCGATTGCTGCCGGGTCCGGATCAGGCATTGCGGTGATGAACAACAGCTGGGGGTCAACCAAAACCGACACGCTGAGCTATAACGGGTCCACCTATTATTACAAACGCCCCTATTATAATTATGATGATAACAACTCATCTGAATTTATTTCCGGGACCCAGACCATAAATGGGGTGAGCTCACCGATTTATGGCCTGTATCCTACCGAATTATCAGCCTGGCAGACAGCAACAGATGACACGGTTGTGGTGTTCGCGAACGGTAATGACGGGCTGAACACTGAAACGGGCCAGATCAAGCTCTATTCAGATTCGACAACTGATACTTTTGTCCAGTACGCCGCCAATACAGGAACATCTGTAAATGACAATATTCCCTCCTTCAGGGGCTCTTATGCTGTGGTTGATGACAATGTTTCTGGCCAATGGCTGACCGTGGTCGCGGTGGATCAGAACAACCAGATCGCCAGCTTCAGCAATGGCTGCGGTTATGCCAAGGATTTCTGTATCGCCGCACCTGGTGTTGCGATTTATTCCACTTATGATGTGGATGACAATTCCACCTCGCCGCCGGTATCTTATAAAAATCTGCAAGGCACTTCTATGGCAGCCCCGCATGTCACAGGCGGTCTGGCCTTGCTGAAAGAACAATTTCCGAATCTGACCCCGGAACAGCTGACAACACTTGTCCTCACCACAGCAACAGATTTAGGCGCCAACGGCACAGACACAGTCTATGGTGTGGGGCTTCTTAATCTGGCTGAGGCCAGCCAGCCGCAGGGCGGGGTGTCGATTGCCGGAACCAATGGCCATGCGGTTACCGGGGCGACCATGCAGAACACCTCTCTTCAGCCCTCATCTGTATTTGGCCAGGCTCTGCAGGTTGCTGATCTGACCATTGGCGTTATGGATGGCTATGCCCGCGCCTATAACTGGCAACCGACGATCATACAGGCTGTTCAGCCGCGCCCGTCCAATCAGGCATTTCTTGATCAGCTTGACCGCACAGCTCCGGAACCTGTTTATCGCTCAGACAGGCTTCAGCTTGTATCAGAAGGGGGATCTGATGACGGTCTGCCTGACCATCTGTCCTTCAGCTATGCCACGCCGCAAGCTGGCCTTGATCTGCTGCGGTTGAGCCAGACTGAGCCGTTATTGCTGGATCGCCAGGTGGATTTACCGCAACTGGCCTCTTCTTTTTTATCTGTGTCCAGCCAGGATATTCTCCAGCTGTCCTCTTACTGGCGGCTGTCTGATGAAATTGGCCTCAGCGCACGCCTGTTGCGCGGGACCACTGAACAGGGCCATGACTTCACTGAATATGCAATCACAACAGATTTGATCTCTGAACTTGTGCACAGCGATATAACCGCCGGCATCCTGACGGAACAGAACAGCATTCTGGGCACAGGTGTATCTGGTGTGTACCAGCTGGCGCGGCCCGCACAAACAGCCTATCTGCAAATGGGCACAAACCGGTATCTGAGCGACAATCTTCAGCTGCAAAGCCGTTACAGCCTGCTCCATACCTCAGCAGAGGCTTTTTATGCGGATCTGATCGGCTATCATGATCTGACAGCAGATAAAGCAAGTTTCCAGCTGGACTACCGCCCGCATGCGGACCAGGCCACTTCTCACCAGTTCGGACTTGCCCTGCCGCTGGCCACCACTTCAGGTCTGTTAACGCAGGCAACAACCAAAGGCTATCAGGCTGATGGCCGGTATCTGTCTGTTTATGATCGGGTATCGCTGGTCAATCCGGCCCGTCAGATTGATCTTTATCATATTGTTCAGACGAAAACGCCTATCGGTCTGAACTGGTATTCAGCAGCACAATACAGCCATAATTATGCTGGTATCAGGGGGCGGTCTGCGGTGGATATGCGTGTCGGCGCAAAGCTGAAATTCTAGACAGCTTCGGCAATAAACCCGGATAAATCCTGTGCCGGACGCGCACCGAAATGGCAGATCACCTCTCCTGCACACATGCTGGCCAGCTCTGCCGACTGCAGCAGGGACGCGCCTGTCACCCGGCCAAACAGATAACCCGCGGCAAATAAATCACCAGCCCCTGTTGTATCCACCACCTTGCCGATGGGCATTGCCGGTACGCTGACCTGTTCTTCTCCGGCAAAGATGCTGGCACCGTTTTCGCCTTTGGTGACAATCAGCTCATCAACCCAGCCTGAGATCATCTCTGCAGAGCTGTGCACATCAGCTTTGCCCAGACTTGCCATTTCAGCTTCATTGCTGAACAGGATTGAGACATGATCACGCACAAACACTGACAGCGCGTCATGATGTCTGTCCACACACCAGGCATCTGACAAGGACAGGGCCAGCTGGGCCTCAGACTGTTTCGCCATTTCGGCTGCACGGGCAAAGATGGACGGGCCTTCAGGGGCGTCAAACAGATACCCCTCAAGATAGATAATCTCAGCACTGGTCTGTTCCGGCAGATGGCTGGCGTTCAGATATAAAGATGTGCCGAGGTAGGTGTTCATTGACCGGATCGTATCTGGCGTGACCAGGATCATGGACCGGGCTGTGGCCGGGCCGGTATCGGCCTGCCGGCCGGCAAATGTAACCCCGCCTGCCTGCAGATCACGGATAAACCCGTTGCCTACATTATCTTTTGCCACCTGACCGGCAAATCCGGCCTTGCCGCCCAGACAGGCAAAGCCATAGGCGCTGTTTGCGGCTGACCCGCCGGATTGTTCTGTTTTGTCCGGCATCGCCTGATACAGATATAAGGCGCGGTCCTCATCAATCAGGTTCATGCCGCCTTTTTCAATGTCATGCTCGCTCAGGAATGTCTCATCACAAGCGCTGAGCACATCCATAATCGCATTACCAACAAACAGGACGTCCATAGTCATATCACTCATATCTGCAGAACTCTCACCCTTTAAACACGGGCACCCTTGCCCAAAACCCGCGACAGACCATAGCGGCAAGCGGGGGCAATCACAAGGCTTGTGTCATAAAGGGGGCTGAAGCGGCCTTATTCACCCCTAGGCCACAGGCTGTTTATCTTTGCCAGAACATCTGCTGGTTTAATGTTCTGGATAACCCCTGGACGGCCAAATTCATCTTCTGAGACAGCCTCTGTTTTATGCAAGAGCGCACTATAGGTCAGCGGCTTTGATTGAGAGAACAGACCAAGGGCGGGCCTGTCCACACACACCATAAAATTCAGCAGGCTGGTATCATTGCCGACATAGCCGCAAGACAGGGCCATCAGCGCAACCGCCTCATCCAGCCTGCCCAGAAACACAGGCGGCGCCAATTTATGGGCGCGCAAGAGTGATAAAATCTCCTCAGCCAGCTTTTGCTCGCTCGGGCCGCCCAGAATAAGACAAGACAGGTCAGGCCGCTTTTCTGCAAGGGCTGAGATCAGCTCAGCAAACCGGGCTGCCCCCCATTGCCGTTCGGGGTGCATAGACCCGATGCCGATACATAAAAACGGTGTAAAGTCTGTCTGCCCGGCTGAGGCTGCCCATGTGGCCAGCAGCCGTTCAGCCTCTTTTCGCGCAGCCGTGCGCGGGTGAACCGCCCAGACAGGCTCGCTCAGGCCAAATCCGTTGATCTCAGCAAACCGGCTTACCCGGTCAATCGCATGTTGGCTCAGCGCGGCTTTATCCAGATAATGACCCGCGTTCAGATGACGGCGCTGGCGGCCGATGCCATAGCCAAACCGCAGCTTTATTCCCGCCAGCCGGGCGGCCAGAGCATAGCGTGAAGAGGCATGCAGAATAACCGCTGTATCAGCGCCGCTGGCCCGCATATCGCTGACCAGCCTGAAAAAACCGGCCAGACCGTCATGCCGTCCGCGCCTGCCCCTGATGGACCGCTCCAGCTTCAGTACGGAAAAGCTGTCCGGGGCGCCTTCAAAAATCACATCTGCCTGCACAGATGGCTTGGTCATCAAGGTGACTTTGTGGGTGCGGGCAAGATGGTCTATCCAGGGCTTGTGCCAGATCATGTCACCAATGCCGACCAGAGGCTGGATCACCAACAGATGACGGGCAGACGACAGAACAGATACGCCAGACATAATACGGTTTCGACCTATCCCAAAAAAATGACCGGCCAGACAAAGGCCAGAGTAAGCTTGGTCTTCTTCTTAGCCCTTGCGGCTTGGCCTTGTCCAGTGGCAGGCCACAGACTGTTTTGCTTTACAAATCTGCAATCACTGCTACAACCAAACCACATCAGGCATGTCCGTGGATCAGCAAACAGGTGTTTTTGTAAAGACGGGCCGGACATGAACGTAAAAGGCAAAATTCAATGACACAATTTGACGCCGCGCATCCGCTTCTGGCAGACGCGCTGGAGAAGCGCGGATTTACCGCCATGACCGATGTTCAGTCGGCTGTTCTGGCTGAAGGCTGTGCGGGTCGTGATCTGCTGGTTTCTGCGCAGACCGGCTCTGGCAAGACAGTTGCTTTCGGGTTGAGCGTGGCTGATCAGCTGCTGGATGAGGATGCCGATTCTGACCTGCCGTCCCGACCAGCGGCGCTGGTAATCACCCCGACACGCGAACTCGCCCTTCAGGTCAAGGCCGAACTTGACTGGCTGTATGCGGAAACAGGGCTGGTGCTGGCGTCTGCTGTTGGGGGTATGGATATCCGCACAGAACGGCGCGTGCTGTCTGGCCGTGTTGATCTTTTGATCGGCACACCAGGCCGTCTTGTTGATCATCTGAACCGGAACAGCTTTTATCCTGATCATCTGCGTGCTGTCATTCTTGATGAAGCAGATGAAATGCTGGATATGGGCTTTCGTGAGGATCTGGAAACCTTGCTGAAAGCCGCACCGGAACAACGCCGCACATTAATGTTTTCAGCGACTGTACCGCGCACGATCGCTGCCCTTGCCCGCCGTTATCAGACAGAGGCCATGCGGGTAGAGACCATTTCTGCTGAAGAACAGCATAAAGATATCACCTATCAGGCCTGTTCTGTGCGCCCGTCTGACCGCCAGAACGCCATTATCAATCTGCTGCGGTATCATGATGACACAAAGGCAGTGATTTTCTGTGCGACACGGGCGTCTGTGTCTTATCTGTCAACCCGGCTGGCGAACCGCGGCCTGTCTGTTGTGGCGCTGTCTGGTGACCTTAATCAGGCTGCCCGCAATCAGGCGATACAGGCGATGCGGGACGGGCGCGCCCGGGTCTGTGTGGCCACTGACGTTGCCGCCAGAGGGATTGATCTGCCGCATCTTGATCTGGTTATTCATGCTGACCTGCCACGCACCGCAGATGTGTTGCTGCACCGGTCAGGCCGTACCGGCCGGGCCGGGCGTAAAGGGACTGCGATCATTGTTGTGCCGGATAACAGCTACCGCAAAACCCAGAAATTGCTGCAGATGGCAGGCATTACCGCTGAATGGGGCAGCGCGCCAGATGCAGATGCCATCAGGGCCCGTGATGATGAACGGATTCTGACCAACCCTGATCTGACAGAACAGGCAGATGAGGCAGAAGCCAGCCTGCAGGCCCAGCTGGCAGACAGCTTTACCGCGCATCAGCTGGCTCTGGCTCTGATCCGCCAGCATCGCCGTGATATGGCCGCTCCTGAAGAGCTGGGCGAGGCAGCAGAACCAAATATGGCCTATGCTGCCAAGACCTATCGCTGGTTCAGCCTGTCTGCGGGCAAAGGACAGGATATGCATGTGCGCGGGCTGTTGTCTTTATTGACCGGACGCGGCGGTGTGAAGCGATCTGATGTGGGCGATATTCACCTGCATCATGCAGAAAGCCATGTGGGCATTGCTGATACGGCTGTGGACGGGTTTCTGGCCCGCTTAAAAGGTGATGGCAGGTTAAGTGACGATATCACCGTTCAGGAAATTGACAGCCCGGTGGTCCCGGAAGGTCGTGAAAAGAAAAAGCATGATCGCAAGAAATCGTTTCAGCCAGGTCGCAAGCCGCGGGGCGCCGGTAAATGGCACCCTGATGATAAAGCTGATCGGCCAAAACGCTCTGGTCCGAAAAAGGAAAGGTCGTGGCAGGACGACTCCCGCCCATCCGGTCCAAAAAAATCTGGCCCCAGACATGCAGACAAAACAGGTTCAGGCCCAAAGACCTCTGGTCCGAAAAGACCCGGCCCGAAATCATCAGGCCCAAAACCGTCTGGGCCAAAAAAATCCAGCCCGAAACAGCCAGAGGCAAACCGTTCTGATCAGACCTTGTCTATTCGCAAAAAACCGGGCAAGTCTGGGCGGCCACAACGGCCAGGCAAACCAAAACAGGGCGGGTTTAAGCCGGTCAGGCGCAAATCCTCTCGCTGACGCTCTGCTGGCCTGTTTCCCGCAGCTTTTCTGCAGGGTGGCACACCGCTCTTCTCAAGGATTGACAAATCCCAATCTCCCGCGCAACGCTGTGGCTATGCAGCCTGTCTGCAGAAACAGTTTATGTGTCAACAACAGCAAAGGAGGTGATCAAATGTCGAGTGTGACTTCAAGCCGGACAGATCAGAAAAACAGGTTCAGGAACAGCTTGGGGCAGCCCCTGTAGCTGAACCCGCCTGTTTGTGGCCAGCCTTGATGCTGTAAAGGCGTGATCAACGCCTGCCTCTGGATGGCCCGGCGACATGAAACACGAAAAAGAGATGTGTTCGCGCATCTCTTTTTTTTGTTAATTTCGGACTAACGGGTTGTGTCCGGAAAACGCTGGTTCAGCGTCTGGACCATCTGGTCCATGAATTTTGCAGCCGCCACGGACAAGACCCGCCCTTTGCGTTGCACCAGATGCACAATTCCCGGCGGCACATCACGTTCATCTATCGCAATGGCTTTCAGCCCGGACAGGCTTTGCGTGCTGCCCTCAAAGCTTAAGGGTATGGCAAAGCCAACAGCCTGTTCCCGGCGCACATAATCCAGCACAAACTCTGTCTCATCTGTATGAATAACCGTCTGCAGGTTGGCAGCAGTCCGCAGCCGGCCCACCTCCAGCATGGTCTTCAGCCCGCTATCTGTCTGCGGCGAGACCACCGGCCAGGCCAGGCAATCCTGCAGCTTGAGCATGCTGTTTGCGGCCAGCGGGTGGCTGTCTTGCACAAGCGCGTAGAGCGGCTGTGAAACTGACGCCACAATATGCACGTCAGACGGCAGCACAGAATCAAACACAAACGCCATATCTGATTCAAAATTGATCAGCGCGGCCAGGCTTTCAGCTGGTGTATGACGAACAACATCAAACTGCACCGCTTCAAATTCCTGCCGGTATTGTGCAATTTGTTTCGGCAGGAATGAGGCCAGAAGTTCAGGCCCGCCACTTATCGTGACATGACCGCGCCGCACCCCGGACAGATCAGATATCTGCGAGAGCACACGTGATAAATCTGTCATCTGGCTGCGGATATGCTGAATAAACAGCTCGCCAGCTGTATTCAGCCTGACCCCTGACGGCAGACGTTCAAACAAGGGCGTGCCGACTTCATCTTCCAGCGCCAGAATGCGCCTGTTCAGGGCGGTAGAGGTGATGTTCAGCTTTTCAGATGCCTTGCGGATGGATCTCTCTCTGGCCACCACATCAATATAGCGTAAATGGGTTAAATGGCGCATGACGTCTGCTCCTGAAAGGGTTGCCTGACCTCCATCTACATAATCCTCAGCCAGGGCCGGTCAAGGCAGGTGATGCAAAAAACGCATCGCATTGAATAAAAACCAGCACAATATTTTTTCACATTACTTTGGTATCTCAAAACTGTCAGGTTCTCACCACTTGGCTTTGAATTGCTTCCCGCATTCATAACGCTGATGAGGAGAGCCCCTTAACAACAAAGAAAATGAGGGCGCTATGAAATATATCATTGCAATCATCCAGCCAGGAAAGCTCGATGCCGTCCATGAAGCGTTAGGCATTCTGGGCATTTCTGGCATGACCGTGAGCGAGGTTCAGGGCTATGGCCGCCAGAAAGGTAAAAGCGAAATTTACCGTGGGGCCGAATATGTCGTGAATTTTATTCCCAAGGTCAAAATTGAAGTGGCTGTTGAAAAAAAGATGGCTGATGACGTGGTCTCAGCCATTAAGACAGCAGCGGGAACAGGCAAGATTGGTGATGGCAAAATCTTTGTCCTGTCTCTTGAAGATGCGATGCGGATCAGAACCGCTGAAACCGGCGCAGACGCGCTCTGATCACTCTTAAATATTTGTAAAGGAGCGTTATCATGCGTTTAAGTAAATCTCTCATACCCCTGGTGGCAGGACTGTCTGTGCTCAGCACACCTGCATTAGCCCAGACCGTGCCAGAACATGGGGTGTTCATTCTCAATTCACTTTTATTTTTGGTTGGCGGGTTTTTGGTCATGTTCATGGCCTGCGGCTTTTGTATGCTTGAAGCAGGGCTGGTCAGGGCCAAGAACACCACAACACAATTGACCAAGAATATCGCGCTGTTTTCGATTGCGGCTGTCGGTTATTACCTTGTTGGCTATAATCTGATGTATCCGCTGGGCGACTGGGCGGTTGACGGCGTGTTGTCAAACCTGTTTCCGGCAATCGCGGTGATGGAAGCTGTTGGTGTGTCAGCTGAAGCGGCTGATGATATCGGTTATGCCTCTACCGCTTCTGATTATTTCTTCCAGTTGATGTTCTGTGCGGCGACGGCGTCGATCGTATCCGGTACGCTGGCTGAACGGATCAAGCTGTGGCCGTTTCTGGTCTTCACCTTTGTGCTGACTGCTCTTATTTACCCGTTCCAGGCCAGCTGGAAATGGGGCGGCGGCTTCCTTGATGCGCTGGGCTTTCTTGATTTTGCCGGCTCAACTGTGGTGCATTCTGTCGGCGGCTGGGCGGCTCTGGCCGGGGCGTTAATCCTGGGTGCCAGACGTGGCAAATATGGCCCGGACGGCCGGGTTGTGCCGATGCCGGGTGCAAATCTGCCGCTGGCGACCCTGGGCACATTCATCTTGTGGTTGGGCTGGTTCGGGTTTAATGGCGGATCGCAACTGGCTATGGGCACTGTCGGTGATGTTGCTGATGTCTCGCGCATCTTTGCCAACACCAACGCGGCGGCGGCTGGCGGGTCAATTGCGGCTCTGATCTTAACACAAATTCTGTATAAGAAAGTGGATCTGACCATGGTACTGAACGGGGCGCTGGCCGGTTTGGTGTCGATTACGGCTGAACCGCTGACCCCTGGCCTGGGAACAGCGACCCTTATCGGGGCTGTCGGCGGTGTGATTGTGGTCTTTGCTGTTCCGCTGCTGGACAAGCTGAAGATTGATGATGTTGTCGGGGCAATTCCGGTTCACCTGATTGCCGGTATCTGGGGCACGTTGGCTGTGGTCATCACAAACCCTGATGCCACATTGATGGCCCAGCTGACCGGTATCGTTGTTGTTGGTCTGTTTACCTTCATTGTCTCTCTGGTGGCCTGGGTCATTCTGGATAAGACGATGGGAATCCGGGTCTCTGAAGACGCTGAGATGGCGGGTTTGGATAACTCAGAACTGGGTATGGAGTCCTATCCTGAATTCTCCCGCTAAGATCACATTTTGAAAAAAGACCGGGAGGTTGTCCCCCCTAAACACGTCCTCCCGGTCTTTTCATGTGGCCTGTCTCTGACCATCAGGGGCAGGCCCTTTTTTTTCATCAGCCGTTGAGTTGTGTTTCCGCTGTTTTCTGAGATATGGTTTTGAGGTGTGTCCTGCCAGATGGGGCGCCCCCTTAAAGATGGCTTCGGCCATGTCCGCAACTACAGGATGTCTTATGTCTGCTCATAATTTGTTTGATTTCCGAAGTGATACCGTAACCCAGCCTGATGAGGCGATGCGCGCAGCGATGGCGACAGCGGCGGTCGGGGATGATGTATATGGGGATGATGAAACCGCCGCCAGCCTGGAAGAGCGCGTTGCCGACATGCTGGGCAAACAGGCCGGCCTGTTTGTCTCTTCAGGCACACAGTCAAATCTGATTGCGATTTTGTCTCATGCTGCCCGCGGTGAAGAATTCCTGTCTGGTCAGACTTATCATTCTGTTTTTTATGAGGCTGGTGGTGCGGCGGTACTGGGCGGGGTGGTGCCTTGTCCGTTGCCGGTTGACGCGGCCGGGCGTCTGACCGCTGCAGATATTGAAGCAGCGATTAAACCTGATGATTCTCATTTTCCGGTCACCCGGCTGCTGTGCCTTGAAAACACCGTGAATGGGCGGGTCCAGACCGCCGCGCATCTGGCTGATTTATGTGCGGTTGCCCGCCATCATCATCTGCGCTGCCATCTGGACGGGGCCCGTCTGATGAATGCGGTGGTCGCCTCAAATGCGCCTCTGCACAGCTTCACCTCCGGCTTTGACAGCATCTCTTTATGTTTGTCAAAAGGATTGGGCGCGCCGGTTGGCTCTGTTCTGGTCGGGGAAAAAACCTTTATTGCCAAAGCCAGGCGGCTGCGCAAAATGTTGGGCGGCGGTATGCGCCAGGTGGGCATTCTGGCCGCGGCAGGTCATCATGCTCTTGATCATAATATTAACCGGTTGGCAGATGATCATGCACGGGCACGAAAACTCGCCAGCGCGCTGTCTGCGATAGAAGGCGTGTCTGTCGATGAAGATACGGTCGATACCAATATGGTCTATATGCATCTGCCGGACCATAAGCGGGACGGGCTGAAACCCTATCTGGCAGAACAGGGAATCGTAATCAGCCCGGCCAAACAGGCGTTCCGTCTGGTGCTTCATAAAGACATTCCGGATCAGGCCACAGATCAGCTGGCTGACGCTGTGGCCAGCTATCTTAAGAAGGCTTGAAATATTCTTTCAATGCCAGAATTTGAAAGAAAATGATCAAAAGCGACTGATACCCCCTGATTTGTTTTCAGCCCTGTTCTGTGCTAGGCTGGGATGAGCCAGTAAAATGGCTTTTTTCCTGATGCGCATGGATACGGAGGCCGTGAGATGGTGGAGACAGCCGGGTCACCACGCCCTCAAGATGACAGCGCCGACAGCCCCGCACACCAGGTCGCCTCTATGTATGGGCTGACCCCGAAGGTTGAGGCGGCCATTCATGAGGCTATCGACACAGAACAATGGCAGCGTCTGCGGATGCTGATGGACCCGCTGCATCCGGCGGACAAGGCTGATTTTCTGGAACGGATTTCGGCTGAGGATCTGCGGGTGCTGGTCAGCCAGCTTGGTTCTGATTTTGATGCTGAAATCCTGCCTTATCTGGATGAGGATGTGCGAGAGGATGTGCGCGACCTTCTTGACCCTGATGTGTTTGCCGCCTCTCTGCCGGAGCTGGATTCAGATGATGTTGTCACCATCGCTGAAGAGCTGGAACCTGAACAGCTTGATGAGGTGTTATCAGCCCTGCCTGATCAGGAACGGGTTCTGGTTGAACAGAGCCTGGCCTATCCCGAAGATTCTGCCGGCCGCATGATGCAGCGTGAAATGGTGGTTGTGCCGCCCTTCTGGACTGTGGGGCAGACCATTGATTTTCTGCGCTCATCTGATCTGGACAGAGAAGAATTTTATCTGATTATGGTCACGGATGTCAGCGGCCATCCTGTCGGCGAGGTGAGGCTGAATAAGCTGCTCTGCACCCAGCGGCCGCGCCGGATTTCTGAGATTATGGAAACCGAATTGCGGTCAATCCCGGTCACCATGGATCAAGAAGAGGTGGCACTGTTGTTCCGCCGTTATGGCATGGTCACAACAGGGGTGATTGATGCAGAAGGGCGCCTGGTCGGCATCATCACGCTGGATGACATCATTGACGTGATCGATGAAGAGGCAGAAGAAGATCTGATGGCCCTTGCCGGTGTGTCTGACGCCTCTATCCGCACATCTGTTCTGGAAACACTTCAGGGGCGCGCACCTTGGCTGTTTGTTAATCTGATCACAGCTGTAATCGCCTCAGTGGTGATCGGCTTTTTTGAAAGCACAATTGAAAAGATTGTCGCGCTCGCCGTGCTGATGCCGATTGTCGCCTCAATGGGCGGGAATGCCGGCACCCAGACAGTGACCGTGGCGGTACGGGCGATCGCGATGCGTGAATTCAGCCCCAAAGTTGCGGTGACTTTTGGCTTGCGAGAGTTGTATGTCGGCATCGCCAACGGGCTGGTGTTTGCGGTCGTCACCGCAGGTCTGTCTTATGTCTGGTTTGGTGATGCGCAAATCGCGCTTGTGCTGGGTTTTGCAATGCTGGTGAATATGATTGTGGCGGCAATCTCAGGCACGCTGATTCCGCTGGCTCTGGTCAAAACAGGGGTTGATCCGGCGGTTGCCTCATCTGTCTTTATCACCACCATCACAGATGTGATTGGCTTTCTTGTGTTTTTAGGTCTGGCGGCCTTGTATCTTTTGTAATCAGGGGTTTTGTTTTTTTCACTCAGCCCTTGCCGCTCTGGCGGCCGCTCTTTAAGTTAAGGCCATGACTGTTCATTTAAAAAAGCTCTCTGTCGGCTCTGTGTCGATTGACTCGCTGAAAAGCTGGCAGAACCGGCGCACCCGCCAGGGGCTGCCGATCATTCACCCGACCCGGAACTGGCCCAGGCGGGCAGATGAGTTGCTGGATGGCGGCTGTCTGTACTGGGTCATTAAAGGCCAGATTTGTGTGCGCCAGCCAATCGCTGATCTGATTGAGGTGAAGCGAGAGGATGGCCGCCCGGCCTGCGGCATTGTTCTGGCCCCAGAGCTGATTCCGGTCTGGCCGCGGCGGGTGCGTATTTTTCAGGGCTGGCGCTATCTTGAGGTGGCAGACGCCCCTGAAGATATGCCGCACAGTGATGATGAAACACCCATGCCAGCTGAACTGGCCTCAGAACTGCGCGAATTGGGGCTGCTGTAAGACAGCTTATTTTTTGCGCTCCCGCTTTTGCCGGCGCCACTCTTCTGGCCGCATAAACGGCCCTTGCCACAGCCCGATCCCTTCTGCTTTCGCCTGCTGTTCTGCCTGAATATACGCATCTGAATAACGGGTATGGGCCAGTGCCCATCCGGCCCTGACCACAGCCTGATTCAGATCCATATCTTCTTTGAAACATTGCACAATCAGCCGCCGGTACCGGTCTGTATCCAACAGCACACAAGACAGCCTCTGGCCCGGCGATATTTGCGATCTCAGCCAGTCAGCCGCCTGTTGCCCGCAAGCATAGCTCTCGCCTGAAGCGGTTGAACAGAGCTGTTTTTTCTCTGGAGCATCAATCCCGTGCAAACGCAACCTCAGCTTTCCTGCCCGCAGGGAATCCCCATCACTTATTGCGGTGATGCTGACCTGAAGACGGGCTTCCTGCCCAACCGCAGCTGACCAGATCCCGGTCAGACCCAGACCCACCACAATGCCGAACAGCCAGAAAACAACAAGAACACGCATCATCATGTCCTCAATCCTACAGAGGCCCTGACCATTATTTAAGTTTTTTCTAAATTTAGGGGCGGGCGCCTGACCTTACAGCTTCAGTCAAGCTGAGAAGGGGTCGTGATGACCAGTTATCCAGAAGCAGGAGGATCGTAAAGATAAGGACCTGTGCCCTCAGCTGTCAGATCAGGAAGATGGTTTGGCTGGTGCGGCGATATCCAGATAAGGGTTATCTGCCAGCGGATCATCTGTTAACGCTGTGTCTGGATCAGGCTCGCTCCAGGCGGTTTCGGGGTTCAGGCTGACCGCCACGGCTGTACCTTGTTCAGGCACGGCAATAAACGGGCCCTGGGCTTCGGCAGGGACCGCAGACCGCAGCGACATACGCGCCAGCACGAACACGCCCAGGCCGATATGTACCCCTGACATCACCGCAAAAAAGATAAAACTGCCGAACAGATCCATTAAGGCGGCGATCACCGGCGGGCCGAAAATGGCCCCGATTCCATTTACCGTGATCAGCGCAGAGGCTGTGCCGATCATCTGGCTGGGGCTGAGATAGTCATTGGCATGGGCAATACATAATGAATAGATGGTCATCGAAAAGCCGCCATAAAGGGCGGTCAGCATAACCAGACCCCAATAGCTGGAGATACCGACAAAGGACGCGCAGGCCGCCGCAACAGCTGAAATACTGGCCACAATCAGAATCACCAGACGCCGGTCAAACCGGTCAGACAGGCGGCCAACCGGATATTGCATAATCACATTGGCGATAGTGACAGAGGCCAGAAACACCGAGCCCTGTTGGTTGCTCATCCCGATTGAGGTGGCGTAAATCGCGCCCATGCCAAAAATCATTGAGGCGGTAAAGCCCTGCAGGCCCATCCCGACCAGCGCCAGAGGCGAAATCTGGAACAGGCGGCGCAAAGACACACTTTCCGGTTCAGAAAATTCCGGAGCTTGTGAGGCGGTGATCAGAATCGGCACAACCGCAACCGAAACCAGAATAGAGGCGGTCAGGAACAATAAGTTGGTGATCCCGTCATCAAGCCCGCCCAGCAACTGGCCCGCGCTGAGCCCGGCCATGGTGATGATCATATAGATAGCCAGCATCTGGCCTCTTGTCTCATTGGTGGATTTATCATTCAGCCAGCTTTCCACCACAATATACATGCCTGCATAGGCAAAACCTGTGAACAGCCGCATAATTGTCCATAATGCGGGGTTAACAGAGACGATATGCACAAGAACAGCCGCAGAAGCGATCGCCGATAACGCGCCAAAGGTGCGGATATGGCCAACATCCTGAAGGATGCGCGGCACATAACGAGAGCCGCCAAAAAAGCCGATGAAATAGCCGCCCATCATCAGCCCGGACACGGTTGTGCTGAATCCGGCCGCAGAGGCCCGTACCCCCAGCAAAAAGACCAGCAGACCATTGCCAATCATAATCAGAAGCAGGCCAAAGAATAATGGCCAGGAGGACATTAAAGAGCGAAACATCAGTGCCGGTCTCCAGGTTACCGTAACGATACCCGCCTTCCCAAGGCCCAGCCCCGGAAGACACCCTATTTCCTCACCCTACTTCCTCTCCCTTATCAAGTCTCATCAGGCATTGCTAATCTAAATGCGTCTTTAAGGGGTCGTGTTCAGATAAATCTGCTTATCTTAGGGCTGTTTTGTTGCTGTTTTTTCTAGATATTTTTGCAAAATTCTGTCTATCTGTTCACATCTCATCTCAAGTCTCTGCTCCAGACAATCTGTGGCTTCCAGGCCCAGCCGCTCAGCCAGAGCCAGCCAGGTCGGCGCGCTGTCAGACGCAGATACCGTACCTGACGCCTTGCCCAGACACAGGCTGGTGAATTGTGTGATCAGCTCAAGCTCATCCAGCCCGGCACAGACCTCGTTCAGATCATCTGACTGATCTGCTGCTTGCGCCAGCTGACGCAGCCAGCTTGACGGGCTGCCCTTCGGGGCTGTGATCAGCTCGCGATCACCCTTATCAACCGCTAGCAGAACCGCCAGAAACTCTGCATCCAGAAAGCCGCCGGCACGTTTTTTCAAGGAATGGGCAGAAGCAGGATCAGCGGCCAGACGCTGGCGCATGGTCAGGATATCATCAGCCAGCTTCGGCAAAGCAGGCGGGGTGGTTTTGATTTTTTGAACAATTTGTTCTGCGGCCTGTTTGATATCTGCATCAGCCTGAATGATACGGGCCTTCAGGAAGGCACAATATTCCCAGGGCCAGGCCTCTGTCTGATAATAGCTGCTGAGCCTCTCCAGCCGGGTGGCCAGCGCTCCTGAACGGCCATCAGGGCGCAGGCGGGTGTCTATATCAAATAATTTGCCTTGTGCGGTCTGCACAGACAGCCAGCTGATAATCAGTTGGGCCAGGCGGTTATAATATTGGCCGGCGCTCAAGGATTGACGGCCGTCTGAGGCGGTCTCTGCCGCGCTCTGATACACAAATATAAGATCCAGATCAGATGTCGTGATCAGACGGCGGCTGCCCAGGCGGCCCAGGCCAAGCACCGCAAACCGGTCATCTGGCAGATGGCCATAACGCCGTTGTATATCCAATCGGGCCAGTTGGGTCACCTCGCGGATACAGATATCGGCAAGGGCCGCCAGTCGGCTGCTGGCTTCTTCAAAGCTGCACAACCCCTGCAGGAAATGAACATCAACCCTGAACCGGGTCTCAACCGCCCACAGACACAGCTCATCAAGGGCATGTTCAGCCCCTTCAGCCTGTGCGGTATGCAACAGGTCCGGCGGCCCGGCCAGCTGTTCTGCTGTAAAGGGGGTGAAAAATTCAGTATCCAGAAGCAGGTCAAACAAAGCCGGTTTGCGGGACAGCTGGCGCGTCAGCGCGGGGGCTTTCACCAACAGATTACCGACCAGATCAGCGATTTGCGGGTAATGCACAAACAGCGCGAATATCTGTGCCCCGGCAGGCAGGTTGCGGATCAGTTCGGTAAAACAGGCAAAGGCGCTGTCAGGGGCGCTGGCCTTGCCCAGACGGGCCAGAAACGGCGGCAGAAACCGGCCCAGATAGCCGCGGGCCCGCTCACTTCTGGTCGCCGGGATCCGGCCCGACATCCAGCCATCTATAATATCCATCATATCATCAGGCCGGCTGAACCCGATATCGGCCAGCCAGCGGCTGTTAACGGTCCGGTCTGCTGAACTGGCCAGCACCCGTTCCTTGTCTGTTGGGCCTGCTTTATGTGCCGCCATCAGCCTGTCCATCAGCGGGTGGCTGCAGGCCGCTTCTGTTGCCTGCTGCAGCTCCTGCAGTTTCTGGCGTAACGCGGCCGCCTCCGGCAATCCAGCAAAGGCGGCAAACTGGTCCATTTCCTGCTCATTGCGCGGCAGGCAGTGAGTCTGTGTGTCCCGCAGATATTGCAGGCGATGTTCAACCAGCCGCCACTGGCTGTAACAGTCTTTCATCTGCTGAATCTGGGTGGTGTCCAGCCAGCCTTCGCTGGCCAGCGCGTCCAGAGCGGCAAATGTGTTGAACTGGCGCAAACCCTCATGCCGCCCGCCGCCCAGAAGCTGCAGCAAATGCACCAGCAATTCAATATGCCTGATCCCGAACGCGCCCAGCTTGACATCAAAACCCAGATACCCTGCCGGTGTCGGCAGATGGCGCAGCCAAATCTGCAGATCATCAAGCACCGTATAATCCAGATTGCGGCGCCAGATAAATGAACAGATCTGAGCCAAAAACTGCTCACCCACCTGAAGGTCACCGGCGACAGGGCGGGCCCGGATAAAGGCGGCCCGCTCCCAGCTGCGGGCAATGGATTCATAATAAGTCACAGCGGCGTCTGCGGACAGGCATAACGGGGTCACGGCCGGGTCAGGGCGCAGCCGGAAATCCACCCGCCAGCCAAAACCATCTTCTGTCTGCTGGCTGAGCAGATGGCCAAGGCGGCGGGTCAGCTCGCTGAAGTGTCTGTTGTTCTGTTCTGCTGTTTGTCCGGCGGCGTGTTCAGCCCGGCTGTCCTGCAGGGCA
>CALKIF010000140.1:0-14060 GCA_937988715.1 uncultured Alphaproteobacteria bacterium | reverse complement strand
CGCTGTGTCCAGCTGGTCGGGATTGAAAAGAAACCCTACCTTTATCACACCCTTACCGCCAGCCTCTTATCCCGGCCAGAAGACCGGGCCCTGTTTGACCAGGCCTTTCATCTGTTCTGGCGGAATCCGAAATTCATGGAACAGATGCGCAATGTGCTGCTGCCTCAGATGAAAACAACGGGCGGCGAATCTGATAATGAGATGATGCGGCGGTTGGAAGAGGCGTTGGGCCAATCTGCGGACAATCCCTCTGCCCCTCCAGAATTAACAGAACTTCAGATTGACGCCCGCCAGACAGCCTCTGAGAGAGAAACTCTCCAGACAAAAGATTTTCAGATGATGTCTTCATCTGAATGGGCAGAAGCTGAACAGGCCATCGCCCGTTTGGTTCTTCACCTGCCATCACGGCCGGTTCGCCGGTACCGCCGCCACCCCAAAGGCCAGCTGATTGATTTCAGAGCCAGTTTGCGCGCTGCCCGCCGACGGGGTGGTCTGGTGTTGCCGCATTACCGAAAGCCAGAGCGCACGGTGCGGCCGGTTGTGGTGCTGTGTGATATTTCCGGTTCGATGGAGAGCTATTCACGCATGATGCTGCATTTTATGCATACGCTTACCCGGCAAAGCCCGGCCCGTGTGTCCAGCTTTCTGTTCGGCACACAACTGACCAGCATTAGCCGTTTGCTGCAAAACAGGGATGTTGATGAGAGCATTGCCGCGGTGGCCCGTGCGGTTCCGGATTGGTCAGGGGGCACCCGGATAAGCACATCACTTGCCGAGTTCAACCACGTCTGGTCGCGCCGTGTGCTTGGTCAGGGGGCGGTTGTTTTGCTGATGACAGACGGGCTTGACCGCGATACCAGCACAGATTTGTCTGTACAGATGGACAGATTGCATAAATCCTGTCATGAGCTGATCTGGCTGAATCCATTGCTGCGCTATGACAAATTTGCCCCGAAAAGCCGGTCTGTGCAGACAATGCTGGCACATGTAGACAGATTTGTTCCGGTTCATTCTCTTGATGCGATATCACAGCTGGTCAGCCTCTTGTCTGGACCGGATAATCGTCTTTACAATGAGCTGTCAGACTGGCAGGCACAAGCGCGCCGGTTTGCAGCGCAAAGCGTCTAACCCACAACCATTCAGGAAGCGTGATGACACAGCCAGAATTGACAGCCGCCCCTCTTCAGGACCATGCCTTGCTCTGTCTGGCGGCAGACTGGCAGGCACAAGGGCATCAGCTGGCTGTGGCAATCGTCATCAGCACATGGGGCTCATCACCCCGTCAGGTGGGCTCGCTGATGCTTGTTAGGCAGGATATGCAACTTGCTGGTTCAGTCTCTGGCGGCTGTATCGAAGGGGCAGTGATTGAGGCCGCGCTTCAGGCTGTTCAGTCCGGTACGGGCCAGCGGCTTGATTTTGGTGTGGCTGATGAAACCGCCTGGGAAGTTGGCCTGTCCTGTGGTGGCCGGATCTCAGTTCTGGTGTTGCCTGTTGCAGATGAAGGTCTGCCTGCTGCTATCTTGCATGTTCTGGCCGGACAGGTGGCCAGCCGCCAGCCGGTACGTTTCTCAATCGATATGAAGACCGCAGGTCTTACAGACAGGCCAGATGCGCATGTCAGGCAGGATCGCTCCTGGCTGGATGAAGAAGCAGGCCTGTTCCATTTTATTCAGCCTGCGCCTCCCCGCCTTGTGATTGTGGGGGCGGTTCATATTACCCAGCATTTGGCGGCGATGGCGGCCCAGACAGGCTTTCAGGTGGTTGTGGTTGATCCGCGTGCGGTTTTTGCCAGCCAACAACGGTTTGGCCCTGAAATTGATCTTCACCTGGACTGGCCATCTGACTATCTGGAAAACCATCATCTGGATCCGTCAACCGCCCTTGTCACACTGACCCATGATCCAAAAATTGATGATGATGCGTTGGTCCCGGCTTTGGCTGCACCGTTGTTCTATCGGGCCTGCCTTGGCAGCAAGCGCACACATGAAAAACGTCTTTCGCGCCTGCGTGAGGCCGGGGCAACAGAAGAACAGCTTGCGGATATACAAGGTCCGGCTGGCCTGTCTATCGGGGCGAAAACACCGGCTGAAATCGCGGTATCGATTTTGGCCCAGCTGATCGCGGCCTGGCGTTCAGGTCCTGGGGCCCCGCCTGATCCCCATAAAGGTCAGGGCGTCTGATGCGGTTCGGGGCGTTTGATATAGAGGCATGTGAAGGCCTGATTCTGGCCCACAGTCACAAACTGGCTGGCAAGCGGATTGCCAAGGGCAGCGTGCTGACAGCAGAGCTGGTTGATGCGTTTCGACAAGATGGCGTCACTGAGCTTGTCTGTGCCGCACCAGATGCAGGTGATTTGTCTGAGGATCAGGTTGCAGGCCGTCTGGCAGCCGCTCTGATGACAGCAGGGGTGAGCCGAAGTGAGGCGGCGACAGGCCGGGTGAATTTCAAAGTGGGGACAACCGGCATCATCCGCTATGACCGCGCGCTGATCACAGCCCTGAACAGTGTTGATGAGGCGCTGACATTCAGCCTTGTTCAGCATAACCAGCTGCTGAGCGCTGGCCAGATGGCCGCCACTCTGAAAGTCATTCCCTATTTTGTTGCTGAACAGATTTGCCAGCATTTTGAACATGTGCTGCAGGGGCGCCCGGCCTTTACCTTTCATCCTCTGCGATCCTGGCGGGTCAGCCTGATACAGACGATGGATGATGTGTTAAGCGAGCGTGTCTATACCGCAACCGAAACTGTGACAGAGCGGCGGCTGGCACAACTGGGGAGCAAGCTGACAGATATCCGCCGTTGTGCCCATGACAGCAGCAGCGTCTCTGCTGAAATAAGCCAGGCATTAGCAACAGGGGTAGATTTGATCCTTCTGTGTGGCTGTAGTGCGGTTGTTGACAGGCGGGATGTTTTGCCTGTTGCCATTGAACAGGCTGGCGGCCAGATTGACCAGCTGGGGCTGGCTGTTGATCCTGGCAATATGCTGCTGGCGGCGCATATCCAAACGACACCGGTTATTGGCATGCCTGGTTGTGCCCGCTCACCCAAACTGAATGGGTTTGACTGGGTGTTACATTTGCTTCTGGCTGGTGTGCCGCTGTCTCGTGAAGAACTGGCCGATATGGCATCAGGCGGGTTGTTGATGGAAATCGCCTCACGGCCTTTGCCGCGCGACCTGGCTTCAAAATCGCCGCCTGCTGCCCCGCATATGGGGGTTGTTCTGTTAGCGGCTGGCCAGTCCCGTCGCATGGGTGAGATCAATAAACTGACCGTAGAGATTGCCGGTAAACCGGTGATCCGGCATGTGGCTGAAACCATTTTAGCGGCCGGATTGAAAGATGTTGTGGTGGTCCTCGGCCATGACAGTCAGGCAGTGGAGAGATGCCTTGATGGTCTGCCTGTCCGGTTTGTTGTGAATGAGGCCCATCAGTCAGGTCAGGCCAGTTCGGTTGGTGCCGGTGTGGCGGCGCTGAACAGCAAAGTGACAGATGTGATGATTGTGCTGGGGGACATGCCGTTATTATCCCCCTCATTTTTGCAAGGCCTGCAGCGTCATCATCTGGCCAACAGCCAGCATGAAAAGATGATCTGCCTTCCGGTGCATACAAAGGACGGCCAGCGCCAGGTCGGGCATCCGGTTGTGTGGGGACGGCAGTTTTTTTCTGAACTGCAACGGCTGAGGGGCGATCAGGGGGGACGGCAAATCTGGGCAGAACATCCGGCAATGATCAGTCATTTGACTGTGGATGATCCCACCTTTTTCCTGGATACCGATACACCTGATGCGCTGCAGCAGGTTGAAACCCTGCTGCTTGCCCGAAATCGCCGTTAGGGCTGGACTTTCAGGCGCTGGCCGGTCGCGGCGCTTTGATAGACCTGTTCTTCTAAGGCCAGCAGGCGGAGATAGTCCTGTGCTGTGTTGGCGGGGATCTTTCCGGCGGCAAGTTGGTTGAGAATATGCTGGGTGAGGTGATAAACACAATCTCCGCCAAAGCCGGGCCAGTCCTGGCGGGGCAGGATAATCTGGCTGTCTGTCGCCCCGTTTTGCCGCCGCCTGACCTCACCAAAGCCATTCAGGCTCAGGCTGGCTGCACTGCCTTCCAATAGTGCTTCGCCCATCGTCAGACGATGATTATCTGCTTTATGATCAGCCAGCCTGTTGCCGTCAAACACAGCCCGCCTACCATCTGCATATCCCAACAGGATATGGCCGGCATCCTCTCCGGCAATCGCCGGATTGCGCTTTTGCAGATCAGCATAAACCGTGTCTGGCCGCCCAAATAAAAAGGTGAAGACATCTAAGAAATGGATAGCTGTTTCATGGACCAGAAACCGCGGCATGGTCTGGAAATAGGGCTGGCGGGACAGATAGGCCTCTTTGCCTTTGCCGTCATTCGGACGCAGGCTGAAGTGAACTTGATAAGGGGTGCCGAGGCTTCCGTTCTCCAGCTGGTCTTTCATGATTTGATACCAGGGCTGAAACCGGAAATTTTCATGAATGATCAGTTTCAGGCCGGCCTCTGCTGCGGCTGTTGTGATGGTGCGCGCTTCTGCCAGAGAACGGCAGAACGGTTTCTGACAGATAACGGTTTTGATATTCTGGTCTATTGCCGTTTTGATTGCGTCTGCCTGCTGATCAGGCGGCAGGATGATATCCAGAATGTCAGGCTTTGTTTTGTCCAACATTTCGGTAAGAGAGCTGAACGCGGCAACACCGGCTTGTTTTGCTTTTTCTATGTCCTTATCGGCAACGGCGACAAGTTCGGCCTGTTCTGCACGCTGCCAGGCATCAAGGTGAAACTGGGCAAAATAGCCTGCACCCAGACAGGCCACACGAAACATTTCCATCAGCGTTTGTCGTCCTCTTCACTGAAACTTGTTGACGTTGCTGTCTACAGCATAGGCCAGAGACAGGGAAATGTCTTTGTCGGCCAGATATTTCATGCCAGAGTTGAGCAGAGTCTGTTCATCAAAATGGGAGAAGAGGAATAATGACGGATCGGATATGGGAGGTTTATGCGCTGAAATATGCTGAACGCTCAGACAGGACCGCTGCCGACAGCTTTATCTTCGCTGATGATCACACCACCCCTCATCCAATGGATTATTTTATCTGGCTGCTCCGCTGTGGTGAAGAGGTGATTGTGGTGGATACAGGTTATGAGGCGGATGAGGCGCGGCGGCGTGGCCGGCCGGTTCTGCGGGCCCCGGAACAGGCCCTTCAGGCTCTTGGCCTGCGCGCAGATCAGATCAGCAAAGTTATTATCACGCATCTGCATTATGATCATGCAGGCTGCCTGGCCAGTTTCCCGAACGCCACATTTTATCTGCAGGCCGCAGAGATGGCTTATGCAACAGGCCCGTGCATGTGTGAAGATGTCTTGCGCATGCCCTTTACCGGTTCCCATATTTGTGAGGCAGTGACCGCGTTATATTCTGGCCGGGTGATCTTCACCGATGGCAGTGCGGGCATTGCAGGCGGTGTCAGCGTTCATAAAATCGGTGGCCATTCTCGCGGGCTTCAGGCGGTTCAGGTCAAAACAGAGCAAGGCTGGCTGTGTCTGGCTTCTGATGCCACTCATTATTACGAAAATTTCCTTGCCCGCCGCCCTTTTCCGATTGTCGTTGATATCGAAGATATGCTGACAGGTTATGATACGCTTCAGACACTGGCGTCAGACATATCTCTTGTTGTGCCTGGTCATGATCCTCTTGTCACAGAGCTGTTTCCGGCTTATGGCGACAGCGGCTTTGTTTGGCGGCTGGATAAAGGGCCGACAGCACAATTGCCAGACTGGTCTGCTGCTTGAGCTATTGAAAAGCTAGTCGTCAAGCATCCCATGTTCATCCAGAACCTTGCGGGCGACCCGCAGACATTCCAGAGCCTGCGGCACACCGCAATAGATACCGATGACATGCACAATCGCCCGGATTTCTTCCAGGCTGCAGCCGTTACGGATGGCGCCGTTACAATGCAATTCCCATTCGGTCATTTTGCCCAAAGCGCCAATCATTGCCAAATTCATCATTGAGCGTGTTTTCTCATCAATGGCGTCATCACCCCAGCCAAACCCCCAACACCAGGCGGTCATCGCTTCCTGAAACGGACGGTTCAGCTGGTCAGCCTTTGCCATTGTGTTGTCAACATAGTCAGCCCCTAATGTTGCCTTCCGCTTGGCCAGGCCCTTTTCAAACATATCATCCATATCCAGCGTTTCCTTTTGTGGTCATCTTGCAGGGCAAACCGCTCAGTTTTCCTGCGAATCCTCATGTATGTCGTATCTGTTCATCTCACCAGTTGTCATATAGATGGTGGATTCCGCAATATTTTTGGCATGGTCACCGACCCGCTCCAGATGCCGTATGACAAATAACAATCTGGTCAGAGATTCCAGATTATCTTCATCTGTTTTCAGCTTTCTGACCACATCTTTTGATAACGCATTATGCTGCTGGTCCAGCTTCAGATCCGCTTCAAACACCTGTTGCGAGCTGGCTTCATCTGAATTGTTATAGGCGGCAATCGCTTCTTGCAGAATGCTCAAGGCCATCTGGCTCATTTTTTGGAGTGAAGTGGCGATATCCCCAGGCAGAGGGGTGGTTAGCTTTTTATTGATTTTGGCGATATTCTTTGTCAGGTCACCAACACGTTCCAGATTATTTGCCACCTGAAGAGAGGTCAGCACAACCCGCAGATCAGTTGCCATCGGTGCCCGCAGGGCCAGAATATTCTGTGCTCTTATGGTGATTTTATGTTCCTGGGCGTTAATGAATCTGTCCTGTTCAATGATCTGGTCTGCCCGTTTTTTCTCGCCTGCCACCAGATCATCACAAGATGTCTCTAATGCTGCGCACACATCATTTCCCATATGCGCGATGAGCAGATGAAGTTCATTCAGTTCTTCATCATAAGATTCTACAATATGATTAGCCATGGCGCAGCGCTCCTATCCGAATCGACCGGTGATATAATCTTCGGTTTTTTGTTCTTTTGGATTGGTGAAGATCGTATCTGTTGAATCATATTCAACCAGATCGCCCAGATGGAAAAACGCGGTACGTTTTGATACACGGGCAGCCTGTTGCATTGAATGTGTCACAATGATGATAGTATATTCTGACGCCAGCTCAGACATCAATGCCTCAATTTTTGATGTGGCAATGGGATCAAGAGCGGAACAGGGCTCATCCATCAAGATAATCTGTGGTTCAACAGCGATTGTCCGGGCAATGCAAAGCCGTTGCTGCTGCCCACCTGACAGGCCAGTTCCTGAATCATGCAGACGGTCTTTTACCTCTGCCCACAGGCCCGCCCCGGTCAGGGCTTTTTCGACAATTTCATCAAGCTGGTATTTATTGTTGGCCAGCCCGTGAATTCGCGGCCCATAGGCGACATTCTCATAAATGGATTTGGGAAACGGATTTGGTTTCTGAAACACCATGCCGACTTTTGCGCGCAAAGGCACAACGTCAATAGACGGGTCATAGATATCCTGGCCATCAACGCTGACATGGCCTTCTATACGGCAACCGTCAATTGTGTCATTCATCCGGTTAATGGTCCGCAGGAAGGTGGATTTTCCGCACCCTGACGGGCCGATAAATGCGGTTATCGACTGTCGTTCAATATCAATGCTGATATTGTTAATCGCGCGTGTATCTCCATAAAAGACCGATACATCTGAACAATTAACGATGGTTTCACCCAATTCTGGCATTAACAACTCCTGTTACCAGCGGCGTTCCAGCTTTTTGCGCAGCCAGATTGCCCCCCCATTCATTATAATCAAGAACAGCAGCAGAATAATAATTGCTGAACTTGTTTTCTGGATAAACATCCGTTCTGCAAAATCTGCCCACATGAAAATCTGTACCGGCAGAACCGTACCTGGATCTGTCACCCCGCCTGGAATATCCACAATAAAAGCAACCATGCCGATCATCAAAAGCGGGGCTGTTTCGCCCAGCGCCTGTGCCATGCCGATAATCGTGCCGGTCAGCATGCCGGGAATGGCCAGCGGCACGACATGATGCATAGTGGCCTGAACTTTAGATGCGCCGACACCCAGCGCGCCATCACGTATACTTGGCGGCACCGCCTTGATCGCGGCGCGGCTGGAAATAATAATTGTCGGCAGTGTCATCAGCGCCAGAACCATGCCCCCCACCAGAGGGATAGAACGCGGCATCCCGAACAGATTGATAAAAATCGCCAGCCCCAAAATCCCAAACACCACAGAAGGAACGGCCGCCAGATTGTTGATATTGATTTCAATCAGCTCAGTCAGTCTGTTTTTCGGGGCAAATTCTTCTAGATAGACAGCCGTGGCGACCCCGATGGGAAAAGCGATCACAAAGCAGACCACCAGGGTCAGCGCAGATCCTATCGCTGCGCCTTTGATGCCGGCCATTTCGGCATTGCGCGAGGCACTGCCAAAGAACAGATAATCTGATATTTCATAACTGACCAGCCCATCTTCATTTAACTGGTCAAGATATTGAATCTGCAGATCAGACAACCGTCTCTGCTTTTCGGGGGTTTCCTTTTTCACAAAGCCGCGGAAGTAAGAATCAGCATCATCATCAAGGGCGAATTTCACAATTTGTTTGCTGTTCAGCTGATCCGGATTGTCCTGAATATAGGACATCAGCCGCAAATCAGATCCGTTTGACAACAGCTTGCGCGCTGCTTTTTTTTCTTTTCGGCTTGATGCGCCGGTCTCCGCCAGGATCGCTTCTTGAATGATTTTCTTGGCCTGCCCGTCAAACAGAGACTGGTCAGATAAATCGCCCACCGGGTCAAGCCGTTCGCGATCCAGCTCAACCTCAAGGGTAATGTAATATTGGAAAAAACCGGGAATGCCTTTTGACAAAATAGAGGTCATCAAGGTGACCAGAAAAAACAAGGCCATGATGATCGCCGCAATACCAAGCAATTTAAACGATTGCTCTTTTCTGCGCCGTGAGGTCAAGCTGGCCGTAACCAGCTGTTCTGTCTTTGTCGACGGCATAAGGCGGCTCCGATCAGTCGTATTGTTCACGATATTTCTTCACGATTTGCAGGGCGAAGAAATTCAGAACAAGGGTGATAACAATAAGGGTCAGGGCCAGCGCAAAGGCTGATAAGGTTTTGGCAGATTCAAATTCCTGATCACCCACAAGAATGGTCACAATCTGGGCGGTAACGGTGGTGACCGCATCCAGCGGGTTTGCAGACAAATTCGCTGCCAATCCTGCGGCCATCACAACAATCATCGTCTCGCCAACTGCCCGGGATACCGCCAGAATGATACTGGCCACAATGCCGGGCAGGGCCGCAGGCAGCACCACTTTTTTGATTGATTCGCTTTTGGTTGACCCCAGCCCCAGAGCCGCATCACGCAGCGATTGCGGGACTGCGCTTATTACATCATCTGACAGGGATGACACAAAAGGGATAATCATAATGCCCATTACAAAACCAGCGGCCAGAGCTGATTCAGAGGCAACATCAAGGCCCAGCATGCCGCCTGTCTCCCGGAAAAACGGGGCGATGGTCAGGGCAGCGAAAAAGCCATAGACCACGGTCGGGACACCCGCCAGAATTTCCAGCAGGGGCTTTACCGTGCCGCGGACTTTCTTGGACGCATATTCAGACAGATAGATAGCCGCCAGAAGACCGACCGGAACAGAAACACTGAGCGCGATGATCGAGATAAGGAATGTTCCGGCAAACAAGGGGATAGAGCCATAAGCGGCATTGCCTTCCTGACCAGAGCCGGCTCTGGCTGCGCCTTCAAATTCCGGATTCCAAACTGTGCCGGTTAAAAATTCAAGCGGCGGGATTAATTTGAAGAACCGGATTGATTCAAAGATTACAGAAAATACAATGCCGATGGTGGTGATGATCGCAATGACCGAGCAGACACCCAGACCCGCCAGCAACAACACTTCAACAGCGTTACGGGCGCGGAATTCAGGGGCAATGCGGGATACCCCGTAAACGCCGCCTGCCAGCGAAAGCCCCACCGCCACAAAGGACACTATCTTGTCAGACAGGCCGCGCCAGGCTGTCAGTTTTTCGGCTGAAGACAATATCCACGCTTCAGGCTGACCAACCACAATTCCTTCAGCGATATTATGGATCTGGGCCAGCAGAATCAGTATGGTTTGCCGGCCCTCTACCTCAAGGCTTGTCGGAAACTGGGCAATTAACATCTGGTTAAACACCAGATCATCAGCACCGACCCACAGGCTGAGCATAATAAGGGCCGGGGCAGTTGCTAGAACAGCAGGGAAGCTGCCGTGATATATAGGAAGAGAGTGTGGGCGAATGTGTGCGGCGTTGCACAGCTTGAAAATTTTATTTTTTCCGACAAAGAAATAAGCGATACCTATGGTGAAAATAATTAGCGCAATAATTGTCGGCATAGGGCCCGCCTAGTGTTAAAAAAGACGCCCAGAAGACTTGTCAGGGCGCCTCTTTGTTTTTTCATTTACTTCAGCATGTCTGCAGTAAGCTTTGGTAACTCTGTCATCGCTTTAGCATATAAAGCTTGCTCTGCATCAGGCATTGGTACCATGCCAGCGTCAGCCAGAATGCCATCTTCGTTCCAGTGTTTTGTCCATGTCTTCATGTATTCATCCATTCCAGGAACAACGCCTACATGTGCATGTTTCACATAGAACCATAGCGCACGTGAAATAGCATAGTCGCCACTGGCAATTAGCTCGAAGGTTGCCGGTGTGCCATCTACGACAGCACTTTGCAATGTGTCAGTGTTCTGGTCAAGATAAGAAAAGCCAAAAATGCCGTATGCCTGCGGGTCTTCCTGCAGCTTTTGGACAATCAAATTATCCTGCTCACCAGCTTCTACATAGGCCCCGTCTGTGCGCATGGCACGACATTTTTTGCCTTTTTTATCACCACGAGCGGCGGACGCGGCTTTGGCAATTTTATCTTTGCCGCAATAGGCTTTCTGATTCACCATCTCTGCAAATGATGCGCGTGTACCCGATGTTGTTGGCGGGCCATATACACGAATTTCAAGATCCGGATAGCTGGCGTCAATATCGCTCCATTTTTTGAAGGGGTTCGCCACCCACTCTTCACAGTTGAAATTACGCCCCGACCCCTCATAGCAAGCAGGAACTTCAGCTGTAAGGGCCATTCCAAGGTGAGCCTTTGAAATGACCAGTGTTTGACCTTCCAGCGAGTTTGCAACAGCAATGCCGTCATAACCAACTTTAATTTCTGTAAGGTCAACACCATTCTTGTCACAATACTCCAGCTCAGAGGCCTTCATTCGAGATGAGGCGTTGCCAATATCGATGAACTGCGTGCCGATACCTTCACAAACACCTTTCTTTCCTACTGATGAGCCACCCGATTCAACAACTGGTGTCTTAAACGCAGGGTTTTTACCCATTTCTTCAGCGATAATTGTGGCGAAAGGTAAGACGGTTGATGAACCTGCCAAGCTAAGTTGGTCGCGAGCTTGTGCGCCGTTTGCAATCATTGTCACCAAGGCGAAAGTAAGCATTAGTCTTTTCATAATATACTCCTAGGGGGTGAGTTTTCTAATGAGCACCAATGTTCCGGAAATTCGTTTCTGAAATATGACAATAAAGTTACATTTTTATGACAAAGGGTTGCAGGCGCACAGTTAACTCAATGTTTAAAACCCGAGCTGGCGCCAAGCCTCAAATAACACAACAGAAACCGCGTTAGAGAGATTCAAACTTCGTGATCCTGAGATCATCGGCAGATACAATTTTTGTGAGGGTGTCATTTGTTGGTGAACCGAATCAGGCAAGCCTGTTTGTTCTGATCCGAATAACAGACTGTCTCCGGCATGAAAGGTGGCCTCGTCATAGCGTGTCTCACCAAATTTGGTCACCGCCCACAGCCGTTCAGGCTGAACAGAAGACAGATAGGCCCCAAGGTCCGGCCAGCATCTCACCTCAGCCAGTTCATGGTAATCCAGCCCGGCCCGGCGGCAGGATTTCTCATCCAGACCAAAGCCTAACGGCTCAATCAAATGAAGCCACGCACCTGTGTTCGCACATAGCCGGATGATATTTCCTGTGTTGGGTGGAATTTGTGGTTGATACAAAACAATGTTGAACATCACGGCCCTCATTCAGTGTGTGTTAATTTTCAGAGTCTAAACATTTTGAAGTGAGACCAGTAATGTTCAGCTAAATCGCAAGATGTGTTCAGTCAATAAAGTCGCCCACGCTTAGACTGCCCGTTCGAATCTTTCAAGTGGCAACCGAGAGTTCGAAGAAAATTGTTGGTGCAGCGCACTGCCTCCATTCTGGACAGACAATGTCCAAGACCGTCTGAACTTTAAACCTTGAGCTTCGAATAAAGCGATAAGGCAGCAATTGCTCTGTGTCAGGATTTATGGATATGATGGGGCCATGTCTGCACAGCGCTTTCCCCACCTCGTTAATGACCAGCCCTTGATTTTAGTCGGCAATGGGGCGTGTGATCGCGGCCAGCTGGCTGATGCGCCTGCCGGTTATCTGGTCGCTGTTGATGGCGGTCTTCGCCACTGCCAGGCCGCTGGTCTGACCCCGCATGCAGTCATTGGGGATATGGATTCAGCTGACCTTTCCGGCCTGATGGCCGATCACCCGGATGTGCTTGTGCACAAACTAACAGATCAGAACACCACTGATCTTGAAAAAGCCCTGATGATGTATGCGGCCCCGGTCTGTCTGGCTTATGGCTTTCTGGGTTTGCGCGTTGACCATATGCTGGCCACATTCTCTGTGCTGGCCCGCTATGCTGAGTTTCATAATCTTATTCTTGTGGGCGAAGATGATCTGGTTCATGTGACAATGCGGCCTTTTGCCATGAGCCTTGCTGTGGGGGCCCGCTTGTCTGTTTGGCCTGTTGCCCAGGTCCGGTTTGCAAAATCATCTGGTCTAGTCTGGCCGCTTGACGGGCTGATGCTTTCGCCTGACGGTCAGGTGGCAACTTCAAACCGGATGCAAACAGACCAGCTTACCCTCACCCCGCAGCATGGCAATAAAGGGGCATATGCTGTCTGTTGTGATCCGGTGTTTCTGCCGGAGATGCTGGTGGCGGTTGGTGCGGGCAGGCCCGATTAAGCGTCGCTCTGCCCATAGGTGCGGCGGCGAAGAAAATCGGTGATATCATTTCGGTTGGAAAAGGCGTCCAGCTCTTTGCTGTTAATAGGTGTGCGCACAGTCAACTTCACCTGCCTGTTCATCTGTTTGCAAATCTCGCGGAACATCAGCGAATAGCCGAGCGTTACAGATACCCGCCGCGCTGCCTGATAGACAACTGAATTCCGGCCATCAAAGAAAAACGGCACAATGGTCGTGTCTTTGGTTTGGGCCAGTTTGGCGGCAAAGGTTTTCCATTCACTGTCAAAGGCTGGCCCAATCAGATTCGGCGCCAGGGAAATCCCGCCAGCCGGGAAAATAATCACCGCACCGTCATTTTTCAGATGCTTATGGGCCTCACGTCTTGTTTCCAGATTTGTGGCCAAGGCGGTTTCCGTTTCGGCAAAATCAATCGGCAGGATTTTATCCATTACCGCTGGTGCCTGACGCAGGACCTGATGGGTGATGATTTTATAATCCTGGCGAATCTCTGACATCATCGCGCATAAAACCAGCCCGTCGATCACGCCAAACGGATGGTTGGCGATCACCAGCACAGGGCCTGTTTTGGGGATTTCCGCACCAGGCTCTCGCCGGGCATCATAGGAAATATTCAGCCGCTTTAACGCATCTGTCCAGAACAGCTCGCGCGGGCGTTCATCATCCACATAATCAAAATACAGCTTTTTGATTTTTGGCTGACCCGTGACCTTTTCCATAGCCCGGATAAAACCGGACGCCATCGGCCCAAGCTCTCCATTTGCGAATGAAAAAATAGGGTGGGCGTCCAAATTGTCAGTATCTGCGGGCGTTGTAATGCTGCTCATCAAGATTGTCCGAACAAAAAGGCCAGTCACAGGTTAATCTTTAGTGCCTAGGGTGAAAATATGACGATTTCATGACGAAACCGCTCTCTTCTCCATCAGGCGGTTAACCATAAT
>CALKIF010000139.1:0-14061 GCA_937988715.1 uncultured Alphaproteobacteria bacterium | reverse complement strand
GTAGGATTCGAACCTACGATACACGATACCAAAAACCGATGCCTTACCACTTGGCTACGCCCCACCAGAACAATTCGCTTCTGACCTGTTCTCCAGGGCGAGGGCCGCAAATTGTAAGCCTGCGCAGTGCACAAGCAGGTGAATAATCGCGAGACTATACCCGTGAAGTCTGAGACGATCAACGAAAAAAAACAAGCGGGGCAAACAGCATATAATGCCTTGCTTATATTCCTGGCCCAGCCCGCATTCAGCTGGAAATCAGCTGTGTTGACACCGCCCAATATCCAGCTGATTTCAGCTGTTCTGTCAGCCTGTCTGCTGCCTGTTCAGCATAGGTCAGCGCAAAACAGCTTGCCCCGCTTCCGGACATCGCCAGCCCGATGAACGGATCTGGTGCGGACAGCTCGCTCATCTCTGCTAGTAATGTGCTGATTTCAGGGCAGGCCTCGCTCGCAGGGGCGTATAAATCATTTCCGCGTGTCACCATATCCGCCAACCTGACCGGAGAAGACAGTGGCTGGCTTGCAACTTCAGAACCACCAGCCTGACTGTTCAGTGCGGAAAAAACAGCTTGTGTGGATACCGCAACACCGGGATTGCTGAGCACACAAAAGACAGGCCCATCTTCCACGTCTATCTGCTCAACATCTGTGCCTGTGCCGGTCATCAGCTGATAGCCAGGGCACAGACAGACCGGTACATCTGCACCAATCTGTCCACCCAGCGCGAACAGCCTTTCGCGGTCGGTCTGGTTCAGCGTCATCATGTCAGCGATACAGCGTAAATAGGCCGCCACATCACTGGACCCACCGCCAAGGCCGCTGCTGACCGGAATCTGCTTATCGAGATAAATGTGATGTTCGGGAAGTGAAAATCCGGCAGACAGAACCGCTGCCTTTGTTTTCAACAACAGATTATCTGTTTTTGTGCTGTCCAGGTCAGCGGCAAACGGCCCGGTAAAAGTTAAGCCGTCTGCTGCATCATCTGATATTGTCAGATGGTCACCAAATTGTGTGAATGCCGCCAGAGAGACCAGATTATGATAGCCATCTGGTCTGCGGCCGGTGATGGTCAGGCACAGATTGACTTTTGCCGGGGCAGGGCTAGTCCAGTCCATCTGCTATCTTCTTTTCGATCTGGTCTGCAAATTCCTCATCAATTCCCATATCCAGCGCCTGGCGCCATTTATACTGGGCTTCCAGACGGCGCCCGACCTGCCAATAGGCATCACCCAAATGATCAGAGATCAGCGGGTCGGTAGGGGCCAGCTGGATGGCTTTTTCCAGCCAGCCTACAGCCTCATCATATCTGCCCAGACGGAAATAAACCCAGCCAAGAGAATCAGCAAAATAGCCAGATGATGGCCGCAACTCGACCGCCCGTTTGATAAAGGTCAGGGCTTCATCAAGACGCCTGTTTTCATCTGCCCACCAATAGCCGATATAATTCAGCGTTGTGGCATCATCAGGATTAAGGGCAAGCGCTTTTAAAAAAGCCTGTTCGGCCTTTTGTGTCTGGTCAAGCTGTTCATAGCTGATCCCCAGATTACGATAGATAAAATTCGTTTCTGCCCCAAAGGTCAGGGCCGCCTCAAAATAATCAATTGCGTCCTGATACAGCTCTTCACGTCTGGCCAGGCTGCCTGCATAACGGTACAGGCCGGCCTGATCCTGCGCCAGATCTACAGCTGGCGTATCTTCTGAAAGCTGGTTTAATGCTGCCTCCATCACGGCAAAGGCCGCAGGGGCCGTTTGTGTTTGCTGGGTGATTTGCATCCTCAACATGACGGCCTGAACGAAATAGGGGCTGGTCTTGCCAATCTGGTCCAGATGATAAACGGCCCGGTCATAAGAAGGGCTATCAGCAAAGGTCTGCGCCAGAATCAAATGGGCCAGATCAATGTCTGGCCAGATAGATAAAGCCAGATGAAGCCGCGGCAAGACCAGCGCCTGACTGCCCGGCAGGCGGGAAAACCAGCTGAATTCAAAAATAAACCGGCCGATAACCTGCTCAAGGCTGAGCGTTTGTGCAGATGGTAGTTGGCCTGTTCTGAACAAAAGCGCCAGCCGCCCGACGTTCAAGTCATTATCTTCATAGCCAGCCAGACCCGCTAAGGCGTCTTCAGTTCGGCCCAGCCGCCACAGGCCTGAAGTCACCGCCAGCTTCACATAGGTGGTCGGATTGTCCTGCTGGCTGGCCTGGCGGTAGAATAACGCTGCCTCTTCTGTCTGACCGCTCATTTCGGCCAGATAGGCTTTCTGCAGAAGTACAAGCTCAGCAGGAACATCTGCTTTAGAATCTGTGATGAAATCTGCCAGCCGCTGTTGTTCCTGAAGTGCTGTTTCCGGCTCATTCAGCCCGACATAGGCCAGGCTCCGCAAACCAGCCGACAGGATAAAGCCATTATCTGTTTGCGCCATTTTTTCGGACAGCGCGATCACCGCCTGCCAGTCCGCCGCCCGCACAGCTGCGGCCAGAGCAGGTTCCACAGACAGGCCAAGCTGGCTGCCCAGCTGTTCCAGCCTGACGGCAACATCTGCCGCCCTGTCCAGATTGCCGCTCTGATAATGGCTGAGAAAGCTCTGCTCAAGCAGCATCAGGTTACCAGAATCATCTGGCAGGGTGCGGTCAAAAAACAATCCTGCTGCCGCAACATCCTGATTATAAAGCGCCTGACGGGCGGCCAGGAACTGGCCGGATTGTGAAGGTTCTGGCGCTATCACAGGCTGCGCCGCTGCGCTATCTTCTGTCACTAGGCTGGTTGCAGGGACAGGCCCGTGGTTACAGGCCGCCAGCAGGCTGGCAGCAATCACCACCCCTGCAGATAATCGGGCCACAGACCTTGTGTTGTTTCTCTGCATTTCTTCCTGCTCTGGCTGACCGTCTTGTCAACGTATCTGCCTATGCGAAAACCCCTTCTTTTTACATGGCCGTGACGGTTATCCCGTTTACATATTGGGATAATTCGGGCCACCGCCCCCTTCCGGGGTTACCCATCTGATATTCTGGGTTGGGTCTTTGATATCACAGGTTTTGCAGTGAACACAATTTTGCGCATTGATTTGCAGACGCGGATCGCTGCCATCTTCATTGCGCACAATCTCATAAACCCCGGCCGGACAATAGCGTTGTTCCGGGCTGTCATAGATCGCCAGATTATGATCAATCGGCACAGACGTATCTTTCAGGGTCAGGTGAACAGGCTGATTTTCTTCATGATTTGTGCCGGAAAGATAAACCGAAGAATTGCGGTCGAAACTGACCACATTATCAGGCTTCGGATAGTCAATTTTCGGTGCGTCTGCTGCCGGCTTCAGGCAGGTATGGTCAGCATGATGATGGAAGGTCCATGGCGCATGTCCGCGCAGCAGATAGGTATCCAACGCCGCATAGCCCATGCCCATCCACAGACCTTTGGCAAAAGCAGGCCGTATGTTGCGGACCTTATACAGCTCAGACCACAGCCATGATGATTTGATTTTCTCTCCATATGAGGCTGGCTCTGTGCTTGTCGCTGCCTCATCATTAAGTAAATCAAATACAGCTTCTGCGGCCAGCATGCCTGACTTCATCGCTGTATGTGTGCCCTTGATTTTAGGGACGTTTAAGAATCCGGCAGTACAGCCAACCAGACAACCCCCGGGGAAGGTCAGCTTGGGAATAGACTGAAATCCGCCTTCATTCAGCGCCCGTGCGCCATAAGACACACGCCGGCCACCTTCAAAAACAGACCGTACCGCCGGATGTGTTTTAAATCTCTGGAATTCTTCAAATGGGGACAGATGCGGATTGCTGTAATCCAGCCCGACAACATAACCGACCGCGACCTGATTCCCGTTCAGATGATATAAAAATGACCCGCCATAAGTGTCAGTTGACAGAGGCCAGCCCACAGAATGCCAGACGGTACCTGGCTTTGATTTTTCCGGCTCAATATCCCACAGCTCTTTGATGCCAATGGCAAAAGTCTGCGGGTCTTTGCCTTCACGCAAATTAAAGGTGTCAAACAGGCCTTTGGTCAGATGCCCGCGGCAACCTTCAGCAAAAATCGTCTGTTTGGCCAGCAGATCCATACCCGGCATGAACGCATCTGTTGGCTCGCCATCCTTGCCAATGCCCATATCACCGACAGCCACGCCTCTGACGCTGCCATCCTCATTGAACAGAACGTTAGCGGCGGCAAATCCGGGATAAACCTCAACCCCCATGGATTCGGCCTGTTCGCCCAGCCAGCGACAGAAATTCCCCAGAGAGATAATATAATTGCCATGATTATTCATCTGTGGCGGGGTTGGCAGGCGCATCTGGCCGGTTTCGGTCAAAAACATGAATTTGTCGTTAGTGACCGCGGTATCCAGTGGCGCGCCCTTATCCTGCCAATCTGGGATCAGCTCATTCAGGGAGCGCGGCTCAAGAACCGCTCCTGACAAAATATGGGCACCAACCTCACTGCCTTTTTCGATCAGACAGACAGACAAGTCCTGTCCGGCTTCTGTGGCAAGTTGTTTCAGCTTGATCGCTGCTGACAGGCCTGATGGGCCGCCTCCAACGATCAGCACATCAAATTCCATTGATTCCCGTTCCATCATCCTACCTCTTCAACGCGCTCAGCACTGTTGTTAGTCATATGTCCTTTGTTGCCGGGCTGTCTATCAGATTTGGTCTGGTTTCCTGACCTGCAAAAAACCTGTCCAGATAACAACCCTGAAATAACAACTCAAAACAGCATACTTGTTCAATCTGGTATGTCACTATATCCTGTGTCAAATTCATCCGGTCTGGACAGAAAATACAATGACAGCGTCTTATGTGACAGATTTTGAACTGGCCGCCGCCTTACGCTGGCAGATGGAAATGGGGGTTGATACAGCTCTCATTGACACGCCTGCAGCTGTTCTGCCAGACCAACATCCGGCCCGTCCAGCCACACAGTCACAAAAGCCCTCTGCCCGCATAAGGCAGTCTCAGGCTGCTGAAACAAAACTGCCGGCAGCCCAGATGTCTTCTCCATCTGATACGGTGACGCGCACACCTGATTTATCTGATCTGCAGACCCTGCCAGACTTAAAACAAGCTCTGGCAGCATTTGACGGATGTGCCTTGAAAAAAACCGCCAGCAACCTGGTGTTTGCTGATGGCAACCCTGATGCCAAGGTGATGATCATTGGTGAGGCCCCTGGCGGAGATGAAGATCGCATGGGCCTGCCTTTTGTGGGCGCGGCGGGCCAGCTGCTGGATAAAATGCTGGCGGCTATCGGGCTTGACCGCCAGCATGTCTACATCACCAATATCCTGCCGTGGCGCCCGCCCGGAAACAGGACCCCGTCATCAGAAGAAGTGGCATTGTTATGGCCGTTTCTGCGGCGCCATATTCAGCTGAAGGCCCCACAGGTCATTCTGGCTCTTGGCGGCAGTTCTGCCAAGCTGCTGTTAAGCACAACCACAGGCATTCTGAAATTAAGAGGGCAGGTTCAGGAGATAGATTTTGGAGAAGCAGGCCAGCCAATGGTCATCCCTGTCCTACCCAGTTTGCATCCGGCCTATCTGTTGCGGGCGCCGGTAATGAAACGTCAGGCATTTGCTGACCTTCTCACCCTCAGATCTATGAGCAGAGGATAAGTTATGCGAAACAGATTTGCTGTTATCATCTCTATCTTGTGCGGCTTTTTTGCGCTGACCTTGTCTGCGGTTTCGGCTGAACCCCTGCCGCGGCCGCTCTCTGATAAAGATGCAGAAACCTACCGGCAGATTTTCGAACTGCAGGAAGATGGTGATATCAAAGCAGCAGCCAAGTTGATTAAGACCCTGGACAGTGATTTGCTGATGGGTCATGTGCTGTCACAGAAATATCTGCACCCGACAGCCTGGCGGTCAAGTTTCAAAGAATTGTCGAGCTGGCTGGCTGATTATAATGATCATCCCGCCGCCAGCCGGATCAAATGGCTGTCAGATAAACGCAAGCCCAAAAAGGCGAGAGCCGCCAAAGCCCCGAAACCTGGCTATCTGAACGGGGTCGGCCTGTCCCGGCCACAAAGTTATCGGGCAACCATTCCGGAAAGCTGGAAAGGCCGGTCTGCCCCCCGGCGCACAGCCTCTATTGCCAAGGAAATCAGACGCGCCATCCGCAGGGGGCATCCGTCCGGCGCGCTGGAGATGATCAACAATAAATCAAATCTCCGCTATCTGACCGCAACAGAAGAAGCCCATTTGCGCGGCGAGATTGCCCATGCCTATTTTATTTTCGGTGTGGATGACAAGGCTGTGCGCACCGCCCGTCAGGCAATTGCCAAAGATACAGAAGAAGCCTTTATGGGGTATTGGGCAGGCGGCCTGGCGGCCTGGCGGGCTGAACGATATGAACTGGCCGGCAGTTTTTTCAGGGCCCTTGCTGATCTGAAAGCTGCCCCGGATGTGTTGCGGGCAGGGGCCAGCTTTTGGGCACATCGGGCATCTATGCTGTCTGGTGCGCCTGCTGAAGCAACAAAATATCTCAGCATTGCAGCACAATATCCGGAAACATTTTACGGGGTGATGGCGATCAAAGCCTCTGGCCAGCGTTATGAAATTGATTTCACTTTGCCTGAGATCAGCACAGAATTCAGAGCCTGGCTGACGGCACAAAAGGGCGGCCAGCGTGCTTTGGCCCTGCTGCAGGTCGGCAATTGGACACGGGCGGCACGCGAACTGCGCTATCTGGTTGAAGAGATGCCGCCTGTCTTTAAACGTGATCTGATCTCTTTTGCAACTCAGCATCATATGCCTGGGCTGGCCTTCAGACTGGCTGATTTGCACCAGAGAGAGTCTGGTGAGCGGATTTATGCCGCGCTGTATCCGATGTTGTCTGACAGCACTGACTATGTTGTTGATGAAGCGCTGGTGCTGGCAATTATTCGCAAAGAATCAGGCTTTTACCCCTTGGCCCGCAGCCGCGCCCGGGCCGCTGGTCTGATGCAGCTGATGCCCGCGACAGCAGCCTTTATCTCACAAGACAGACGCTACCGCCGCAGCCACAGACATAAATTGCATAATCCTGTGTTGAATCTGGCTCTGGGACAGAAATATATCGGTCATCTGATGACGGAACCTCATATCAAAGGTGATTTGGTGCGCATGCTGGCGGCTTATAATGGTGGTCCTGGTAATCTGAATAAATGGCTGCGCAAGCTTGATCACAGAAATGATCCGTTTCTTTTGATTGAATCAATCCCGGCGCGTGAAACACGCAATTATGTAAAAGGTGTGATCAGCTATCTGTTTATCTACAGAAATCAGCTGGGCCAGCCGATGCCCTCATTGCTGAATCTGGTCTCAGGCCAGGCGCCCGATGGGCGGCTGGCTTCCTCTCGCTAGCCTCCTGACCTGACAGCATTTTGATAAGGAACGTCCATGGCAAAATTAGATGAAACCAGGCCGTTTATCGCGGTCAGAATCGCTGTTCTGACTGTGTCTGACACACGCAGCCTTGATGAGGATAAATCAGGAGACCTTCTGGTCAGCCGGTTAACCGAAGCCGGGCATGTTTTGGCGGCCCGTGCCATCTGCACAGATGATATAGATAACATTACCGCACAGCTGAACAGCTTTATTGCTGATTCCGATATTGATTGTGTGATCTCAACAGGGGGTACAGGCGTAACCGGCCGAGATGTCACCCCTGAGGCGTTCAGAGCTGTGTTTGAAAAAGAAATCGAAGGCTTTGGCGAGATGTTCAGATTTCTGTCTTTCCAGAAAATCGGCACCTCTACATTGCAAAGCCGTGCGGTCGCAGGGGTTGCAGGCGGCACTTACCTGTTTGCCTTGCCGGGCTCTCCTTCTGCTTGCCGGGATGCCTGGGATGATTTGCTGGCTCATCAGCTCGATTACCGCCACAGACCCTGCAATTTTGTAGAAATTATGCCCCGCCTGCGGGAATCCGGCATCGCTGGCCGTTCGTCTGGTAAGTGAGTATGAGCCGCCAGGCCGCGTTCAGCTTTGATGGCACAGCTTCTGATCAGCCGGATTATATGCTGGAAAGCGCGGTTTCTGGGAATGGTGCTGTTATTGGTGTTGATGAAGCCGGTCGCGGGCCCTGGGCAGGGCCGGTAACCGCAGCGGCTTTTTGGATTCACCCCGCCAGTAAGGACAGCCTGCCTGCAGGTCTGACAGATTCCAAAAAGCTGTCTGCCCAGAAACGCGCGCAGATACAAACATCTCTGTGCACCCCCCCCAGCCAGCATCTCTGGGCGGTCAGACACAGTTCAGTTGACCAGATTGATACGCTTGGCATCTTGCCTGCCACATTTGCAGCGATGGCAGAGGCTGTTTCTGCTGTGGCGGAAACGCTGCAGAACCTTCATAACCTGTCTGTTTCTATGGTTCTGGTTGATGGCAACCTTCTGCCCCCCTTTCCGTTTCCTTGTCAGGCGGTGGTCCGCGGGGACAGCCGGTCTTTATCTATTGCCGCGGCGTCTGTTCTGGCGAAACAGACCCGTGATGAGGTGATGACAGAACTGGCCAGCCACTATCCTGATTATGGCTGGCACACAAATGCCGGTTACGGCACAAAAGCCCATCAACAGGCCTTACAGCGATGCGGGATCACACCGCATCACCGCAAGAGCTTTGCCCCAATTAAGGCCTGTTTGTAATCTGACAGATCATATTCATTGCGATCAGCCGACACACCCTGCTGACGATCAGCTGTGTCGCGCGCGTCCTTTTTTTGCCTCTACCAGATTTCGTTCTCTTGCCTGATGCCGGCCACAATATATAGACACCACTTTAGCAATTTCTTATAAAATGTTGACTTTGTTGGATTCTGCTGTCACCTCTTGAAGACTCAAGACGGCAGACAACCGGTGGAACAGATGAAAAAAGATGTCATCATATGCGGCAATTGCGTAGATCGGCTTGCTGATCTGCCTGATAACAGCGTGGATCTGGTCTTTGCTGACCCGCCTTATAATCTGCAATTATCAGGTAATCTGACACGGCCGGATCAATCAGTTGTTGATGCGGTGGATGATGACTGGGATCAGTTTGACAGTTTTGCTGCTTATGACCAGCTGAGCGAGGCCTGGCTGAGAGAATGCCGCCGTGTGCTTAAAGATGATGGCGCGCTGTGGGTGATCGGCAGCTATCACAATATTTTCCGTCTTGGGCGCTTGCTTCAGGATCTGGGTTACTGGATTTTAAATGATGTGGTCTGGCGTAAATCCAACCCGATGCCAAACTTCCGGGGCCGCCGCTTTACCAATGCCCATGAAACGCTGATCTGGGCAGCCAAGAGCGAGGCGTCAAAATACACCTTCAATTATGATGCAATGAAAGCGCTGAATGAAGGCGTTCAGATGCGGTCTGACTGGTATATGCCGATTTGCACAGGATCTGAACGGCTGAAGGACCAGGCCGGACAAAAGGCCCATCCCACACAAAAGCCTGAGAACTTGCTGGCCCGGGTCATTTTATCCTCGACCAAACGCGGCGATACCATTTTGGATCCGTTTTTCGGAACCGGCACGACAGGGGCTGTCGCCAGGCGTCTGGGCCGTCATTATATCGGTATTGAACAAAATAAAGATTATGCCAAATTGGCCGCAGAGCGAATCGCGGCTGTTCAGCCGATTGTTGATGATGTGATCTTGAGCACGCCTGAAAAGCGGGCCCAGCCGCGGGTGCCGTTTGGGGCTCTGGTTGAGGGCGGCTGGCTGGCGGCAGGGGACACGCTGTTTGATAAGACCAAATCAGTGCGCGCGCGTGTCTGTGCGGATGGCTCTCTGGTGACGGATAAGGCGCAAAAAGGCTCTATCCATGGTCTGGGGGCAACGCTGCAGAACCAGCCCTCCTGTAATGGCTGGCAATATTGGCATGTCACCCGTGACGGCAAGGATGTGTCTATTGATTTGCTGCGCACCGAATATCGCAAATCCATGAAAGCTGATTGATCAGCCGGGCTGTGTCTGGCGGGGCGGCAGCAGCAGATATCCTGTAATCAGAAGCACAATCACCACAGCCATGCCGCTGCGCTCATTGCCTGTGGCCAGAACCAGCCAGCCATAACATAGCGGGCCGACAAAGCTGGTGACTTTTCCAGAAAACGCAAACAGGCCGAACAGGCTGGTGGTATGTTCAGGCGGCACACGCCGGGCCATCCAGACCCGTGCCGCAGACTGGCAGGGCCCGATGAAGACGCCCAAGGCAAGGCCGGCTGCCCAGAAAATCTGCCGGTCTGGTGCCAGCACAGCCACCAGCCCCAGCCCGGTCAGGCACATTAAAGACAACCGCAGAACAGAAGACGGGCCCAGCCTGTCTGTCAGCGGGCCGGCCAAAACCGCGCCTATGCCGGCAGTGATATTCAGGGCAATCGCAAAGAACAAAATTTCTGTCTGGCTGAAGGCAAAGACTTTTGCTGCATAAATGCCGCCAAAGGCAAATAAGGTGACAAGACCATCTGTAAAGGCCATCCGGGCCAGCAGAAACCGTTTCATGCCGGGGATCGCTGCTGCCTGTTTCAGGCTGGACAAAAGCTGCGCCCAGAGGCTGCCGCTCAGCGGACGAGCCGGCGGCCTTGGTGCAAAAATAAACAGAGGCAGAGAAAAAAACACCAGCCAGGCACCGGCAAACAACATAGTCAGCTGAACCGGCCCGCCCAGCTGGTTCTTTGTGCCTGTCACCGGCTGGTCTGGCAGGATGAACAGAACCAGCACCAGAACAAGTGCGGCGATCGCACCGAAATATCCGGTCCCCCAGCCCAGCCCGGACAGACGGCCATAGTCCTGTTTGTCCGCCACTGACGGCAGCAGGCCGTTATAGAATAAAAAGGCAGCTTCGCTCAGAAAGATGGCCAGCCCGGACAACAGCAAAGCCGGCAGAATAAAGGCTGGTGAAGGCTGGATAAACCAGAGCGCGGCGGTGGCAAGGGCCGCGGCAAGAGTGGTGGCGATCAGGCCTTGTTTCAGCACACCTTTTGTGTCGGCAACCCGGCCCATTACTGGTGCCGCAACCGCCAGAAGAAAGGCAGACAGGGCCGTCATCTGTGCCCAATACAGGCTGCCGTTTTCCGGGGCTATGACAGTGGTGAAATAAACGGAAAAGACAAATGTGGCGTGCAAAGTGGGCACAGGTGAAGAGGCCCAGTCATATAAAACCCAGCTCAGCCGTGCCGCACGTGAAGAGGCGTGGCCGTTCTCAGCCATCAAAATTCATAAGTCTGCAGCGCCACCACATCGCAAGGCAGTTTGTCGCGCCCGTTCAGGCCGGTCAATTCTATCACACAAACCGCCCCGGCCAGAATACCGCCTGCCCGGCTGATAAGGTTTGCCGCTGCTGATAACGTACCGCCTGTGGCCAGCAGATCATCACATAACACCACCCGTTTACCCGCCAGGGCTCGTGACGCCTGAACAGACAGGCGCGCTGTGCCATATTCAAGAGCGTATGATTCCTCTAAAACCTTTCCGGGCAGCTTGCCTGATTTCCTGACCATTACCGTGCCGCAGTTCAGTTCCAGAGACAGGGGCAGGGCAAATAAAAACCCTCTGGCATCAATACCGGCAATAATTTCCGGCTGAAAGGCGGCGGTTTTCTCCGCCATTGCCGCCATCAGCTTTTTCAGAACCGCGGCATCTTCCAGCGCCGGGCTGATGTCATAAAAAGTGATCCCTTCTTTGGGAAAACCAGGTGTCTTGGAAATATGCGGATCAAGTGAAAACATGTTGCTTATCAGTGTCTTGTGGCTGCCTTTTTTTCCAGACGTTTGCGGTGCAGAACAGGCTCTGTATATCCAGAAGGCTGAACCCGGCCTTCAAACACCAGATCACAGGCGGCTGTAAAGGCAATAGAGCTGTCAAAGTCAGGGGCCATCGGTTCATATTCAGCATCACCCTCATTCTGGGCGTCTACTTTTGCGGCCATTTTCTTCATCACCGCCATGACCTGAGCTTCAGAACAGATACCGTGATGGAGCCAGTTGGCAATATGCTGTGAGGAAATCCGCAAGGTGGCCCTGTCTTCCATCAGGCCAACATCATTGATATCCGGCACTTTGGAACAGCCCACACCCTGTTCGACCCAGCGCACCACATAGCCCAGAATCCCTTGCGCGTTGTTTTCCAGCTCAGCTGTGATATCCGCATCAGACCAGTTCGGCCGCTGGGCAACCGGGATGGTCAGGATATCCGCAAGCTCTGCGCGGCTCGCCCCGGCCAGTTCGGCCTGGCGGGCAAACACATCCACGTCATGATAATGCAGCGCATGAAGCGTGGCGGCTGTGGGTGACGGTACCCAGGCACAATTTGCCCCGGATTGCGGGTGGCCGATCTTCTGGCTCATCATATCCGCCATCATATCTGGCATTGCCCACATCCCTTTGCCGATCTGGGCAACACCGGAAAAACCGCATTTCAGCCCGATATCCACATTCCAGTTCTCATAAGCAGATATCCAGGCAGCTTGTTTCATATCCGCTTTTCGGATCATCGGGCCTGCTTCCATTGAGGTATGAATTTCATCCCCGGTCCGATCAAGAAAACCAGTGTTGATAAACACCACCCGGCTGGCCGCCGCCCGGATACATTCTTTCAGATTCACTGTGGTGCGCCGTTCTTCATCCATGATGCCAATTTTGACGGTGTTTTCGGCCAGACCCAATAAGGTTTCCACTTCAGTGAACAGATCACAGGCAAACGCCACTTCATCAGGTCCATGCATTTTTGGCTTCACAATATAGACTGATCCGGTGCGTGAATTGCCCTGTCTCTGCTGGTCTGGCATCGCCCCCAACACCGTCATGAACGCATCCATAATTCCTTCCGGAATTTCAGACCCGTCTTTCAGCAAAATTGCGGGATTTGTCATCAGATGACCAACATTACGCACCAGCATCAGCGAGCGGCCATGCAGGCTCAGCCCGGACCCGTCAGGGGCGGTGTATTGGCGGTCAGCATGCAGCGAACGTGTAAATGTCTTGCCGCCTTTGCTCATGTCAACGGACAACGTGCCGGTCATCAGCCCCAGCCAGTTGCCATAGGCCAGAACCTTGTCCGTGCCGTCAACAGCGGCAACAGAATCTTCGCAATCCATAATGGTTGACAGGGCTGATTCCAGAACAATGTCATTGATACCAGCGGCATCTGTGCTGCCGATCTGGCCATCTGCATCAATGATGATATCGATATGCAGGCCATTTTTCTTCAGCAACACAGACAAAGGACGGTCAGCAGCACCGGTATAGCCGGCAAACTGTTCTGGCGCAGAAAGCTGTGTTTGCCCTGTTGTCTGGCTGATCACCAGCTGGCCGTCCTGAATGCTAAGACCGGTAATATCTGCCCATGAACCGGTCGCCAGCGGGGCCCGCTCATCCAACAAGGACCGGGCTTTGGCAATCACGGCTGCGCCGCGTGCCGGATTATAGCGGCTGCCTTTTTCCAGCCCGTCCTGTTCTGAGATCACATCAGTGCCATAGAGCGCGTCATACAAGCTGCCCCATCTGGCATTGGCGGCGTTCAGGGCATAACGGGCATTCATCACAGGCACAACCAGTTGCGGGCCGGCAATGCGCGCAATCTCGGCATCTACATTTTCTGTAGCAATGACGAAATCTTCGCCATCTTCAACCACATACCCGATTTCACGCAGAAAATCAGTATAGGCAGCGTCATCAAACGGGCTGTCACGATGGTCAACCAGCCAGGAATCAATCTTGCTCTGCATCTCTTCTCTGATCTGAAGAAGTTCCGCATTGCGGGGAGCCAGCCGGTGCACAGCTTCATCAAACCCAGCCCAGAACCTGTCTGCCTCAACCCCAGCTGACGGCAGTAATGTGTCATTTATAAAGCTGAGCAGTTCAGCATCAACAGACAGGTTTCCGTGTACGATATAGCCCATGATTTCTTATCTCCGAAAAAAAGAGGTCACCCTTTTTGGTTAACTGGCCAACATGATCATAACTGAATAACGGGCGCGCCAAACAGGTCTGCCCTTAAAACTGGACAATAATCCCTGATGGATACGCCATTTCAGACCCTAATATAATCAGTCTTTTCAGATCATGAAACGATGTTTTAAATTTACTTTTTCGCTGAC
>CALKIF010000138.1:0-1997 GCA_937988715.1 uncultured Alphaproteobacteria bacterium | reverse complement strand
ATCGCATGTTTGGCCCCGGCGGTGCGGGCAGAATAATAGCCCTCACCCTTCATCGCCAGCACAGCTTGTGTATTCAGACTTGTCTTCTTCTCACTCATTAACCTGTCCTATCTGTTCTTTTCCTTTCGCCAGGCGGCAAAAGCCTCTCTATGTTCATCTTTGGTGCAGGGATAAAGGCCAATGATGGACACACCTTTTCTGACCTGTTCAGCAACAAAATCTTCATAAGCGGTCATTTCCTGCGCTTCTTCAGCCAGCTCATCAACCAGATGGGCGGGGATCACGATCACGCTGTCCTGATCACCGACAAGATAGTCTCCGGGAAACACAGCCACATCACCGCAGCCAATCGGCACATTGATATCAATGGCTTCATGCAGGGTCAGGTTGGTCGGGCTGGATGGCCGGTTATGATAAGCAGGGATATCCAGCTCAGCAATGCTGTCTGAATCGCGAAAACCGCCATCTGTAACAACACCTGCCCCGCCACGCATCATCAGCCGCGCGATCAGAATATCACCAGCTGAGGCTGCACGCGGGTCTTTGCGGCTGTCCATTACCAGAATATGCCCTGGCGGGCATTGTTCTATGGCCTGGCGTTGCGGATGGTTGGGGTTCTGGAATTCAGCCAATGTGTTGCGGTCTTCACGTGCAGGCATGTAGCGCAGGGTGAAGGCAGGGCCAACCATATTCGGCTGATTATTTCTGGCAGGTAGATTATGATGGGCGCGCACCGGCCGCACATCCTGGATCACCTGATTGCGCAAACCACGCTTATATAAGGCTGTGGCGAGGGTGGCCACAGAGACCCCTTTTAAGGTTTCAATTGACTGTTCAGATGGTGTTTTGCTCATCATGTGCCTCTGTGTTATCGCCTTATTTTTTATTTGTTCTGACACCTAGTCTAGCGTTCTGCCTGTCTCTGGCAACAGGCTTTCCCGTAACGCTTTGCGCCTGATCTTGCCTGTCGCGGTCAGGGGCAGCTGATCCATCCAGATGATCCGGCGCGGTACCAGATGCGCAGACAGCCTGTTGCGGACATGTTGTTTTAGTGTGTCTGCCAGCGTATCTGAGCCCGATCCTGTGGCCGGAACAATGCAGGCGGTTACCGCTTCTGTGCGGATTTCATCTGGCAGGCCGATCACAGCGGCAAGCGAAACAGAGGCGTGCTGCATCAGGCAGTTTTCAATTTCGGCCGGGCCTATCCGGTAACCAGAGCTGGTGATCACATCATCATCACGAGCGATAAAGGTGAAAAAGCCATTTTCGTCCTGACAGCCCAGATCGCCTGTGAACAGCCAGCCCTTTCTGATTTTTTTGGCGGTCTCTTCCGGCTTATTCCAGTAACGAAGGAACATGACCGGGTCAGGGGCTTTTACCGCAATTTCGCCTATGACACCCGGGCCTGCCGGACAGCCATCCGGGCCCAGAATACACACCTGATGCCCGGGAACAGCCTGGCCCATTGCCCCGTCTGGAACCGGCAGGCCAGAGGGCCTGGATGTGCAAATAACAAGATTGCATTCGGTCTGCCCATATATCTCATTGATCTCAACCGCCAGAACGCGTCTGGCCCAGTCCAGAAGAGACGCGCCTAACGCCTCACCACCAGAGGCGATGGTCCGCACGGCCATATCGGGCAGGTGATCAGCGGTCAACTCATACCGGCGCATCAGCTTCAGGGCTGTCGGTGGCAGAAACATATTTTTAATCTGATGTCTGGCGATAAACTGAAAGGTCTGTTCAGGGTCAAACTTTGTCTGGCGATAGCTGACCAGCGGAACACCATAATAAAGACAGGGCAGCGCCAAATCCATCAACCCGCCAATCCACGCCCAGTCAGCAGGTGTCCAGCCTTTATCACCTGTTTGCGGAAACCCCTGATGGCTGATTTCGATATTTGGCAGATGCCCCATTAAAAACCGGTGCGCCTGTAACGCTCCTTTCGGATGTCCTGTGGTCCCGGATGTGTAAATCAGCATGGCTGGATCATCCGG
>CALKIF010000137.1:0-1757 GCA_937988715.1 uncultured Alphaproteobacteria bacterium | reverse complement strand
CCGGTCTGAACGGGGCTTCTTACAAGCCTTTTGCAGGCCTTGCCCTTGAGCCCCAACTTTGGCCAGATGCCCCTCATCACCCAAAGTTTCCAGTCGCTATCCTGCACCCGGGGGAGGTCTATCTTCAGCAAACTGAATTTAAATTTAAGACATAAAATCAGAGAATTAATAATCCGTCTTAAACTTATCTAAAAGGCTGAGGCCGGTTTCAACATCCACCCCCAGACCCGGCAGATCAGGCAGGCAGAAAGACCCTGGCTTTTGTGAGAGCATCTCGTCTGTCAGCAGGCTGCGCAGGGGGTTGTGATTGATATCCACCTCCAGCATATCTCTGCCATGTGATGCGGATAACAGATGTGCTGACGCGATCAGACCGATGCCGCCGCCCAGATAATGCGGACAATAACTTAATCCGGCCTCAATAATCTGACGGGCCACAGGCAGGCATCCTGAAAGGCCGCCCCATTTGGCAAGATCAGGCTGAATCACCCCAAAACACCCGCTCTTACATGCTTTGCTGAACGCTTCTGCACTGGCCAGATTTTCACCAACGGCGAGCGGCATAGAGGCATGGTCTGCCAGTTTTTTCCATTCAGACAACGGCCGGTCTGCCGATAAAGGCTCTTCCAGCCAGCCCAGATCAAAGGGCTTGAATTGGGTTGCGCGCAACATCGCCATATCCACTGACCAGGCCTGATTAGCATCAACCATCAGCCGGTCTGACCCAGACAGAAACTTCGCAATGCTCTCGCAATTTTCAAGGTCTGTTTCTTGTGTGAAGCCGACTTTCAGCTTGAAGGATCTGAACCCTTGCGCATGTGCCGATTTGACCGTTTCCAGCGCGCCAGCAGGGTTGATACCGCTGGCATAGACTTTGACCTCGCCCTGTTCGCCACCCAGATACCGCCACAGGGGCAGACCTTGTTTGCGGGCGACAAGGTCATGCACAGCACAATCAATACCGGCGATCGCCTGGGACAGCGGGCCCGGCTCACCTGTCTGCAGGGCCAGAATACGGGTCTGGTCTGTTAAATGCTGAAAGACCGCCTGCGGGGTATCAAAAGCCTGTTTCAGCAGTAAAGGAGACAGAATCTGATCAATAAGTTGTGCCCGATAAGCCCCGCCCGGAGCCGGATAGTTGCACCAGACCTCTCCCAGACCAGACAACCCGCTTTTATCTGTGACCTCAACCAGAAGCATCATGCGGGCAGGCATCAACCCAAAGGAGGTCTGTACAGGGGTCTGCAGCTCATAACGATAAAGATGACAGCTGACAGATGAGATCTGGATCATGAACCAGGCTGCCCGTTACATCTTCCGGGCGTTCCAAGCGCGCCTGTACCAGACAGCGGCCGGAACCATTTCAGACAGAAAAAGGCAAACATCATCCCACTCAGCCTTGAGGCGCGTTGAGCTTCAGCTAAATATAAAACCGCGCCTCGGTCAAGGCAGGGTGAGCAGAAGACAGCCAGACAGTTCAGCTTTTGTTATGAAAAATAAAGCCAATGAAATTCAGCAACAGCTGGGCCCGCTAGCTTATGTCTCCAATATGGAGGCTGTATTTGTGCTGATCTCAAGCGGCCGGTTCCTGGGTGCTTTGCCTGATCATTACGCCAAGGCCTGGGTTGAATCTGGCGAGTTTCGCCTGTTATGTGCAGACAGCTTTTCCTGGGTGTCAAAATTCTATCTGGCCAACCGGCCGGAAAGTGCCAGACGGCGGGCTGTGGATTTGTTTATCCAGGATATTCTGCAGACCA
>CALKIF010000136.1:0-31137 GCA_937988715.1 uncultured Alphaproteobacteria bacterium | reverse complement strand
AAAATGGCGCGCTCGAGAGGATTCGAACCCCTGACCCCCAGATTCGTAGTCTGGTGCTCTATCCAGCTGAGCTACGAGCGCATCATAGAAGAATGTGCGCGGACGATAATCCACAAAGCGGCCGCCTGTCCAGTTTAAAATTCTGCCTCAGACCCATTTCTTTGACAAATTTTTGGACATTCCGGCCTCTTTGGATGTACAACTGTCGCCATCACAAGGTAAGCAGATGCAAAGTAAGGGGAGGTAAGCTGTGAGTTATGATCAGAACAAAAGTTTCCCGGTTTCCTGGGAAGAATTACACCGCACATCAAAAGCCCTTGCCTGGCGGCTGCTGGAGCTGGGCCCGTTCAACGGCATTATTGCGGTGACCAGAGGCGGGCTTGTGCCGGCGGCGATTGTGGCCCGTGAGCTGGAAATCCGCCTGATTGAGACAGCTTGCCTGGCCTCTTACCATGCCCAGGAACGCGGTGATGTAGAGGTGATGAAAGCCCCTGACATGGCTGGTGACGGCGAGGGCTGGCTGATTATTGATGATCTGGTGGATACAGGGGAAACCGGCAAAATGCTGCGCCAGTTGCTGCCGAAAGCCCATTTTGCAACCGTATATGCCAAGCCCAAGGGCCGGCCTGTGGTTGACACCTTTATCACTGAAGTCTCTCAGGATACCTGGATTTTCTTCCCCTGGGACCTGGAACCGCGCCCGTCACGGCCGATTGCTGATACCCAGCCCTAAGCCAGCAAACAGCCCGCGGGCAGCTGCAATCTGAACTCGCTCCCCTCGTCTGTGCTGCGTGACAGCCGCAGACGCCCGCCAAGCGCCAACGCCATATCAAGACAGATCGCCAGCACAGTGATAGGCATGATCTGAACAGACAGGCTGCCCAGCCCGCCAGCGGTAAAGGCGGCCAGAACACAAAAGCTGGCCACACTGGCAAAGCTAAAGCTGATCAGGCTTATTTTCAGGAGGCTTTGCGCCTGGATACTGCGCGTTTTCATAAGTTTACTGATGGTTCTGGCATGTTTCACCTCATGATCCTAAGCTAATTAAGACCTTAATTTAAAGCCCAAAGCGAAAAAACCTCACTTTTGCCCGGGCACAGGCTGCAAACATTCTTGACATTTCCCCTCATTCACCGTAAGACACGGTCTCTTTTATTCGTCTAAAATTACCACTTAAGGGAAAAGGAGCGGCGAAATGAAACGCACCTATCAGCCAAGTGTACTTGTGCGTAAGCGTCGTCACGGTTTCAGGTCAAGAATGGCCACTGTTGGTGGGCGCCGTGTGATCCGCGCACGCCGCGCGAAAGGCCGGGCCCGTCTGTCTGCCTGACACCAGGCACAGACCAGCTGAGCCCTTCATCGTTGATACCCCGTGCGTTGTTCCGGCAAAACGGGATCATGGCAAACAGCAGCACTGACATCAATAAATCGGTTTCCGCTGAAGCGGGGCAGGCCGCTGAGGTTGGCACGCTCCGCTCGCGGCGTGAATTTTTATATGTCCAGCATAATGGGGTCAGACAGGTGATGCCTCATTTCATTCTGCAGGCAGCGATCCCTGACGCTCGCCCCGGATCACCTTCAGCACATTCGTCTGCCCGCCATATCAGAACAGGTCTGACCGCCTCAAAAAAAGTCGGTAACGCTGTGCTGCGGAACCGGGCCAAACGGCGTATGCGTGTGCTGATGGCCCAGTTGGGCCAGATGCAGACTCCCTGCCGGGCTGATTATGTTCTGGTGGCCCGGCACAGCCTGACCAGCGCAGACTGGCCGACCTTATGTGCAGAGTTCACCACCGCAGCTGAACGGGTAAACCGGAAGCTGTTGGCCGCAGATGATCAGGAGCGCGCATTGTGACAAATTCGCCTTCTGCTCATACCTTCAGAAAACTGTTTGCACGTGTGCTGCTGACACCTATATATATCTATCGATATTTTCTCTCGCCATTGCTGGGGGTCAAATGCCGGTTTGCGCCGAGCTGCTCTGCTTATGCGATAGAGGCGGTTGAAAAATATGGGGCGTTGCGTGGTGGATGGTTAGCCGTTAAACGTATTACCAAATGCCATCCGTTTGGCGGATCTGGTTATGATCCTGTGCCCTGATGCGCAAGTGGGGCAGGGATAGGCAGACAGCACAGCTCTGCTGAAAAAAAGTGAAGATTGGGAAAACCGAAAAAATGGCACCTGAAACACGAAATCTTATCGCTGCTATGTCTCTTTCACTGGCGATTCTCATCGGCTGGCAGCTTTATGTTGTCGAACCAGAGATGCAGGCAGACAGGGCCGCCTATGAAGCCCAGCAGGCCCAGACACAGACACAAGCAACCGGCGGCCAGCGCCCGCAGGCAAATGTGGCGGCCGGACAGGACACAAACGCGCCGGTGGCCCAGGATACAGGTGTGCGGATTCAGATTGATGCCCCACAGCTCAGCGGATCGTTCTCGACCATGGGCGGGCGTATCGATGATGTGATCTTAAAAGGCTATTTTGAAACCCAGCAGGATGATGCCGGCCTGATCCACCTGTTTAAACGGTTTGATTCTGACACCCCTTATTTTGCTGAATTTGGCTGGGTGGCCAGCGGCAATAATGCCATTACCCTGCCGGATGAACAAACCGTCTGGCAGGCTGACCGCCAGACCCTGACCCCTGGCGGGCCGGTCACCCTGACTTATGATAATGGTGACGGGCTTGTCTTCACCCGCAGATTTGCCATTAATGAAGATTATCTGATCACGGTGACAGACAGTGTGGCCTCCAGCCGCACAGAACCGGTAACCTTGAGCCCGTACAGCCTGCTGCGCCGCACAGACACGCCTGATACGCTTGGTCTGTATATTCTGCATGAAGGCCCGCTCGGCGTGTTTGATGAAACCCTGAGCGAGAAAGATTATGATGATCTGCGTGATGCAGGCCGCAAGGGGCTGACCTTCTCACCAGATCAGGCCGGCGGCTGGATTGGCATTACGGATAAATACTGGCTGGCCGCGCTGATGCCTGTACAGTCTGAAAACGCCTTTTACTCTATGCGGTCCTTTTCTTCAGCGACCCCGACAGGGCCGGTGGATATCTATCAGACAGATATGCTGGGAGAGGCCCTGCGGCTTGATCCCGGCCAGCAGATTAACTGGCAGACTTATCTGTTCTCAGGGGCAAAGAAAGTCACCTCTCTTGACCGTTATGCTGAAGAGCTGAAGATCGCGAATTTTGATCTGGCGATTGATTTTGGCTGGTTTTACTTCCTGACCAAGCCGTTTTTCTATGCGATTTCCTGGTTGTTTGGTGTGTTTGGCAATTTTGGTCTGGCGATTATCGGCTTTACCATTATTGTGCGTCTGTTGTTGTTCCCGCTGGCCAACAAATCTTATAAATCGATGGCGAAAATGCGTCATCTGGCGCCGAAGATTCAGAAAATGCGCGAAGATTACGGCGATGACAAACAACGGCTGAATAAAGAAATGATGGAGCTGTATAAGCGGGAAAAGGTCAATCCGGCTGCTGGTTGTCTGCCGATCCTGCTTCAGATCCCGGTGTTTTTTGCGCTGTATAAAGTGTTGTATGTCTCGATTGAAATGCGGCATGCCCCGTTCTTTGGCTGGATTCAGGATTTGTCGGCGATTGATCCGACCTCCATTTTCAATCTGTTCGGTCTGTTGCCCTATTCGGTTGACTTTATTCCGCAGTTTTTGTCGATCGGCATCTGGCCGATTTTGATGGGGGTTTCAATGGCGGTTCAGATGCGCCTGAACCCGCCCCCGCCTGACCCGATTCAGGCAAAGATTTTCCAGTGGATGCCTGTCTTCTTCACCTTCCTTCTTGCAGGCTTTCCGGCGGGTCTTGTGATTTACTGGACATGGAACAACATCCTGTCTATTGCCCAGCAATGGTGGATTACAAGAAGCATAGAGAAGCAGGCCAAAGCCTGAGGCAGGGGCCGGTAATGACAGCAGAGCCGTTCCGGTTTGATGATCACGAAATAGAAGCAGGGCGGCTTTTGTTTGCCGGGCAGTGTGACTTCATTGCCGCGGCCCAGAACCTGCCTGCTCTGCCGCCGATCAGCCTGCCGGAAATCGCTTTTGCGGGCCGGTCGAATGTCGGCAAATCCTCTCTTGTCAACGCGCTGACCGGCCGCACCACCCTGGCTAGAACCTCGCAAACACCCGGGCGGACCAGACAGCTGATTTTCTTTTCTCTGGCGAACCGGCTCCAGCTGGTTGACTTGCCGGGCTATGGCTATGCCAAAGCGGCGAAAACAGATATCAAGGCCTGGACCAAGCTGACCCGCAAATTTCTGGTTGGCCGGCAAAGCCTGCAACGGATGCTGCTCCTGATAGACAGCCGCCGCGGCATTGGCCCGGCAGATAAAGAGATGATGAAACTGATGGATGAGGCGGCCGTATCCTGGGCGGTTGTGCTGACCAAGACAGACAAGCTGAAACCGGCTCAGGCACAGCAAATCTATGATAAGACACAACAGGAGATCAGCCGTCATGTGGCCGCCTTTCCGCATGTCTGGACCACCTCCTCCCAGACCGGCGCAGGCATTGCAGAGCTGCGCGCCCATCTGGCCAGCCTCAGCCTGCCGCCGTCAGGCCCCTGACCTTAAGCTGAGGCCGCCTCTGGCCTCGGATTTGGTCTCTGGTATTTGGCTGCAGAGTTGCTTATAGTGAGGCGCGGCGGCAACGCCTTGTGCGTAAAACCAAAAAGGACGATGAGAAGGTGGCAGAACAAGCATCGGCAACACCAGAAGACTGGCTGCAAAAAGCAGGTATATTGATCGAAGCCCTGCCTTATATGCGGCGCTATGCGAATAAGCCTGTGGTGGTGAAATTCGGTGGCCATGCGATGGGCGAACAGGAATATGTCGCCAGCTTTGCGGCCGATATGACCTTGTTGCGCCAGGTCGGGGCCCAGCCGATTATTGTGCATGGCGGCGGCCCGCAGATAGGCGATATGCTGAACCGGCTGCAGATTGAATCAAATTTTATAAATGGGCTGCGCGTAACAGATGAAGCCACCATTTCGGTTGTTGAAATGGTTCTGGCAGGCGGCATTAACAAAGCTCTGGTGGCGGCTATTCATTCAGCAGGCGGCCGGGCTGTCGGCCTGTCTGGCAAGGATGGCCAGCTGATCACCGCCTCAAAACTGTCTGATGTGTCTGCCCAGTCAGACAGTCAGATTGAACAGGTTGATTTAGGCTTTGTCGGGCGGCCGGAAACAGTTGATCCGGCGGTTCTGCACGCGCTGTTGGGGGTCGGGATGATCCCGGTTGTGGCACCTGTCGGCCTCGGCCTTGACGGCCAGACCTATAATATCAATGCCGATACCGCTGCCGGGGCTGTGGCCAGTGCGATGGCGGCCACCCGGCTGTTGATGCTGACTGATGTTGCGGGCGTGAAAGATAAGGACGGCAATCTGATCAGCCATCTGACGGTCTCTGCCGCCCGCCGGCTGATCGCAGATGGCACAGTGCAGGGCGGTATGATCCCCAAGGTTGAAACCTGTATTGATGCTGTTGAAAAAGGGGCTGAAGCCGCTGTTATTCTGGATGGTCGTGCCCCGCATGCCGTGCTGGTTGAGCTTTTTACAGAGCATGGGATTGGCACGCTGATCACAACAGACTAAATTAAAAGCATATGGCTTCAGGCCCGCTCTAGCAGAGGTGTTTCAGGCAAGGTCTGTCTGGACGGTCAGGATGTGGGGGACTGTGTCTGGTCACTTATGACCATCAGTTAACTGACCGGCGAAAAGAAAGGGCAGCACAATTATGGACATGTCTGCTGATATGATGAATGGCAAGGCTGTATCTGGCCTGAACGCCTCAGCTGTATCTGACTGGGTATTTGATCTCGACAACACGATCTATCCGGCCCGGTCCAGCCTGTTTCCGCGTGTCGCTGAACGGATGACCCAGTTCATTATGGCGCATTTTGATCTGGCAGAAGATCAGGCCGCTGAAATGAAAACACGTCTGTTTCGCCGCTATGGCACAACAATGCGGGGGCTGATGGTTGAACATGATATGGCCCCGGATGACTTTCTGCATTATGTGCATGAAATTGATCTGTCTGATGTGGCTGTTGATGCTGAACTTGACGGGTTGCTGGGGCGTCTGCCGGGCCGCAAACACATTTATACAAACGGCACGGTGCGTCACGCCACCCGGATATTGGACGCGTTTGGCATCCGTCATCATTTTGACTTTATGTTTGATATTGTCGCCTCTGATCATATTCCCAAGCCAGACCCGCAGCCTTATGATCTGTTTGTCCGGCAAAGCGGCATTGTGCCTGAAACTTCTGTTATGATAGAGGATATGGCGCGCAATCTTGAACCGGCGGCGAATTTGGGCATGCAGACCATATGGCTGGTCAGTGATCATGACTGGGCGGCGAAGGGGGCTGAAAATAATTTTGTGCACTTTATCTCAGCTGATGTAAAACAATGTCTGGCAGACTTAACCTGAACATCCCTGCCAAAGCCGATCTTCTGATCAGATAAACCGCCAACCCGAGGAGATAAACCGATGAGCACCACAGACCTTGAAGCCGTTATTGATCAGGCGTTTGAGAACAGAGATCAGGTGAATGCACAAACCACTGGCGAAATCCGCGAAGCGGTGACACAAGCCTTGGCTATGCTTGATGCGGGCCAGGCCCGTGTTGCTGAACCGACAGGCAACCACCAGTGGCAGGTGAATCAGTGGCTGAAAAAAGCTGTTCTGCTGTCTTTCCGTCTGAATGATATGGTGGTGATGGATGGCGGGGCTGGTCATCCTGAAGCCGGGGCGTCTGTATGGTGGGACAAAGTGCCGTCAAAATTCAGCGGCTGGGATGCGGCCCGCTTCAGCGCGGCCGGTTTCCGGGCTGTTCCCGGGTCAATTGTGCGCCAGTCAGCCTATATCGCGCCGTCAGTTGTGCTGATGCCCAGCTTTGTGAATCTGGGTGCTTATGTGGATAAGGGCACCATGGTGGATACCTGGGCAACGGTCGGGTCTTGTGCGCAGATTGGCAAGAATGTGCATCTGTCCGGCGGTGCGGGTATTGGCGGCGTGCTGGAACCGCTTCAGGCCGGACCTGTGATTATCGAAGATGATTGTTTTATCGGTGCGCGTTCTGAAGTGGTTGAAGGTGTGGTTGTTGAACAGGGCGCGGTTCTGTCCATGGGCGTGTTTATCGGGGCGTCAACCAAGATTGTGAATCGCCAGACAGGCGAAATTCACATGGGCCGTGTACCGGCTTATTCTGTGGTTGTGCCGGGCTCGCTTCCGGGCAAGACACGTGAGGATGGCACGGTCTCTCCGTCTTTGTCCTGTGCTGTGATCATCAAACAGGTTGATGAAAAAACACGCTCAAAAACGTCTGTGAATGATTTGCTTCGTGACTGACAGGCAAACAGATAAACAGGATGATATGTGATGGCTGATCTGTCTTATGAAGTCAGGCTGACCAGAGATCTGATCAGATGCCCGTCTGTCACCCCTGCTGAGGGCGGCGCACTTGATCTGCTGCAGGCAGAGCTGAGCGAGATGGGGTTTGTCTGCACCCGGCTGCCCTTTGGTGAGGGCGAGGCACGGATTGACAATCTGTTTGCGCGTCTGGGCGACGGCCGGCCGCATCTGGCCTTTGCGGGCCATACTGATGTGGTCCCTGCAGGTAATGAGGCGGCCTGGTCATATGGGCCGTTCTCTGGTGAGATAAAAGACGGCCTGATTTATGGCCGGGGCGCGGCAGATATGAAAGGCGGCATCGCGGCCTTTGTGGCGGCGGTCAGACGCTATCTTGCCACGGATAAGCTGACCGGCAGCCTCAGCCTGATTATAACAGGCGATGAAGAAGCTGACGCGATCAACGGCACGGTGAAGATGGTCGACTGGATGCGGCAGACAGACAATATCCCTGATTTCTGTCTGGTGGGTGAGCCGACCAACCCGTCTGCTCTGGGCCAGACCATTAAAAACGGCCGCCGCGGCTCTTTGACCTGCGCGCTGACCGTAAAGGGCCGCCAGGGGCATGTGGCCTATCCGCATTTCGCCACCAATCCGGTGCCTGCGCTGTTTGCGATGCTTGAACCTGTAAACTCGGCTAAGCTGGATGGCGGTACAGATTATTTCGGGCCCAGCACGGCCGAGGTGACACATCTGAACATCGCTGATCCGGCCAGCAATGTGATCCCTGACAAGGCCTTTGCCCAGTTTAATATCCGGTTCAATACAGAACATACAACAGACAGCCTGCAAGGCTGGCTGGATGAACATTTCACCCGTATTGCCTCCCAGCTTGAAGTTCAGTATGAGGCGCGGTTCTGGTCAAATGCCTCTCCGTTTATCACAGAGGCCAGCGCTCATCTGGATGTGGTTAAATCAGCTATCCGGACGGTCACCGGGCAAAGCCCTGAGCTGTCAACAACCGGCGGCACATCAGATGCGCGGTTTATTTCCAGCCTCTGCCCGGTTGCTGAATTTGGTCTGGTAGGCCAGACCATGCATCAGGTTGATGAACATGTCAGCCTGGCCGATATTGAGACATTAACAGACATCTATTTTGAGATGATCAGGCAGATGGACAGATAACAGATGCAGTCAAACCCCTCTTCACCACGTTCAGTTGTTCAATGTCTGATTTCTGCCTTTGATGTGGTTGCTGGCCGGGTAAAGGCAGATGATGTGTTTGATTATTCTGCACAAGGGTTCTGGCAGGCTGTGCTGACCAACTGGGTGTTGGGTCTGATTCTGGCGGCTCTGCCGCTTTTTGCCCTTGGTGGTGATTTTGTGATTTTATTTATGGTCATCTCTCTGGTGTCCATTCTGCTGTATTGTCTGTTGGTCTGGCATGCTCTTGTTTTTATGGGCCGGGCGGACCGCTTCACCCGGTTTCTTGTGCCCTATTTGTGGGTGGGCGCCCTGCAGGTGGTTTTGTTTGGGCTGGTGACAATCGCGATGCAGATGACCGGTCTTGCATTGTTACAGATTCTGATTCTGCCGATCGCGATATGGATTCTGATCTGGCTGTTCCGGCTGGCCCGGGACCAGATTGGCACCACTGCCTTTGCGGCGGTTTGTTTTGTGGTCGGCCGGTTTGTTGTTGAACTGGTGATCGGCTTGCTGGCCGGGGTGCAGACCGGTATTGGTCTGGGCTGAGCCTGCGGCCCGCCGGGTCAGTCAAGCTGGTAATCAATCTGGGTTAAATACAGCCCATGTGCGGGTGCGGTGGGGCCGGCCTGGCTGCGGTCTTTGGCATCACGGATCCGGATAAATTCATCCAGTGACCATTTGCCGATACCGACCTGGACCAGACTGCCGGTGATGTTCCTGATCTGATGATACAGAAACGACCGGGCCCGGGCGGTGATATGGATTTCATCATCTACACACTGTACAGACAGCTCATCCATGGTGCGTATTGGTGAATTTGCCTGACAGCCGGCGGCGCGGAAACTGGTGAAATCATATTTTCCGACCAGGCTTTGGGCGGCGTTGTGCATGGCCTCAACATCCAGCCTGGCACGATGATGCCAGAGCTGATGCCGGCGCAGGGCAGACGGGGTTTCCCGGCTCAGCAGCCGGTACAGATACGCCCGCTGAACCGCATCAAAACGGGCATGAAAATCATCTGGCACTTCTTGGGCGGATAACACCGCCACCTGTTTTGTCTGCAGCCAGGCATTCAGCCCGCGCACCACATCTTTGTCATTCAGGTGAGCCGGCACATCCAGATGCGCGGCCTGTCCTGTTGCATGCACACCGGCATCTGTGCGGCCTGACCCCTGGACCAGGGTTGGCCGGGTGGTCAGCTTTTCTGCCGCCTGTTCCAGATAGGCCTGTACAGACGGCCCGTTTTCCTGACGCTGCCAGCCAACCAGGCCCGTGCCGTCATATTCAACACTGATCAGCATCCGCTTTACCGGCGGGGACAGGTCTGGCTTGCTCATTTCGGGTCTGTCAATGACTGGCCGGGGCAAAGGCTATGACCGTTCAGCCAGGCCCGTGCCGTCATTGCCTTCTTTCCGGCAGGCTGCAGCCATGCCACCTCCAGCGCGGTGTTCTGCCCACAGGCCAGAATCAGCCCGCCTTCATCTGACAGCCCGCAAAACTGGCCTGGCGGCATGGGCTGGCCAGCGGCGTCTGCGGGCCGTGCTTGTATCAGCTTCAGGCGGCCAAAGCTGGTTTCAACAAAGGCCCCGGGATAAGGGGTGTAGGCGTTGATCTTCCGCTGCAGGGTATCAGCAGGCTGGTCCAGGTGAATCTGGCTGTCAGCAGAAGAGATTTTATGCGCATAGCTCACCCCCTCTTCTGGCTGGGCAACAGCTTGCGCCTCACCTGCGCTTATCTTATCAAGGGTGACACACAGCAAATCGGCGGTCTGGTCTGCCAGAATGTCATGCAGCTCACCGGCGGTCATATCTTCTGTGATCTCGGTCTGGCGGGTATCAAAAACAGGGCCGGTATCAAGGCCTTTTTGCATCAGCATGGTGGAAATACCTGTGCGGCTGTCCCCGGCCTCAATGGCCCGTTGTATCGGGGCGGCCCCGCGCCATCTGGGCAACAGCGAGGCATGCCCGTTGACACAGCCATAGACAGGAATATCCAGCACAGCTTGCGGCAGCAGCAGGCCATAAGCCACCACCACAAACAGATCAGCCTTGAATGCGGCCAGCTGATCTTGTGTATCTGCCGCGTTCAGCGTTTCTGGCCAGTAACAGGGCAGGCCGAGCTGTTCTGCGGCAGCGCCAATGGCGGTCGGCCTCAGCTTCAGGCCGCGGCCGGATTTGCGCGGCGGCTGGGTAAACACCGCCTTGACATCATACCGCTCTGCCAGACGCTTCAGGCTGGGCACGGCGAAATCCGGGCTGCCCATAAAGATAACAGACAGCTTATCAGCAATGTTCGGCCGGTCAGGGCGGGCGAGATCAGTCATCTTTTGTGCGGCTGTCCTTCATCACTTTGCGCCAGATCATATCACGTTTCAGGCGCGAGAGATGATCAATAAACAAAACCCCGTTCAGATGGTCAATTTCATGCTGCACACAGGCGGCCAGCAGGCCTGTTGCCTGCATTTCCTGCCTGACTCCGTCACTGTCCAGATAGGCGACATGCACTTCTGACGGCCGTTTCACTTCGGCATTATGACCGGGGATAGACAGACACCCTTCTTCCATTTTGGTCGCCTCATCAGATCGCCAGATAATTTCCGGGTTGAACATTTTCCACAACGCAGGGGGGTCATCCTCACGCGCGCAATCCATCACAATCACGCGTTTCAGCACACCGATCTGATTCGCGGCCAGACCAATGCCCGGGGCATCATACATGGTCTCTGCCATATCATCTGCCAGCTTCACAAGTTCATCTGTAACCTCATCAACAGGTTCAGCAACCTGACGGAGAACGGGCTGGGGCACCAGCACAAGAGGCAAAATAGCCATAATCAGACACCTTCACATTACGTACAGACAACCAGAATAAAACTGGCCAGTACTATGAATAATTGTGTGAATTTGTGCAAGGCTGCTGCGGCCACACACCGCTCATTTCAGATGAAATCTGATCATAAAGCTGATAAGCTGACGCCTATGGCAGAGATTCTTTTTATTTTGCCCTGGGGGCTGGTCGGTGGCGGCCTTGTTGTGCTCATCGTGATGCTGCTGAGGCGTCCGCCTGCGGGCCGTCAGGACACATCTGAGCTGGCTGACCTGCGCGGCCAGCTGGCGATGCTGAGCCAGAACAACCAGCAACAGCAGCAGGCCCAGATTGACCAGATGGCGGCCTTGTCAAAGCGGCTTGAAGATTCGCTTGCCGGGATGAGCCAGCGCATGGGCCAGTCGCTGCAGGATCAGACCGAAAAAACACATAAAAACCTGAATGATTTATCGGCACGGCTGGCGGTGATTGATGCGGCCAATGCCAAAATTTCTGAGCTGACCGGCCAGGTGACCCAGCTTCATAACATTCTGGCCAATAAAACAGACAGAGGCGCGTTCGGTGAGGTTCAGCTGGAAAATCTGGTGCGCAATGTGCTGCCGCCAAATGCGTATGAGTTCCAGTTTCAGCTGTCAAACGGGCGGCGTGCAGATTGTGTGCTGAAGCTGCCGAACCCGCCCGGGGATATCATCATTGATTCGAAATTCCCGCTTGAAGCCTGGCATCAGCTGCAAGGGGCTGAAGATGAAGCGGCGCGGCGGGCCGCCCGCAAACAGCTGGGTGCAGATGTGCTCAAACATGTCCGTGATATTCAGGATCGCTATATCATCGCCGGGGAAACAGCCGAATCAGCCTGCATGTTTCTGCCCTCAGAAGCGGTTTATGCTGAACTGCATGCTCATCTGCCGGATATTGTTGAAAAATCCTATTCTGCCCGGGTCTGGATTGTCTCGCCAACCACGATGATGGCCACACTGAACACGGTGCGGGCGATTTTGCGGGATGCGCGCATGCGTGAACAAACCGCCCTGATCCAAAAGGAAATCGGCGTGCTGATCACTGATATAGACCGTCTGGATAAGCGGGTCGATAATCTGGACAAGCATTTTGATTTGGCGGTTCGTGATGTGCGCGAGATTAAAACCTCAACCGGAAAGATCACCACACGTGGCCGGCGTATTGAAGATTATGATGTCAGCGATACCCCGCCTGAACCGGTGCTGCCCTCCCAGCCGGACAAGCTGCCTGCTGACACAGATAACACTGCCCCGGCGAAGACAGAGAACAGCCTATAACCGGCTTCTGGCTTTCATTGCCTGGGCCAATGTGCCGTCATCAAGATAATTCAGCTCGCCGCCCACCGGCACGCCATGGGCCAGGCGGGTGACTTTGACTGGCAGATGCTCCAGCCGTTCGGCAATATAATGGGCTGTTGTCTGGCCATCCACAGTTGCTGAGGTGGCCAGAATGATCTCACCGGCCTCATCTGGCGGGCTGGCCTGTCCGTTGGTCTCAAACCGGGTGACGCGCTGGATCAGCCTGTCAATCCCCAGCTCACGCGGGCCGCGCCCGTCCAGCGCGCTCAGCGTGCCCCCCAGCACGTGATACAGCCCGGAAAAAATACCGGCCCGTTCTATCGCCCACAGATCAGACACATCTTCAACCACACAAATCCGGCGGCTGTCCCGCCTTGTGTCGCGGCACAGGCTGCAGGTATCACTTAAATCCAGATTGCCACATTCAACACAGGCCCGCACCGTGCGGGCCGCATGATCCATCTCACTTGCCAGGGGCAGCATGATCTGGTCCCGGTTTTTCAGCAGATACAGCGCGGTCCGGCGGGCAGATCGCGGGCCCAGCCCGGGCAGGCGGGCCAGCCGTTGGATCAGCTGATCTAGGGGATGCTGGGCCATAATCTGTCCTTATTCAGATAAAGGTCTCAGAACGGCAGAGACAGGCCTGGCGGCAAGGGCAGCCCGCCGGTCAACTGCTTCAGCGCGTCAGCTTTTTTCGCATCAGCTTCTGATTTTGCATTATTCACCGCCAGCATGACCAGCTCTGCTGTCGCCTCACCATCACCGTCAGACAGCAGCTCATCTGCGATGATCAGATCAACAATCTCACCCTTGCCAGACAGGGTGGCCACAACCGCCCCGCCACCGACAGAACTCTGAAACCGGCTGGCTTCAATCTCTTTTGTGATTTCTTCCATGCGGGCCTGCATGTCCTGCACTTTTTTCATCATGCCGCCAAGATTACGCATTATTCACCTCATCATTCAGCTGGTCATCAGGGTTTGGGGCGTGCGGGCGCACCGCTGTGATTTCCGCCCCTTCAAACTGGTCAAGTACAGCCGCAACCACAGGATGGTCGGCCACCGCCTGTCTGGCCTGTTCTTCTGCCTGCCTGTCCAGTTCGGCCAGGGTTGGCCCGCCCTCCTGCTGGCTGGCAGAGACCAGCCAGGGCTGGCCGCTTTTCTGGCTCATGAACCGGGCCAGCTGGCCGAGCAGGGATGGCGGCACATCACCGTCAATCTGTACCTCCAGCTTGCCGGCAGACAGGCTGACCGGGCGCAGATGTGTGCGCAGGCGCGCGGCGAGGAGTTTCTCTCCCTCCTCATCCAGGCTGGTCGCGATCTGGTGCAGAGAAGAGAAATCTGTTCCGGTGTCTGCATCTGTTCTTGTGTCTGTGTCTGCAGTGACCGGGGGTTCTGGCTTCTGACTTGTGGTGTCTGTCACAGGCGCGCAGGAATCCGCCAGCTGATCAGCGACAGGCGGAGGTGATGCGGCAACAGGGGCAGAAGATGCCTCACCCTGTGCAGCAGCAGATGAAGCCTGGTGATGCGGCGGGGCCTCAGGCAGGGATTTGATGATCTCTGCCGGGGTTGGCATCGGCGCGATATGGGCCAGCCTGATCAGCACCATCTGGGCAGCTGTTTTCGGGTTCGGGGCGTCTCTCAGCTCACGATGACCGGCCAGCAGAACCTGCCAGGCCCGGCCCAGACGCGCGATGCCTGTTTTGGCGATATCGGCCAGCATCTGACGCTGCGTCTCCGGCTGATCTGTGTTGTCTGCGCCACTGGCCATAAGGCTGGCCAGATGAACCATATCCAGCATATCAGCCAGCAGAACATCTGCTTCTGCCCCGCCGGCATCAGCGGTGCTGTACAGGGCCAGCGCGTCAGATGTGTTGCCGTCAAGACAGGCCTGAAGCATCTTCAGAATCAAATCTGCATTGGCCTGACCCAGCATATCCAGAACCGCCTGTTCTGAGATATCATCAGCGCTCATCGCTGCGGCCTGATCAAGCAGGGACAGCGCGTCTCGGACAGATCCTTCTGAGGCTTTGGCCAGATGAACCAGCACCTCACGAGACGCTGTGATGCCTTCCTGCTCAGAAATCGCCGTCAGATGATCACTCATCACATCAACCGGCACACGGCGCAGGTCAAATCGCTGACATCTGGATAGAATAGTGACCGGCACTTTGCGGATTTCGGTTGTCGCAAAAATGAATTTCACATTATCAGGCGGCTCTTCCAGCGTTTTCAGCAGCGCGTTAAACGCACTGCGGGACAGCATATGCACCTCATCAATGATGTAGATTTTAAAGCGGGCAGAGACTGGCCGGTAGGCGGCCCCGTCAATGATATCACGCACATCATCCACACCTGTATTGCTGGCCGCGTCCATTTCCAGAACGTCAATATGCCGCCCGTCATTTATATCTGTGCATGGCCCGCACTGGCCACAGGGCGACATGGTGGGCCCGCCTTTCCCGTCCGGGCCTTCACAATTCAGGCCTTTTGCCAGAATCCGCGCGGTTGATGTTTTGCCGACCCCGCGCACACCGGTCAGAATAAAGGCATGCGCCAGCCGGCCCAGCGCGATCGCATTGCCCAGCGTCTGCACAAGGGCCTCTTGTCCGATCATATGCGCGAATGTTGCGGGTCTGTATTTGCGGGCCAGAACGCGGTAGGGCTGTGATGATATTTCTGTCATGGCATGTAGATTACCGGGTTATTGCCGGCCTGACCAGACCTGCCAGACCTTTGTCTGGACACCAGCTGTACAGACCACAGCCAGGCTGATGAATAACCTCTGAAATAGGGGTGTTTATGAAAGGCTGGATGACCCGTCTGAAACATGCTGTGGCTGCTTCCTTTCGGACCTGACCTGAGTCAACCTGACCAGTCGTCCACCCAGCCTTCCGCCCCGGATTATGCGCCAGTTGCGCGCCGTAAACAAGCCTTTTCCGCCGCTCTCGGCTGATCTTTGCGCGCTGTTCAGCCGCGATTTGCCGGATAGCTGCCCAGAACCTTAATCCCGCCGTCAGTACAGTAGAACTGCAATTCTTCCAGCGCCTGTTTCATGGCCGGGCTGTCAATATGCCCTTCACAGTCAACATAGAACCGGGCCGCTTTCATTGACCCGTTCAGCATATAGGATTCCAGCTTTGTTAAATTGATGCTGTTGGTCGCAAATCCGCCCAGACATTTATACAGAACCGCCGGCACAGACCGCACCTCAAAGATCAAGGTGGTCATGGTGGGCCCGTTCTGATCAGGGGCGATGGTATAATCTCTCGACATCACCAGAAAGCGGGTGGTGTTGGTGTTTTCATCCAGAATATCAACATCCAGCACATCCAGCTGGTAAATCTCTGCTGCCAGGGCTGAAGCGACCGCGCCGACATGCCGGTCACCCCGGGCGGCGATATCTTTGGCAGCACCAGCTGTATCCATATGGATAACCGGCCTGATGCCACGGGCCAGCAGGGATTTGCGGCATTGCGCCAGCCCCTGTTCATGGCTGTGCACTTCTGTAATTTCATCAGCAGTGGTGCCTTTAATGCCCAACAGCTTGTGATGAACAGGCTGGTAATGCTCACCGACGATAAACAGACCTGATTCAGGCAGCAGATGATGGATATCGGCGACCCGGCCGGCGGTTGAATTTTCCACCGGGACCATGGCCAGATCGGCTGTACCGGTCTGCACGGCAGAGATCATGTCTGAAAAGCTGTCACAAGGCAGCGGGGTATAATCAGGGGCATGTGCCTGACAGGCCATATGAGAATAGGCCCCCGGCACACCCTGGAAGGCTATGTTTCGCTGTTCTGCCATTTTTTGCCTCTTTTGCCTTTTTTTGCGTGTTTTGTGTACTCTGTTTTGTCAGGCTTTTCAAATCTGTTCGGCCTGTCAGCCAAGACGGGCACGGGCGGCGGCCAGATCAGCGGCGGTATCAATCCCGCCCGGGGCTTCATCAACAACCGCAACACCGATTTGCATACCGGCTTCCAGTGCGCGCAGCTGCTCCAGCTTCTCAGACATTTCCAGCGGTGAAGGGGGCAGCTTTACAAATCTGGCCAGGGCGGCCCGGCGCCAGCCATAAAGACCGATATGATGCAAAAACGGGGCAGGCCCGTCCGGCACGGCGGCGCGGCTGAAATACAGGGCCTTGCCGGATGTTTGGGCCCGGTCAGAAAAACTGACCACTGCTTTGACAATCTGCGGCTTGGCGGCCTCTTCGGCTGTGGCCGGGGCAACAAGGGTGGTCAGGTCCCATGCTGGGTTATCCAGCAGGCGGGCCAGATGATGAAGCAGCTGCGGATCAAGCTCCGGCAGATCGCCCTGCAGATTAATCACAGCGTCATATTTACCGGCCTCATCTATGTGGCATAATGCCTCATATATCCGGTCAGACCCGGACGGGTGATCAGCGGCGGTCAGCACGGCGCGCCCGCCTGCCCCCTTGATCGCGGCCATAATTTCTGCACTGTCTGTGGCCACCACCACAGGCCCCAGATCAGCTGCCATGGCTTTCTCCCAGACGTGGCAAATCATGGGTTTTCCGGCAATTTCAGCCAATGGCTTGCCAGGCAGTCTGCTGGCCGCCATACGGGCGGGAATCAGGGTCAGGATATCGCTTGTCATCAGACCGGGCTTCATTGTTGAACAAAACTGGCCATAAGTTTTCACATTTTGAATAAGCTGGCAAAGAAAAAGACATCACATGGCTGGTCTGACAACACTTGAGGCGCGCGTGAATTTGCGGTATCACAGCAACCTTGAGGAGTTCACTTTGGCAGGCACGCTGAGGTGATATGTTCGTGGACGCCGCACGGCTACTGACAAAACCAGCTAGCCGGTTATTCACAGCCCTGGGGATGCAAAAAAGTATGGATGATTTGAAATTTAACAAAGTCGCTGCCGGATTTCTGATGGCTGCGCTGATCGCAATGGGTGGGTATAAAATCTCAGAAATGCTGGTGCCGCATCAAAAGCTGGCCCAGAATGCCTATCCGATAGACGTCACAGAGCAGGTTGCCTCTGCTGCTGCTGCTCCTGCACCGACAGGGCCGGAACCTGTCTTGGCGTTGCTGGCAAATGCGGATGTGGCAGCCGGCCAGAAGGTCGCCAAGAAATGTACCGCTTGTCACGTGTTTGAAAAAGGCGGTCAGAATAAAGTCGGCCCGGCCTTGTGGAATATTGTGAATGCGCAGAAAGGCCAGATTGGCGGCTATGCCTATTCCGAAGCTCTTGCCGGGTTTGGCGGGGCCTGGGATTATGTGGCGCTGAACGCGTTTTTATATAAGCCAAAAGCCTATATTGCCGGCACAAAGATGAATTTCGCTGGCCTGAAAAAGCCTGCTGACAGGGCCAATCTGATCGCTTACCTCAGAAGCCAGGCTGACCAGCCGGCGGCTCTGCCGACCAGCGACGAGATTGCCGCAGAGGCGCAATGACAAGTGCTGACCAGACCCTGGCTGAGATAGAGGCGCTTCTGGCTCATCTGCCGCGCCTGAGCCGCCCTCTTATCTCGCGCTATTTCCGGTCTGGATTTTCGGTTGAACAGAAACCAGATAACAGCCCGGTAACCAGTGCTGACCGGGCTGTGGAAGCCGAATTGCGCCAGGCGATTGCCAAGGCCTTTCCGGCCCATGCCATCATTGGGGAAGAACAGGGCGGCGAAGCCGACCAGCAGATCTGCTGGGTGATTGACCCGATTGACGGTACCCGCGCTTTTGTTATTGGCAAACCGCTGTTCGGCACGCTTGTCGGGGTGGCCCGGGGCGGGGTGCCGTTTGCCGGTCTGATTGATATGCCCGGCCTTGATGAAACTTATGTAACCCAGGACAGCCACAGCTATCTGATCACAGATGCGGGCCGCACAAAGCTGGCCACAAGCAACTGCCGCCATCTGCAAGATGCCCAGATTGCCACCACCAGCCCGGAAGCCTTCAGCCCGGATGGTCTGGCCCGGTTTAACCGGCTCAGCCAGCATTGCCGTTCCTCTCATTATGGCGGGGATTGTTATAATTATGCGCTGCTGGCGGCAGGTCATCTGGATATTGTGATGGAACACCAGCTGGCAACACATGATTTCATGGCGCTGATTCCGGTTCTGCAAGGGGCCGGGGCGGTTGTGACAGACTGGTCAGGCCAGCCGCCGGGCTTGTCCTCTGACGGCTCTTTGCTGGTCGCCGCCACTGCTGAGCTGCATGACGCGGCTCTGGCCTCAGTCAATCAGGCTGTTTCATGATCACCATCGCTTATCATGACAGCACCGGCGAGACTGAAAAACAGGATCGCTGGGCGGAACGCCTCAGCCAGAGGCTGGGGCCGGTCAGGCTGGTCGCCCTCAGCTCAGCTGAGGCGGAACAGGCGGATATTGCGCTGGTCTGGTCACCGCCGCCCGGGCGTCTGCGCCAGCTCGGCGCTTTGAAACTGATTGTGTCTCTTGGTCAGGGGGTGGATCATCTGTTCAGCGATCCGCATCTGCCTGATGATGTGCCGGTGGTACGTCTGGTTGACCCGAATATGTCACATGCCCTCAGCCAGTGGGTTTGCCTGGTTCTGCTTGATTATCTGCGGGATGGTCCGGCCTATCGCAAGGCGGCTGCTGAACGCCGGTTTGACAGCCTGCCTCAGCGTCATACTGAAGGCCTGCCGGTTGCGGTTTACGGGTTGGGGGCCATCGGTGCGGTGATCGCAGACCGGCTGGCCGCGCTGGGCTTTGCTGTACAGGGCTGGTCCCGCCAGCCGCGCGATCTGGGCCCGTCTGTTCAGACCTTTCACGGCCCTGACGGGTTTCGCCAGATGCTGTCGGCCTGTGCGGTGCATATCTGTATTCTGCCCCTGACAGCTGAAACTGAAGGCCTGTTTGACGCAAACAGCTTTGCACAAATGCCGGCCGGTTCCTATTTCATCAATGGCGGCCGCGGCCGTCAGGTCAATGAAACAGATCTTCTGGACGCGGTTCAGTCCGGCCATCTTGACGGGGCAGCGTTAGATGTGTTTGCGGTTGAACCTTTGCCTCAGGCGCATCCGTTCTGGGCAGAAGACCGGATTTCCATCTGGCCTCATGTGGCTGCCCAGACCAACCCGGATACTGCTGCTGATCAGGTCTCTCGCGCGATTCAGGCTGTGCTGGATGGCGGTGTTCCTGACCATGTGGTGAACAAGGCCAGAGGTTACTGAGCGTCCTCAGCCAGCTTCTGGATATACGCAAAGCTGGTCCGCAATCCCATCGCCTCACCACCTTTTGGCCGGCCGGGCCGCGCAGATAAATTCCAGGCCATCACATCAATATGGGCCCAGTTCACCTCCCGGCCTGTAAACCGGCGCAAAAACAGCGCCGCGGTAATCGCCCCGCCATATCCGCCCGCATTTCCGGTGCTTGATAATCCGGCCTGACCCGCATCCAGATGGCGGTCATAAGCCTCAAACAAAGGCAGCTGCCAGACCGGATCATGCAATTCTGCCCCCAGCGTCATCATCGTCTGGCCTGTCTCTGTCCGGTTACAGAACAAGGCCGGGCATTCTGTGCCCAGCGCGATACGGGCGGCCCCTGTCAAAGTGGCAAAATCCAGCAGGAATACAGGTTCAGGATAACCGTCATCATGCAGCGCGTGATACAGCGCATCAGCCAGAACCAGACGGCCTTCTGCATCTGTATTGCCCACCTCAACCGGAATGCCTGCGGCGGTGTCGATCACATCCAGAGGACGCATGGACTGCGCCGAAATGGCGTTTTCAGCTGCCGCGATCAAAACCCGCAGCCGGCATTTCACCCCGGCGGTCATCAGCGCGGCCGCGATCCCCAGCACATGGGCGGCTCCGCCCATATCTTTTTTCATAATCTCCATGGCCTTGGATGGTTTGATATCCAGCCCGCCACTGTCAAAGCTGATCCCCTTGCCGACCAGCGTGATCGCCGGGCCGGTCTCTCCCCAGTTCAGCTCGATCATACGCGGGCCCACTTCTGCGGCCCGGCCAACAATATGCAAAGCCGGGGCATGGTCTGGCAGCGCCTCACCTGAAACCACCTTTATTTCTGCTGAACAGGCCTCAGCCAGCTCGCGGGCGGCGGCCTCAATACCTTCTGGTGTCATCTGGTTTGCCGGACAATTGACCATCTCACGCACGATATGTGTGCCCAGAACAAGAGCAGAGCTGTCTGTGCTGATTTGCGTCTCTGTTAACGCCAGAAGCGGCAGACGCTGTTCTCTGTCATCTTGTTTATGCGGGGCATACCGGTATTGGGCCAGACCCCAGCCCAGCTGAAGATCACGTAAACTGGCCTGACCGGCAAAGCTCAGATCAGGGGCCCAGTCCGCTTTTGGCAGAGCGGTTGCGGCCCCGGCAATATCCCAGATGACGGCCGTGTCTGTGATCACCACAGCACCGCAGATCTGCCCGCTTTCATCAGGCAGACAGAGATACCGGCCCGGCTTGGCGGTAAAGCTGTTGGCTGTGATCCATTGTTGCTGCGGCGCGCTTCTGGCCGCCCTGAATGCCTCAAACTGGCTGACCTCAACAACAAATAACGCCAGGCTGTCTTCAGATAAGCTGGTCAGTCCGGTTCGGCAGGAAAGTATGGTCATATGTGTGGCCCTGTCGTGAAAAAACCAAGCGGCTCTATCTGGTTTGTTCAGGCTCAGCCAGACGCAAGACAGACGGCAGAAACGCCGCCAGATAAACACCGCGGATGATAAGGTAGAGAATAAACACGAACAACAGACCGTCAAGGTGATAGCGCTCAAAAACACTGACCAGAGCTGCGAACAGCCCAAAGGCCAGAATCATGCCGTTCCGCATATGATGGCTGCTGGCCGCCCCGACATAAACCCCGTCCATCTGAAACGCCAGGAACGCGGCCACCGGCATCGCCAGCCCCCATACCCATATCTCTGCGGTCATCTGCAGCAAGGCCGCCTGACTGGTCAGAAGCGGCAGCACAACAGGTTCAAACACATATAACAAGCCGGTGATGAACAAGGCCGCGGCGCAGGCCAGAAGACAGCTTCGTCTGATCATCAGGCGCAGGCCAGCCGGGTCTTCAGCCCCGATAAACTGGCCGGTCAGCGCTTCTGTGGCATGGGCAAACCCGTCCAGGCCAAAAGCGATAAAGCCAAACAGAACCAGCATGATCTGCAGGCTGGCCAGCTCGGCATCTCCCAACGCGGCGGCATAGGCAAGCAGGATCGCCTCGACAGCCCAGATCAACAAGGTGCGCAAAGACAAATCGCGGGCGATGGCCAGCAGTGCGGCCCATTTATCTTTGCTGAAGACCTGATCAAGACACAGCGTTCTGATCATGCGCATCATTGGCTGGCCCGGCCGTAACACAAGTCCGGCCATCAGCACCAGCCCGGCCCATTCCGCACAGACAGACGCCAGCGCGACTCCCTCAACCTGCCAGGACAGGCCAAGAACAAAGATGAAATTCAGCACAATATTCAACAGATTCACAAATAACAGCTGCACCATACACAGCCGCATCCGCTGCAGCCCGAACAGGCTGCCCAGCATCACCGCATTTGCCAATGTGGCGGGCAGGCCCCAGATCCGCCAGCTGAGATAGGTCTGCATATGGCCCAGCGTTTCAGCTGAGGCGGTCAGCATCAGCCCGGTTGCCCAGAGCAGGGCCGGCAGACAGATAATCAGCCCAAAGCCGCCGACAGCCGCGACCAGCTGGCCACGCAGGAAAACACTGGCCACCTCATCCATCTGCCCGGCCCCGGCGGCCAGCGCGGTCAGCCCGGTTGTGCCCATCCTGAGGAAGCCAAAAGCCAGATATAAAAAATTAAACACCAGCCCGCCCAGGGCCACACCGCCGATAAAGGCCGGATCAGGCAGATGGCCCATCATGGCCACATCAACCGCCCCGACCAGAGGCAGAGAGATATTTGATATCATCACCGGCCAGGACAACCGCCAGATATGACGATATGATGTTTGGGCCTTTTTTGTCGCTGTCATCAAACTTACAGATCCTTGGCTGTCGGGCGGCCCTGGTGGGGCTGGCGAAGCCTACACCAGATATCTCTGATTTTCCATTGCCAGGCGCAGCAGAACACAGATGAGGTCTGCTGTACTGTCATGCCACTGGTAACAGGGCCGGATATAGGCTAAATTCAGCGCACCATCCGGTTCAGACTTTTATAAAACGCGTAAGTGAACGTCTATGTCATCTTCAGCAGAACAGAATGAGGCCGACGGGCAGAGGCGGTTTGCGGGTTTGATTTACCGCCGCTCTGCCCTCTGGCTTGTTCTTGGCCTGATCACGCTGGCTGTTGTCATCGGTCATCACACTCTGGGCGTGATAGACAGGGATGAAGCCCGGTTTGCGCAGGCCAGCAAACAAATGCTGGCCAGTGGTGATTTCATCACCCCCTATTTCATGGATGAGCTGCGTGCCAAAAAACCGATTGCGATTTACTGGCTGCAATCTGCTTCTGCGGCCGTATTTGGCGCGGCGGATATCGCCAGCTACCGTTTGCCCAGCCTGGCCGGGCTGATCCTCAGCCTGATGCTGGTCTATAAATTCAGCCAGTCCTTATGGCCCTCTTCAATTGCCCCGGTTCAGGCGATGGTGTCGGTGTTGCTTCTGGCCGCCTCTCCGTTGCTGATTGCCGAAGCGCATCTGGCGAAGACAGATTCTGCCTTACTCTCTGCCTTGCTGGCCCAGCAATATATGTTGTGGCGCATTTACCGGGACCGGGCGGAAGCTGATCCTGCTGTCCCTTGGGCGGGGTTTTGGGTGTGTTTGTCTGTCGGTATTCTGCTGAAAGGGCCAATTGCCCCGTTACTGGCCCTGACCACCTGTCTTGGTCTGGTGGTGATGGACAGGCGGGCCGCCTGGCTGAAACGCCTGCATATCCTCAAAGGCCTGCTGGTCACCTGTTGTCTTGTTCTGCCCTGGGCTGTCGCGGTGACTTCTGCAACAGATGGCGCGTTTTTAAATATCGCGATTCAGGGTGATTTTCTGTCCAAGGTACAATCTGCACAGGAATCACATGGCGCGCCGCCGGGCACTTATCTTGGCCTGCTGGGGCTTTTATTCTGGCCGGGCATTGCTTTTACCGGCTTTATCGCCTGGCTGGGCCGCCGCCTCTGGCGTGAAGAGGCGGCCCGGTTCTGTCTGGTCTGGTTTGTGGGTTACTGGCTGGTGATCGAATTTGTGCCGACAAAATTGCCGCATTATATCCTGCCCTCCCTGCCGGCTTTGGCGCTGCTTTGTGGTTATGCACTGACCAGGACCATGCCGCCGCCAACCCGGCTGATGGCTGTGGTGTCTGATATCCTGCTTGGCCTCAGCGGGCTGTTCGGGCTGGTGCTTGCGGCGGCCTTGCTGTGGGCATCGGTGCGGTTTGGCGGGGCGGCTGGCGGGGCGGCGTTTATATCTGCTCTGGCGGCGGCCGGTCTTGTCGGGCTGTGTCTGTGGCGGTTATGGTACTGGCGCCGGCATCGCCGGATCACTGATTTGTTTGCTGTGCTGGGTGGCGGCATTCTGGTTCATATTCTGGCGGTTGCGGGTGTGGTTGCCGGGGCCTCAGCCATTCATGTCTCTGGTCGTCTGGCGGATCAGATTGACCAGCTGCCTGGCCGTCCGGCCGCGATCGGGCTGGTTGGTTATCATGAACCCTCGGCTGTGTTTCATCTTGGCCGTGATGTGTTTCTGCTGGAGGCCCGAGAGGCGGCGTTATTCATGGCTGATGCGGCAGACGGGCTGGCTGTGGTTGAACAGGCCGCCTTGCCGCCATTTCTGGAAACCGCGGCCAAGCTGGAGATTGACCTGATTGTCAAAGGCCGGGTCAGCGGGTTTACTGTGGCCAGAGGGCGGGATGTTGAGCTGGTCTTATATCAGCGCGCCAGCCCTTGATCTTCTGCCGCCAGCATGATTCGGCTCATTGACCTGAACGGGCTGGGCCGGTATAGCATTCCTCAAGGTCGGCCCCTTGCTTGCCGTACCAGTCGTGATTAAACCGGGACCAAAATGCCAGTGACCGCCTCACCAGAAATTTCTGTTCTTGTGCCTGTGATGAATGAACAGGGCAATATACGGCCGCTGATTGACGAAATTGTCGCTGTCTATAAGGGCCGCGCGTTTGAAATTATCTATATTGATGATGGCAGTGATGACGGCACAGCTGATGAGCTGAGCCGTGCATCTGCTGAAATTGACCAGCTTCGCGTGCTTACCCATCAGCGCCGCTCCGGCCAGTCCGCCGCGCTCAGAACAGGTCTGCTGCAGGCCCGCGCGCCGCTGATCGCTGTTCTGGATGGGGATGGCCAGAATATCCCGTCTGATCTGCCGGCTCTGGAAGCTGCACTGCTCGATATGCGTCCGGCACAGGGTATGGCTGGCGGTGTGCGTGTGGCGCGCAAGGATACCGGCATCCGCCGCCAGGCATCTGCCTTTGCCAGAGGCGCACGCCGCAGCCTTTTGCGTGATGATCATCCTGACAGTGGCTGCGGGATTAAAATTGTTGATCGCGATATCTTTATGAAGCTGCCTTTTTTCAACCATATGCACCGGTTTATGCCGACTCTGGTCAGAGGAGAGGGCGGCACCGTTCTGGCTGTTCCTGTCGGCCATAGGGCGCGCACCGCCGGTCAGTCGAAATATGGGATTCTGGACAGGCTGATTGTGGGAATTTCGGATCTGGCAGGCGTGATCTGGCTGATGCGGCGGCGGGCACATCCGGGCACAGTTGTTGAATTGCCGAAAGCTGGTGCGGCGCGCCCGAACCCGAAAGCGAAACCATCTGCACGTGCGGGAACCAAATCTGCTGCCAAAGCTAAATCTGCTGCCAAAAAACCATCACGAAAACGGGGCTGATGATGCTGGATATGATCTCATTCGCAATTGGTGAAGGGGCGCTTTTTCTTGGGCGGGGCCTGCTGGTCGTACTCCCGTTTCTGCCGCAGTCTCTGGCCACCCAGCCGGAACAGCTGATGATCATTATCGGCTTTGCCGGCCAGGGCCTGTTTGCGATGCGGTTTATCATTCAGTGGCTGAAATCAGAAGGTGAAGGCCGGTCTGTGATCCCGCTTGCCTTCTGGTATTTTTCCATTGGCGGCGGCATGGTTCTGTTTTTATATGCTTTGTGGCGCAAAGATCCGGTGATTATCTGTGGCCAGGGTCTGGGGCTGTTTATTTATCTGCGCAATCTGTATCTGATTTACCGCGAACGCGCCCAGGCCTGACCCTTGCCTGCCGGTCTACAGGTGGGTCTCTCCCATCGCCAGGATCAGCTGCCAGTCTTCTTCTGAAACCGGCACCACAGACAAACGGGACTGCCGCACCAGCGCCAGCTCGGCCAGCCGTGGCTCAGCCTTGATCTCAGCAAGGCTGACCGGCTTTGTCATGTCTTTTATCGCTCTTACCGTGACCATGCCGAACCGGCCGGTCGGATCAGTGGGGTCCAGATGCCAGGTTTCGATCACATCAACAATACCGACAATCCGTTTTTCATTCACCGAGTGATAAAAAAACCCCAGATCGCCGACCTGCATCGCTTTCATATTGTTACCGGCCTGATGATTGCGCACACCGTCCCAGCCCTCACCTGCATCAGCCTTGGCCAGCTGATCCTGCCATGACCATGTTCCGGGTTCTGATTTAAACAGCCAATATGCCATAATACAGCCTTTCTTTTTTTGATCAGACAGGGTTATTCCTGCCCGGCCTGCCGGGACAGCAATGCGGTGATCCGCGCGCGGATATCTGCCTGTCTGTTGACAATGTCATCTACCGCAAAACATATCGGCAGTTCAATAGATTCATAGTCTGCACGGGCGCGCAGCTTGGCGGCGGAAAACCGGCCTTCTGCCAGTGATGAGGGCACCGCCTCACCGCGGCCAAGGGCAAGGCCGAACGCCATATTGCGCGAATGCGGGCCTGAACAGGACAACACCAGATCGCCCATACCGGCCAGCCCGGATATGGTCCGGCTGTCTGCGCCTAAATGGTCGGCCAGACGCGCTGTTTCGGCCAGGCCCCTTGTGATCAGCCCGGCCCGGGCATTATCGCCCAGCCCCTGACCTGTACAAATACCGGCCGCAATGGCGATCACATTTTTCACCGCCCCGCCCAGGGCCGCCCCGATACTGTCTGTGCCCTGATACAGCCTCAGGCTGCTGGCTGCAAAATGAGCCGCTATCTGGGCAGAGACATCCTCTGACCGGCTGGCCGCCAGCAGGGCAGTCGGCAGATCAGACAAAACCTCATCAGCAAAAGACGGGCCGGTCAGCACCGCCACCGGCCGGCCCTCAAGCTGGGCTTGTGCATATTCCGGCAAAAACAGCCCGCCTTTTTCCTCATCATCAACCAGGCCTTTGGCACAGAGCACAACCGGCGTGTCCGCAGGGGCATAGGCCCTTATCTGGGCCAGGCTGTCTGCATGCGCGGCAACAGGCAGCACAAGATAAATAAACGCAGCCTCAGCAAGACAGGCCGCCTCATCTGTCACTTTGAAGCCGGGCAGATCTGTAATTGCGGGCAATTGGCGGATATGGCCCTGCCTCAGCGCGGCCGCTGTCTGTGCTGACCGGACCAGAATCTGGCACTTCAGGTCTTTGTTCCGGCGCAGCTGATGCGCCAGTGCCGCCCCCCAGCTGCCGCCGCCCATCACCACAATATTTGCTGTTTGTCTCATGCCTTGACTATAGGCCAGTTTGCTGGGAAAGGAAAAGCACAGCTTTAGGTGCGCACGCCCCGGCCTGGCGGCGGGGCGGCCGCCTCATCCAGCGGCCAGCGCGGCCGCGGCGCAAAGCTGAGGGCACTGGTCTGCCCGGCCTGCAGATATTCATGCCCGACCCAGGCGATCATGGCCCCGTTATCTGTGCATAAACGGGGTGGCGGGATCAGGATCTCAAACTGATAGGTTTCGGCCAGCTTCTGCAAGGCTGTTCCGATCGCCTGATTGGCGGCGACCCCGCCCGCGATCACCAGACGCCGCTCATCATGTGTCTCTGCAAACTGGATCAGGGCCTGTTTCACCCGGTCAGCCAGACAGTCGGCAACAGCCTTTTGCAGGCTGGCGGCAAAATCATTGACATCTGCTGTACCGGCTTCAGATGCTTTTGCCCAGCGTTGGGCAAGCGCTGTCTTCAGACCGGAAAAGGAAAAATGACAGTCCTTTGCGCCTTTTCGCGGCCGCGGCAGAGGCACAGATGCCGGATCACCGTCTCTTGCGGCCGCTTCTATTGCCGGCCCGCCCGGATAACCCAGCCCTAACACAGCCGCGCCCTTGTCAAACGCTTCACCGGCGGCATCATCCATGGTGGTGCCTAAACGCTGATACCGGCCCGGGCCCAGCACGCTGAGCAGCTGTGTATGCCCGCCAGAGACCAGAAGCAACAGATAAGGATACGGCACATCATCTGTCAGCCGCGCGGTCAGCGCATGGCCTTCTAGATGGTTCACCGCAAAATACGGGATCTTCAGGGCAGAGGCGATCGCCTTGGCGGTCATGGTCCCGACCAGCACCCCGCCGATCAGCCCTGGCCCGCCTGTTGCGGCAATCCCGTCCAGATCAGCCAGCCGGCAACCGGCCTTTGCACAGACTGTCTCAATCACCTTATCGATCACATCCAGATGCTGGCGTGCAGCAATTTCAGGCACCACACCGCCATGCACAGCATGCTGATCAGCTGATGAGGCAACATGCTCAGCCAGAATGGTCCGGTCAGAACGCACAATCGCTGCTGCTGTCTCATCACAGCTGCTCTCAAGACCAAGGATGAGGGCGGGTGTGTCTGTCATGCAGTGGTGATAGCTGAAATCATCGGCGGCGTAAATGGGGCAGGCTCTTTGTTCCGGGGCGTCTGCAGGGCGGCGGGCACAGTTCTGCTGAGGCGCAGAAACTGGTTTGCTGTAAACTTTTTTTTAACATCTTTTTGTTAGGATGAATGATGGGATTGGTGGTCAGGATTTTAGGCTGTTGCCTTTTTTCTTATTCTGGCTTTAAGCTATCTCTTGGGGAATTGGGGAAGATAGTTGAGCATGCTGAAACGCACAGCATTGCATGAATTGCATCACGCACGCGGCGCAAAGCTGGCCCCTTTTGCTGGTTTTGACTTACCGCTCTATTATCCGTTGGGGGCGTTGAAGGAACATCAGCTCTGCCGCGAGGCAGCAGCTGTGTTTGATGTCAGCCATATGGGCCAGATTGATATCACAGATGACACCGGCGCGGCCCTTGCCATCCTGACCGCTCTTGAAGCGCTGATTCCCTCTGATCTGATCTCTTTGTCGCCTGGCCAGCAACGCTATGGTGTGTTGCTGAACCCGGAGGGCGGCATTTTGGATGATCTGATGGTGATGAATCTGGGCACCCATGTCCGTCTTGTGGTGAATGCGGCCTGTGTTGAAAAAGATCTTAACTGGCTGCGCACACATCTTCAGAATTTTGATCTTCAGCTTTTGTCCCGGTCTCTTATCGCGCTGCAGGGCCCGAAGGCAGAAGCTGTTCTGTCCGGCCTTATTGAGGGGGTGAGGGATCTGGCCTTTATGCAGACAGGATCATTTCTTTATGACGGACAGGCTCTGCAGATTTCGCGTTCAGGCTATACAGGCGAAGATGGGTTTGAAATCAGCCTGGCTGATGAACAGGCCGCCAGCTTCACCGAATCACTTTGCGCCACCGGCCAGGCGGATATGGCCGGCCTTGTTGCCAGAGACAGCCTGCGTCTGGAAGCAGGCTTATGTCTGTATGGTCAGGATATGGATGAACAGACAAGCATTGTTGATGCATCTCTTGGCTGGGCGGTTGGCCGGGCGCGGCGCGCTGGCGGGGCCCGTTCAGGCGGGTTTTTCGGGGCAGAACGGACATTGCGCGAACTTCAGAGCGGCGCAGAACATAGCCGGATTGGGGCGGCCTCTTTATCAAAAGTGCCGGTCCGGGCAGGGGCAGCTGTCTATGCCAGCGAACAGGCCACAGCCTCTATCGGTCATGTGACTTCCGGCTCACCTGCTCCGTCTGCCGGGCATCCGGTTGTGATGATGCGCCTGCTGGCCACGCAACAGCTGTCTGCCGGCGATAATGTCTGGGCAGATGTCAGGGGCAGGCGCATTGCCCTGACCATCTGCGCGATGCCTTTTTTCCCTCACCGGTTCAAACGATAAGGAGAACAGCAATGATAAAATTTTCAGAAGATCATGAATGGATCAGCCTGGAGGGTGATGTGGCCACGATAGGGATCACCGACTTTGCCCAGAATGAGCTGGGCGACATTGTGTTTGTTGATCTGCCGGAACCGGGCACAAGGGTGACCGCGGGCGGCGATATGGCCACAGTCGAAAGCTTTAAGGCTGCGTCATCTGTCTATGCACCGGTCAGTGGCGAGGTGGTTGAGGTGAACGGCGCGCTTGAAACTGATCCGGCTCAGGTCAATACCGATCCACAAGGCGAGGGCTGGTTTGTGAAAATCAAGGTTGATGATGTCAGCCTGCTCGACAGCTTGCTGGATGAAGACGCCTATAAACAGCTCACCCAATAACAACCCGCAACCCGCTTAATTCAGAAACGCATAAGTCAGTCTTGGAGGCAGAACATCATGGCAAGTTACAGGTCAATGGCGCAGGATAAAAACGCAGACTTCATTTCCCGCCATATCGGACCGGATGAGCCTGATACAAAAGCGATGCTCTCCGCTCTTGGGTTTGATGATCTGCACCAGATGACGCAGAAAATCGTACCCTCAAACATCCTGATGGATCGTGAACTGAACCTTGCCCCGGCCATGGATGAAGCGGCCTTGCTGTCTTTTATGCGGGACCTGGCGGCCCGGAACAGCTCTGTTAAATCCCTGATTGGTCAGGGCTATTATGGCACCCTCACACCGCCTGTTCTGCTGCGTAATGTTCTGGAAAATCCGGCCTGGTACACGGCCTATACCCCCTATCAGCCGGAAATCAGCCAGGGGCGTCTGGAAGCGTTGCTGAATTTTCAGACCATGGTCTGTGATCTGACCGGCCTGGATATGGCGAATGCTTCACTTCTGGATGAGGCCACAGCCGCCGCAGAGGCAATGGCGGTTGCCCGGCGCGTGAATAAATCAAAAGCAGAGGTCTTTTTTGTTGATGAAACCTGTCATCCGCAGACAGTGGCGGTGATCCGGACACGGGCTGAATCGTTGGGCTGGCAGATCAAAACAGGCTGTCCGGAAACTGACTTTATCCCTGAACAGGCGTTTGGGGCGCTGTTCTCCTATCCCGCCTCAACAGGAGAGATTACCGATGTTTCTGATCTGGTCAGCGGTGCCAAAGCCGCTGGCTGTTTTTGTATTCTGGCCTGTGATCTGCTTGCGCTGACGATCCTGAAATCGCCTGGCGAGATTGGGGCGGATATGGCTATCGGCTCTGCCCAGCGCTTTGGTGTGCCGATGGGCTATGGCGGCCCGCATGCGGCCTTTATGGCGACAACTGA
>CALKIF010000135.1:0-2646 GCA_937988715.1 uncultured Alphaproteobacteria bacterium | reverse complement strand
GTGTTGAGCGTGTCTGTCGCGCCTGTCGGGGCGTTTCTTGTTCTGCGCCGTCTCTCGCTTGCGGGTGAGGCGATGGCACATGCGATTGTTCCGGGGATTGTGATCGCGTTTGTTGCGTTCGGCCTGTCTGTTGCCTCAATGATCACCGGCGGCCTGATTGCCGGCGTTCTTGTGGCGTTTGGCACATCAATGCTGGCGCGCCGCACGCTGATTCGTGAAGATGCCTCTCTTGCCTCTTTATATCTTATCGCGCTGGCCTTGGGGATTTTCATCCTGTCTGCAGCAGGCTCTGCCATCCCTTTGAAAAGCTTTTTGTTCGGCTCTGCTCTCGGGATCGGGGATGATACGCTTTTGCTGATCGGCGCAACCGCAACAATTACGCTGTTCAGCTTTGCCTTTATGTTACGCGCGCTGATTGCCGCGACCTTTGATCCCCTTTTCTTTGAAAGCCAGTCTCATCGTTCCGGCCTGGTTCAGCAATGGTTTATGTTTCTTCTTGTGCTCAATCTTCTGGCGGCGTTCAAATCTCTGGGCACATTGATGGCTGTGGGGCTGATGATTCTGCCGGCGACAGCTGCCCGCTACTGGGTCTCGACCATCACCAGCTATCTTGTTCTGACCTTCCTGTTTGCACTGTCCAGTTGCTGGGTCGGGCTCATTCTGTCTTTTTATCTGAATGATGTGCCCACAGGCCCGGCCATTGTGCTTGTTGCGGGCGGGGTGTTTTTCTTCAGTCTGTTATTTGCCCCGCTTGGTCTTTTGCGGGGAAATTTTGCGCAACGGTAAATTTCAAAAAAAGGAGGATAATGATTATGAAAAGGCTGTTTTATTGTTTCTGTGCGGTTCTGGCGGTGATGATGTCAGCAAGCCCGTCCTGGGCAAAGCTTGATGTTGTGGCCAGCTTTTCTATCCTTGGTGATATGGTTGAACAGGTCGCCGGTGACAAAGCCACTGTCACCACTATTGTCGGCCCTGATGCTGATGCTCATCTTTATCAGCCGAATACCGGTGATGCGGTTGCTGTTGCTGAGGCGGACCTTGTGATCATAAATGGCATGGGGTTTGAGACCTGGTCTGCCCAGCTTATCGAAACATCAGGTACTAAGGCGGCCGTCGCTGTTGCAACTGACGGCATCACACCTCTTCTTGTTGACGGCGAGGTTGACCCGCATGCCTGGAACTCTCTTGAAAATGGCCTTGTCTATGTCAACAATATTGAAGCGGATCTGTCTGCGGCCAGCCCGGCTGACGCCGCAACATTCAGGGCCAATGCTGATGCCTATCGTGCCAAACTGAACGCGCTTCATAACCGGGCTCTTGCGGATATCGCCAAACTGCCTGAACAAAAGCGTGTTGTGGTCACAGCCCATGATGCTTTTGGCTATCTGGAGACAGCCTATGGCCTAACCTTCCTTGCCCCGCAGGGCATCGACACAGATGCAGAACCATCAGCAAAGGAGCTGGCTGAGCTTATTGCGTTTCTGAATGAAACCGGTGCAGGCGCGCTGTTTGTTGAAAACATAGCCAATGCCGATCTGATCGCGCAAATCTCACGCGAAACAGGGATTAACATCGGGGGCCGGATTTATTCAGACGCTTTGTCTGTCAAAGGCTCTCCGGCAACATCCTATCTGGCCATGTTCACCCATAATCTTGAGCTGCTCACAAAGACGCTTGCCGCCGCCGAATAGACCAAAATCAGTGAAGCCAGAAGCAGATATCTTCTGGCTTCACGCCCCGTTCTGGAACAGGGCAGCCAGCATGATCCAGCCTGCGGTCTCGCTTAACAGCTGGCCGGCCCCGCATACATCCCCTGTCTGCCCGCCAATCTGGCGTTTTGCGGCCCAGCCTGCCATCAGGGCGGTTCCGCCAAGCGCGGCCAGGCTGAAGACTAAGAAACCGCCGCTATACAACACAGCTGGCACGCACAAAGCCGTACCAACAACAACGGACAGGCTGCCAGCTTTTCCTGCCTGATGTCCCAACCCCTCAGCGCGGGCAGAGGGCAGCCAGTTCAGATAGACCACCATCATCAGGCGGCTGACCATCGCCAGGCTGATCACCAATATCAGGCTTTGAGCTGTGGCGGGCAGGGCGGCCAGCGCCATAATACGGGCCGCAATGACAAGGATGAGCGCCAATACCCCATAGCTGCCCACCCGGCTGTCTTTCATGATCTCTAATTTTTGATCTCTGGTCTGCCCGCCGCCGAACCCGTCTGCACAATCGGCCAGCCCGTCTTCATGCAAGCCCCCTGTCATCATCATGCCGGCAGCAAGGGCCAGAATGGCGGCCAGCCCGGCCGGCAGCCCTAGGCTGTTCAGCGTGATATATACACCGGCTAAACTGCCGCCCACAACCAGCCCGGCCAGCGGAAAGGCCCATTTTGCGGCGGCAAGCTCAGGAACATACCCCCCCAGCCTGCCCGCAGGCAGGCGCGTCAACAGCATAAAGGCCACCTGAACCTCAGCGATACGGCGCCGCAGCCCGCTCATGCGCCGGCTATGCCTGCAGATTCGAACGTGGCCATCTGGTTATGACAAGCGGCCGCCCCGCGCAGGACGGACAGCGCGACGGCTGCCCCTGTACCTTCACCCAGCCGCATATCCAGCTGTAAAATTGCGGATTTGCCCATCGCTGCCAGCA
>CALKIF010000134.1:0-2222 GCA_937988715.1 uncultured Alphaproteobacteria bacterium | reverse complement strand
TCAGCAGGCTTCAAACGGCTGTTTTCCGGGTCAAACATAGTCGGCGTTACAACTGTAGCCGGTGTCTTTATGCCCAGCACATCAACCATCAGGGACGTGCCAATGGCCGCATAGTCAGGGTCAATGAACGCCAGCGCAATGTTTTTATTTGTTCTGTGCCCCCATTCAGCTGAGGTCACTGTACCAATCAGCTGATCATGTTGATAAACAGACGCCCCGCCATGGCTGGGGGCATGATCACAGTCAATCACCAAGGATACAAGCTGTTTGCGCAAGCCCTTTTTCATCATAAGCTGGAGGGCGTCTCTGCCGATAAACTCTTTGCCCATAGTCACAAATCTGCTGAGACCTGTTTCAAAAGGGTTGAATTCTGTGATCAGATCAGCTTTCCAATGAAGATAGCCTTTTTCCAATCGCATGGAGTCAACAGCCATGGACCCGAACAGTTTCAGATCATAAGCTTCCCCTGCCTTGCGCAGGCTGAGATAGGCGGCATAAAGCTGGTTGTTGGGCACATGGATTTCAAATGCGTCTTCTCCTGAATAGCTGACAGCCATAATTGTTGCTGGTGCTATGCCCACAAAACCTGTTTTCACATCCAGCCATCTGAACGATTGTGGCGAGCAGTCCAGTCTGGTTGTTTGCTGCAGAACCTGTCTGGCGTGTGGCCCGGCAAGAAGCAGGATGGTATAGTCATTTGTTAAGCTGTTCAGCTGAACAGAGCCGTCATCAGGCAAATGGCGCTGCAGCCATTCAAAATCATGAATTTCTGAAGCAGCAGCAGATCCAAACCAGACCCGCCCATCTTCCAAATTTGCAATTGTGGCCTCAGACTTGATATTCCCGTGATGATTAAGAAGGTAGCCCAACCCGACCCTGCCCACCTTTCGCGGCACAGGACCACAGACCAGACGGTCAAGCCAGTTGTGAACATCTGTTCCTGAAATCTCAATCCGGTTAAAGCCGTTGACCTCTGTCAGACCAACAAAATTATGAAGATGAGTAACCTCTTGTTTCACCACATCAAAGCTTTCGTTAAACCGGAAGCTGTGGGTTTCTGTAAAATCAGGCGAAGGTTTGATATAGGCCACCCGTTCCCAGCCATTAACAACACCAAACTCAGCGCCCTCTGCGGCCAGAACTGGTGTTAGCGGTGTTGTCTTTATCGGCCGACCTGCAGGGCGATGTTCATGGGGGAAATGAAACCGGAATTCATTTCGATAGTCTTCTATTGCTTTCAGGGCTGTTAATTCAGCATTGCCATGACCTGAAAACCGGCGTGGGTCAAGGCACCATGTATCATAACAGGCCTCACCATGGACGATTTGCTGTGCCAGCAACCAGCCATGGCCTCCCCCTTCACCAAGGCCTGCGCGCAAGCCGATAATACAAAAGGCATTCCGCTTGCCGGGCACAGGCCCAACAAGAGGCGTTCCGTCGATAGTATAGGTAATTGGCCCGTTCACCACTGTGTGAATACCGGCCTGTGTCAGCACGGGCATGCGGGCAAAGGCGCCTTCCAGAACATCTGTGACACGGTCCAGATCATCAGGACAAAGCGCATTGGTAAAATGGGGGTCAATCCCGTCCATGCCCCAGGTTTTGCAATCCTGTTCATAAAATCCCAGCAACAACCCCTGTTTTTCCTGACGGCAATAATAATCAGAGATAGGGCAGCGCAACAACGGCATACGGTGACCTGCTTCTGCAATTTCGGGGATTGTTTCGGTCACAAAATATTGGTGTTCCATTGACATGACAGGATGGTGCACACCCATCATGGCGCCGACCTCATTGACCCGATAACCACAGGCATTGACCACAATTTCGCAGTCAATATCACCTTTATCTGTATGAACACACCATGTGTCATCCTCACGCTGGGTCAATCCTGTAACAGGCGTGTGACGGTATATTTCCGCACCAGCCTGACGGGCCTTGCGCGCCAGTGCCTGACATAATTGTGCAGGGTCAATATCCCCATCCAGAGGGTCCCACAGACCGCCGACAAGATTTTCAGTTGAAATCAGCGGGTGCCGGCGCTGACACTCTTTGGCGTCAATCACTTCAAAATCAACACCCATACCTCTGGCCATAGAGGCGAAATGGCGATAGCCTTCCATCTGCGCTTCTGTATTTGCCAGCCGAATGCCGCCATCAGCATGGTGATAATTGATCGGATAATCATCATCTTCTGCAAGCGATTTATACAGAGCGATAGA
>CALKIF010000133.1:0-6159 GCA_937988715.1 uncultured Alphaproteobacteria bacterium | reverse complement strand
ACCTTTCACATCTGTGGATATGGCGGCCTTTGCGCTGATCTGGCTGGCCCTTGCCCTGCACTTCGCCCCTGCCGGACGGCCTAAACCGTCCAACAGTTAATGTCTGTCTTCAGTCTTTCATCTGGGCGGTGACGATTGAATCTGGCTCTGCCGGGGGCTGGCCTTCATTAATCTTGCGCACCACATCCATGCCTTTTGTCACCTGGCCCCAGACGGTATATTGCCCGGTCAGATGCCCGCAGCCCTCATAACAGATGAAAAACTGGCTGTCGGCGCTGTCCGGGCTCATTGCCCTGGCCATGCCGACAGTGCCTTCGACATATTCATAATCGGTGAATTCGGCCTTCAGGTTTTCACCAGACCCGCCCATGCCGGTTCCTGTCGGGTCGCCTGTCTGGGCCATAAAGCCCGGGATCACGCGGTGAAAGATGATGCCGTCATAAAACCCGTCTTTGACCAGCTCGGTGATGCGGGCCACATGGTTAGGGGCCAGGTCCGGCTTCATTTCAATTTCAACCTGGCCTTTGCTGGTGTCCAGCACAAGCACGCCTGCTTCAGATGATTTTTCTGACATAATAAACAACGCTCCTAAAACAGCAGATAAAACAGATAACCGGACTTTAAACAAACCACGCCCCATCACGATAATCCTTTGGTTGACGTTCAACAGAGATAAAAAAAGGCCGCCGATAAAGCTGAACCGGCAGCCATTTGTCTCTATCAGATGGCGCGGAGGCCAGCAACCGTCAAGGCCCCCCCTTATCTTATGACCTCTGGATTTATGATCCTTGGCTTTATGAGCGTTGGCACAACACATCTATCTGATCATCAGACAGATTGCCGGGCACAATCACCACTGGCACACGGCACTGGCCAATCCCGCGGCCGGACAGATGGCTGATCACAGGACCGGCGCTGTCTGATTCGGTATCTGCACCCAATACCAGAGAGATAATCCCCTCTTCTTCATTAATCAGGCTGATGACCTCTTCCACCACCTTGCCTTCACGGATGTTGATTAAGGGCGGCTGGCCGGTCAGCTCTTGTACATAATCAGCATGAACCCGCATCTTGTCTTCGGCCAGCTCACGGGCTTCCTCGCGCATTAATTCGCCCACCCCGGCCCAATGTGCAAATTCAGCAGGTGCGATGACGTACAACAGGGCAACCCGCAGGCCGGTTGATTTGGCCCGCATACAGGCATAATACAACGCCTGATGCAGCTCTTCAGATTCGTCAACCAGAACCAGAAAAAACTTGGCCTGAATGTCAGGCTGTTTTGGTTTTGCGGCCATCTTTTCCTCATTTTGAATATGGGCATGTGCCCATACCGCTCATTATAAACGGGCGGACAGATAAATTCAAATCACTGCTTGCGGAACGCGGCCGCCGCCAGCCAGCCGGCAAAGACCGCGAAACACACCGCAAAAAACCCGTAAAAAATTGAATACTCATGGGCAAAGGCATAAATCATTGCCCCGATCCCGGTTTTGGCGACCGAAATATAGGTGGTGTCTTCGGCAATCAGCTTGTCATCCTGGACATGCAGAACCCGCACCTCATAATCACCGGGAACGATATTGGCCGGCAGCTCAACCGGCGTGCGGAACAGCGCGCCGCGGATAATCGACACCTGCTCATCATTAATCTGCCACAGACCGCGTGCGGTCATATTGCGGGCCAGCGCCCCGCGCCACATCCCCAGATCCTCATCGCCCGGCCGCAGATCAGCTGTGCGCAGGCCTAAATTATCTGCCCCGATGCGCAAGGCTTTCTGCTGTTCAGCTGATAACACCTCATCCAGCGCGCGGTTGGAAAAAATATGATAAAAACTGGGCGCGTTCTGCCAGACCACGGTTTTCCGGTTCATCCAGATCCCGCTGACCAGCTCTTTTTTGCGGGACGCCAGCCTGACCGGCGGGCCTTTGAAAATTACCACAATGTCACTTTCAGACGCCGCGCTGACCGCCCCGAACAACAACAGGCTTTCGCCATTGAAATCTGTTGTGATCGCCACCTCATCCAAAGACAGATCCGCCACCAGAGTAGAGGCAGCGGCGGGCATCACCCAGCACAAGGCCATCATCAGCATTGCGGCCAGACGCGCCCTCATTTCAGGAACTCCACAGAGAACAGATCATCTGGCGTGATCACCAGATCAAAGCCCAGCTTCAGCGCCACCGCCAGCACCATCAGCGCCAACAGCCCGCGCAGCTGCTCACCACGCAACAGCGCCCCGACCCGGGCCCCGAACTGGGCCCCGATAACCGCGCCCACCAGCAACAGACCGGCCAGCACAAAATCCACCGTCTGTGTCTGTACAGACTGCAGAATGGTAATATTGGCGGTCACAAAAATAATCTGGAACAGGGACGTGCCGATCACCACATAGGTCGGCATGCCCAGCAGATAAATCATCGCCGGGACCAGAATAAAGCCGCCGCCGACCCCCATAATCGCCGACAGAATGCCGACAAAAGCGGCCAGGAAAAACGGCAGCAGCGCGCTGATATATAATTTTGATTTGCGGAACCTGACTTTCAGCGGCAGACCATGCAGCCAGTTATGCTGATGCAGCTTGCCGCGTTTTGCCCCGGGCTGGCGGGTGCGCATGATGGCGCGCACAGATTCCATCAGCATCAGCCCGCCAATAATACCCAGAAACACCACATAAGACAGCTTGATGACCAGATCGATCTGGCCGATATCCCGCAGAATAGAGAACAGCAGCACGCCAAGCGATGATCCGACCAGACCACCAGCCAGCAGAATGCCGCCCATTTTGAAATCAACATTGCCGCGCCGCCAATGGGCCAGCACCCCGGATACAGAAGAAGCAACAATCTGATTGGCTTCTGTTGACACTGCCACAGCAGAAGGCACGCCCAGGAAAATTAGCAGGGGCGTCATCAAAAATCCGCCCCCGACCCCGAACATGCCGGACAAAAACCCAACACCCCCGCCAAGGCCGATCACCACAGCGATATGCATCGAAACTTCAGCGATAGGCAGGTAGATATACATGGGCGTTAAACATCCGGTCCAGACGCCGCTGATGTCAGCTGGTCTGCGGGCGGTGTGCCCCGGTCAGACCACCTTACGGCGTGTGTTGCATGGTGTGCCATGTTTAGACGGCTAAATCAAGGGGGCGGCCCTCGCGGACGGCCCAGACAAACTGCCGCACCGGCCCTGCTTTACTGGCTGGTCAGCGCCAGTGCCGGATCATCAGCATAAATATGCCGCAACAGCCTGACCACATCCTGATCAGTAATGGAATAAAAAATGGTCTGTGACTGGCGCAGTGTTTTCACAATCTGGGCTTTTCTTAATTTGCCGAGATGCTGGGACAGGGTAGATTGGTTCAGTTCAGGGAACAGCGCTTCTATTTCTGAGACAGATCGTTCTACCCCGTCAGACAGGTGAGTGATGATCTGCAACCTGTTTTGTTTCGCAAACCCCTCTGTTTTCTGCGGGCTAGAGACCCGCATCACAATCTCAGCACCGCACAAATTATTCGGGCACAAAAGGCAGTATGGCAGAAAAAGGTTAGCAAACCGTTTATAGGACGCATTTTTCTTTCATTTTTTTTCTTGCCCCGGTTAAACTTTTTTCATGATGTCTGCTGATCAGCCAAAATCAACTTCACAACAGACTGGGCCACGGCCTGTTGAACGCGATTATCACATGCGGATCGCAGCAGATGGCCAATGGTATCACGAAGGCGGCCTGATTAAGCGGGCGCGGCTAGTCAAGCTATTCGCTTCTGTTCTGGAAGTGGATGCGGACGGCCAACATTGGCTGCGCACACCTGTTGAATTTGGCCGGATTGAGGTGGAGGACGCGCCGTTTATCATCACCTCTCTTGACAGTAAGGGAGAGGCGCGCGATCGCCGAATCAGCCTGACAGATAATCTGAACAGAACACATCTTCTTGGCCCTGACCAGCCTTTGCTGCTGCGCGCCAGAAATGATGAGGCGGAAACGGTGCCGTATCTGCGGCTTGACGGTGGGTTGCTGGCGCGGCTGTCCCGGCCGGTCTGGTATGAACTTGTCAGCCTTGCAGATGATAAAGATGACAAGGGTCAGCCCGGTTTATGGTCTGTGGGCTGTTTTTTTCCTCTGTCCTGAATCTTGTGCTGTTTTCTGGCTAGGGGCGTCCTATATATAAAGGATCACACAAAACCACAGGATAAGCTTTCATGCCGTTTACCCGATCTGATTTCAGCTCAATTGTGTTTACAGCCCCGCCGGACTGGACAGGCCTGCCGTCATCTGACGGGCCGCCGCGCAAGGCCGCGGTCCAGATCCTGCTGGCAGGAGAGGACGGAAATCTGGAACTGCTGCTGACCAGACGGTCTGATCAGCTGCGTCTTCATGCCGGTCAGGTCAGCTTTCCAGGCGGCAAACCGGAAGCAGATGATCTGAACCCGGCGGTGACCGCGGCGCGCGAATGCGAAGAAGAAGTCGGCCTGGACCGCCGCCTGATCCGACCCTATGGCTATCTGGAACCGGTTCTGACCAGCACCAACTATCTGGTTGATCAGGCGATTGGCGTAATAGATGATCACCCGCGCCTGCTGGAAGCCCGTCTGCGCCCTGATCCGGCTGAGGTTGAGGAGGCCTGGTTCACCCCGCTTGCGCCTCTGATTGATCTGGCGGCTTATGAACGCGCAGAACGCATCAGTGCGGATGGCCGCCTGCGCCGGTTCTGGCAATTGCCGGGAACAGACCCCTTAATCTGGGGTGCCACGGCCCAGATGCTTCGCAATCTGGCTGTGAATTTGCTGGCCGCAGATGGCTAAGGCTGAGGGCGACCTGCCGGGCGGTACTGGTCTCTGTGCCCGGCTTTATGGTAATCTGAACGCGTCACAACCAAGGAACTGACTGCCGATGATACGAACATCTCTTATCCTCATCATTGCGGTATTGGCTGGGCTTGTTGTGTTGGCCTTGTTGCTGCGTGTGGGGCGGCGGCATGCTAAAGGCTCAGCCCTGATTGCCTGGCGGCATGTGATCGCCGCAGCTGTGTCGCTGATTGTATTTGTCGGTGCGGCGGTTCTGTTTGATCTGGGCCGTTCAGGCGCGCCCAGCACAGATTACCAGCCGCCCCGGATTGAAAACGGGCAGATAAAGCCAGGTGAATTTAAACCTGTGCCCGGCCCTTCTGCCAGTTAACCCCTCAAGGGCTGTTCTCATGACCGAACCGTATCTGCTTGCTTTCGGCCCGGCCAGACAGGCGTTTCTTGATGATGTGTTCGCGCTGGCACAGGCCGCTGGCGGCGAGGCCCGGCTGGTGGGCGGTGTGGTCCGCAACGCGCTGCTGGCAGACCATCACGGCCTCAGCTTTACGGCCGATCAGGATCTGGATCTGGCGGTTAGCCTGCCGATCACTCGTTTTGCTGAGGCAGCGCGCGATGCAGGCTTTTCGGTCTATGATACAGGTCTTGCCCATGGCACGGTGACGCTGCGGCAGCAGGGCCAGTCAGCCGAAATCACTCAGCTGCGCACCGATACCGAAACAGACGGCCGCCACGCCCGCATCCGGCCCACCGACAGCTGGGCAGAAGATGCAAAGCGGCGTGATTTCACCATCAACGCGCTGTATCTCGATGCCTCTGGCCAGCTTTTTGATCCGGTTGGCGGCCTGGCTGATCTTCAGGCCTGGCGGTTGCGGTTTGTGGGCGATCCGGCCCGCCGTCTGAGAGAAGATCATCTGCGGTCCTTGCGGGCGTTGCGGTTTCTGGCGACCTATCCTGATCTGGTGATGGCTGAAGCTGACCGCGCGGCGATAGCGGTCCATACGCATCTGCTGCCAAATCTGTCAGCTGAACGGATCGCATCAGAACTGAACCGGCTGATGGCGGGCCCGGCCGCCCTTTCTGTCCTGCTTTATGCTGCAGAATTACATCTGGACCATATCTTATTTGACGCGCCGTTCCGCACAGACGCCCTTACTCATGACGCGGTCGCCTCTGTCTGGGACGCGCTCAGCTTTGCGGCGCGCCTGTCTTTCTGTCTGCCGCCGGGTGCGCGTGCATCTGCTGGGCCCCGCCTCAGGCTCAGCCGGTCAGACAGCCGCTATCTTGAACAGGCAGATAGACCGGCTGATCCGGCGGTGCGCGATATCCTGCTGGGCGAGGGCTGGGCCCGTTCTGCCTA